>JAFZKV010000029.1 GCA_017551765.1 Bacteroidales bacterium
ACTTGTACGCCACGGCGAGAGCGCGTGGAACAAACTCAACCTCTTCACTGGCTGGACCGACGTGGACCTCACCGAGGCCGGCATGGCCGAAGCCTGGGAGGCCGGCAAGTTGCTGGTGGCCGAAGGCTACCGCCCCGAACTCTGCTTCACTTCCTACCTCAAACGGGCCGTGAAGACCCTTAACCAGATGCTCGACGCCATGAATATGGATTGGCTGCCGGTGCAGAAAAGCTGGCGCCTGAACGAGAAAAGCTACGGCGCCATCCAAGGCCTCAATAAGGCCGACACCGCCGCCAAGTATGGCGACGAACAGGTGCTGCTTTGGCGCCGCTCCTTCGACGTGCAGCCCCCCGCCCTCGACCTGCACGACGAGCGCAGCCCCCGCCTGGACCCGCGCTACAACGAAATCCCTGATAACCTCATCCCTCTCACCGAGAGCCTCAAGGACACCATCGAGCGACTGATGCCCTACTACCGCGGCACCATCATGCCCGCCTTCGACAACCGCAACACCCTGCTGGTCGTGGCCCACGGCAACTCGCTACGTGGCATCGTCAAGGAACTCAAAGGCATGTCAAACGAGGAAATAATCAAGTTCAATTTGCCCACGGCGGTGCCCTATGTGTTCACTTTTGACGACCGCATGAACCTCGTCGAGGACAAATTCCTCGGCGACCCCGCCGTCATCGCCGCCAAGATGCAAAGCGTGGCTAATCAGGCCAAAAAGAAATAGCCGAGCGCAACGCGACACATTAAAACGAAGAAAGCCGAAACCATTGCTGGTCTCGGCTTTCTGTTATAGCAACGTCCTCAAAACGTGAATGTGACCGACAGCGGGTCGGGATAGCAGCTGTGAAAGACGAGAGTATAGGTTCCATGTTCGATGCTGTAGAGGTCGAACTCGTTGTCCACATCGCACATGCAGTTGGCCTGCGGATTGCCTTCGTCCTCGCGCTCGTAGATGTCAATGGTCTGTCCGTTGCGGATGGCGCTGACGGTGATGCCGCCGTTCATCCCAGCGGTGCCACAGTTGACCATCAGGTTGTGGTGCGTCACATGCAACCGCTGGCTGGCGGCATCGTATATCACGCTCGCCGAGTCGGGGCTGTAGAAACCCTTAGCATCCTTGTCGATATGCTGTAAACACTCGGAATGGCGGGCATTGCAGTTAGGGTTCACGGGTTCGAGGTCCTCGTCTTTCCCGCATTGGAAAGCCATCATCAGCACCGCGCCCATAACAACTGCTGTCATTAGTTTGAAGGGATTAGTTTTCATAATTCTTTGTTGTTTAATTTTTTTCTGCTTGACTAACGCCACAATGCGGTTTTTATTGCCTGCCGGGCGGCGATTCCTATGCTTCGATATTGATGCCTATGCTGAAAGAGGGGCCGCCGTGGAAGTAGAAGGCGTTGTCGTAATTTCCGCCAGTGCTGGGCGAGAGGAGTCCGAAACTAGCCTTCAACTCCATACCGAGACGGAGGTAGCGGGTGTCGCGATCGAAGCCTACTCCAAAGGTGTAGCGGAGGTCGTGGGCGTTTAGCCGCTGAACGCTCTCAGCGTCGCTGTCTTTGCGCAATGAGGTGAAGTCGAAACCGTAGCTGAGTCCAGAGCAGAGGTAGGGTTTAATCTTGCCACTACGAAACGGGTAGAACTTGACATCGACGGGCAACTCGCCGAGCACGCTTTCCACCTTGTAGTCGATAGATGGCGAAATCGGTACAACGGCGTCAATCGACTCCAAATTGCGGCCAAAAAACATCACTCCCGGCATGGTACGCAGACGGAAGTGGTTCCCCAACCGGAAATCCCATATCGTGGCGATACGGAACCCGGGCACATTGAACGAGTAGTTACCATCTTCCCATGCATACGCCTCCCCACCTTGGGTGTAATAAAGGTCCACCCTGTTCTCGGTGAATCCCAGATGGAGACCATATAGCAACTTGTGACTGTCAAAACCTCCGGCTTCCTGCTCTTGTGCTTGAGCTGGTACAGAATGAAACGACAGAAAAGAAATGCACAGCAGCAGTGCTACCTTTTTGATGTGTTTTACCATGATGTGAAAAATTTTAATTGAACATTACTATTTTATGCATTTTGCATCAATGGTATTCAATTCCTCATCATGGTGTCAGTTTAGTTATACTTTTCGTTTTACGCCTATATTAACGCCGCGATGCGGATTTTATTGCCCGCAGAGCGAGAGAATTTTAACATTTCAAAGGGCAATTTTGGACGATTTTGCCTTTATTGGAAATCAATAAGTTACAAGCGTAAAATTGTACTTAAAATACACATTATGTGAATGATACGTGTTCAATTAATATTCAACTCACTGATACACAGTACCAAATACCGCCTACCTCTTACTCAACTCTTACTCTTCTCTTACTCCTCTCCTACTCCTCATTTACTCAAGTAAGAGGGGAGTAATTTAACATTTGGAGTTGACCACTAAATCATGATGGCTTAAGTCTATTTTATCCCCTGTCGGTTTTGTTGCAGCTTCGCCTCCGTCGGGCAATGGAGAGTTTGGTAAAATACACACAAAAAGGGGGCTTTCAGAGTCAACTATCCAATGTGGCAAAAACAAAAAAGAGGGTCTAATACACATTGATATTCAGTAGAATACAATGGCTGACACTAAGAAAAAGAAAAATAATTTGGTCAGTTGTAAAAATGTTCGTACTTTTGCACCGCTTTTCGAGAGAGAAAAAGCGGTGCTTTTTTAGTCAAGAAAACCACGGAGAGGTGGGTGAGTGGCTGAAACCAACAGTTTGCTAAACTGTCGTACTCGATTAGGGTACCGGGGGTTCGAATCCCCCCTTCTCCGCCAGAAAGACGCCCTACGGCGTCTTTTTTTATGGCACTGCCATCGGGATATAGCGAAGTCCGGTTATCGCGCCTGCTTTGGGAGCAGGAGATCCCCAGTTCGAATCTGGGTGTCCCGACTTGGCCCTGTAGCTCAGCTGGATAGAGCGAGAGTCTTCTAAACTCTAGGTCCTGCGTTCGAGTCGCAGCAGGGTCACAAAAAAAGAAGCCGATACAATCATGTATCGGCTTCTTTTTTATTGCACTCGCCCCGATAGGGGCATCCGCTACAGCCGCACCCGCAGCCCCCGTCCTTCCTCTTGACGGTACGCAGCAAGCGGCGCACGGCAAAGAAAACCGCAGCAGCCACAATCAATATGACTATAATCGTCTGTGTCATAGCAGCAACGTACCTATTTGGAAGAACAGCGTGCTCACAATCCAAGCCAAGCCAATGGTGTAGGCCATAGTAAAGAAGGCCCACTTCCACTTGCCGCTCTCGTTCTTGATGGCCACAATGGTGCTGACACACGGCATGTACAACAGAATGAACAGCAGCATGGATGCGGCCGACAATGGCGTCATATTGTTGCGCACAAGTTCGCTTATGCTCGCGGAGTCTTCCAGATTTTCCAAATTCTCCGGAATATCCGGGGTGGAGTACAGCACAGCCATCGTGCTGGCCACCACCTCCTTGGCACCTACACCTGCCAACAGCGACACACTCTGGCGCCAATCAAAGCCGCAAGGCTTCATGGCGGGCTCGATGGTCTTGCCAATCTTGGCCATGTAGCTGTTTTCGGCCTGCACATGGCGGTCCTCATGCGTGGGGTAGTAGCTCAGGGCCCACACGATGATGCTGGCACCGAGGATGATAGTACCCATCTTTTTGAGGTATTCCTTGCCTTTCTCCCATGTGTGGCGCAACACCGCCTTGGCCGTCGGCATGCGGTAGGGCGGCAGCTCCATAACGAACGGCAGGCTCTCGCCCTTGACAAAGAAACGGCTGAACAGCTTGGCCATCAGTACCGCCATCACCATGCCCAGCAAATACAGCCCCATGAGCACAAAGGCGGCCCACTTACTGAAAAACGCCGACACAAGTATCACATACACAGGTATACGTGCCGAGCAACTCATCATGGGAATGACCAACATGGTGAGCAGGCGGCTCTTGCGGTCCTCAATGGTGCGTGTGGCCATGATGGCCGGCACATTGCAGCCGAAGCCCATAATCATCGGGATGAAGCTCTTGCCGTGCAGACCCATGCGGTGCATCAACTTGTCCATGATGAAGGCCGCGCGCGCCATATAGCCACTGTCCTCCATGAAGGAAATGAAAAGATAGAGTATCAGGATATTGGGCAGGAAGACCAGCACCGAGCCCACGCCGGCGATAATGCCGTCGCACAGCAGGCTCTTCAGCGGGCCGTCGTTCATGGCCGACCCTACCACCTCGCCCAGCCAGCCGAACAATGCCTCGAGCCAATCCATCGGGTACTGCCCCACGGCGAAGGTGCAGAAGAAGGTGATGAACATCACCACCAGGAACACCGGATAGCCCAGCCAGCGGTGGGTCACCACGGCGTCAATCTTGTCGGTCAGGGCGTGCAGGTTGCTCTTCTCGTTCTTCTCGTAGCACTCGGCCAAAGCACCACGCACAAAGGCATATTTGGCGTCGGTGATGGCGCTCTCAATGTCCTGATGGGCATGCGTGTCGCCGCCGTGCTCTTTCTGTATATGCTCCGCATCGTCAACGGTGTGGCTGTGGCTCTTCATGTACTCCTCGGCAATCCGATTGCGCATTTTCAACACGCTGCCGTCGGGGTCGCGCTGCTGCACATACTGCTCCAGCTGTTTATCGTTCTCCAACAGTTTGATGGCCAGGAAACGGGTGGAGAGCGAGTCGCTGAAGCCGTGCTCGTAGAGCTCGGTGCGCAGCCGACGGATGCAGTCGCCAAGCACCTTGCCGTGGTTCACATGGATGTGGCGAGTCTTCTCGTCGCGCCCTTCGAACACCTCGATAATCTTGTCAAACAGCTGGTTGATGCCGTCGCCCGAGCGGCCCGTGGTGGGCACAATGGGCATGCCCAGCAGGGTGCTCAGTTGGTCGATGTCGAGCCGGTCGCCGCTGCGCTGCAACTCGTCGTACATGTTCAGCGCCATCACCATCGTGATGTCCATGTCGATAAGCTGCGTGGTTAGGTAGAGGTTGCGCTCCAGGTTGCTGCCGTCCACCACATTGAGTATAATGTCGGGATTCTTCTCAAGGATGTGCTTGCGCACATAGAGCTCCTCGGGCGAGTAGGCGCTGAGCGAGTAGGTGCCCGGCAGGTCGACGAGGTGGAACGTGTAGCCGCCGTGTTGGAAGGTGCCCACCTTCTCGTCGACGGTGACGCCGCTGTAGTTGCCCACACGCTCATGGGCATTGGCGGCGATATTGAAGATGCTGGTTTTTCCGCAGTTGGGATTACCTACAAGGGCCACGTTGATGGTCTTGCCACGCTCGGCGGCAATGTGGTGCATGGCGTCGCAATCGGGCGCCTCCAAGGGCTTGTAGTCGTCGTGGTGCACTATCTCGCGCTCGGCCTCTTTCTCACTCACTATCTCCACCTTCATGGCATCGCTGCGCCGAAGCGACACCTCAAAATTCATGATGCGGTACTTGATGGGGTCTTTCAGTGGTGCATTGAGGACGGACTCGACGGTCACCCCCTTGATGAAGCCCATCTCGATGATGCGCTTGCGGAAGGCACCGTGACCCACCACGCGCACCACCACACCGCGTTCACCCGTCTGTAGTTCAGATAGTAACATGCGTTTCTTTTAGTTTTATTCCGACTGCAAAGATACAACAAGGTACGCACGCGCGCAATCACCAAAAATGGTGATTTTCCACCCCTCCCCCTCCGACTCATGTCCGACTCAACTCCGGCTGTGGTCCGACTAAAGTCCGACCACAGTCGGACAAAACACGTTCTATCCACGTCGTTGCTCCGAATATGTCGTGCACGAGATAACCCTGCTTTTGCACCTTCCCTGCCTGCGGTGTCATTCATCATTGATGCCAGAGGCATAATAGCACTGCCAAATCAAAAAAAAGTTGTATCTTTGCAGTCATATTATTGGAAACTGAGATGACGTTACTGATTGTCTTTCTGGCAGGTGCGATGGCCATATCGTTCCTGTGTTCGGTGTTGGAGTCGGTTTTGATGTCCACACCGTTGTCGTATATCAATATGCGCGAAGACGAAGGCTACAAAGGTGCTATTCTGTTCAAGAAATACAAGACCGACAATGCCCGTGCGATAGCTGCCATACTGAGCCTCAACACGATAGCCAACACCATCGGTGCCGCCGGCGTGGGCCGCCAAGCCACGCTGGTGTTCGGCAGCCATTGGTTCGGGCTGGTGTCGGCTGTGGTCACCGTCCTGATTTTGGTTTTTGGCGAAATCATTCCCAAAACCCTCGGCACCAACAGTTGGCGCCGCTTGATGGGCTTCACGGCCTATACCATCCGCACGCTGATTTTCGTCCTGTTCCCCATCGTGGTGGCGGTGCAGTGGCTCACCAAGCTTGTCGCCAAGAAGGACGAGGAGGAGGCCGTGGTCAGTCGTGAGGAGGTGGCCGCAATGGCCGACATGGGCGAGGACGAGGGGGTGATTGACGAGGACGAGAACAAGATTATCCAGAACGTCATCAAGCTGAACGACATCAAGGCCTATGACGTGATGACACCGCGTGTGGTGGCCGCCACGGCGCCTGAGCGGATGACCCTCAAGCAGTTCTACCGCACCGACGAGTACAGCCACTTCTCGCGCATCCCCGTCTATGCCGAGGAGGAGGATTTCATCACAGGCTATGTGCTTCGCAGCGAGGCGCTCGAGGAGCTGGCCGAGGACCATTTCAGCAAGACCTTGGGCGACATCAAGCGCACCATCCCCCTCTTCAACGAGGAGATGAGCGTGGCCGACATCTGGGACAACCTGCTGAAACACAAGGAGCAGATTGGCGGCATCATCGACGAGTACGGCTCATTCCAGGGCATCATCACGCTGGAGGACATCATCGAGACCATCTTCGGCCTGGAGATTATCGACGAGAGCGACGAGGTGACCGACATGCAGCAGTACGCCCGTGAGCGCTGGCAGCAACGCCAGCGCCGTTTCAAAGAGATTAAGCTGCCCGAGTAGGCGCTACGCCAGCACGGCCTGCCGCTCGTCGTCGTCCCAATAGGTCATGTTGCGGAAGGGATTGACGTCGTCTTTGTCGCGCGAGGCTTTCTTCTGCTGTTCGATATAATTCAGGATGTCTGCGTATTGCGCACGGTAATGCGCCCAGAGGTTGTCGTCCAGCTGGTCGACTCCGGCCAACTCGCAAAGCACGCCATAGGCATGGGCGGCGCGCTGGGCGGGATAGGCCTGCCAGAGGGTGTCTATGCGGTCGTGCAGTTGCTGCCAGCTGCCGATGGCGCCGTTCTCCACGTCGGCAATCAGCTGCTCCATGTCAGGCTTGGCCACCAGCTGGCCGCCGATGTTAACCCACTCCTTCTCATACCGTCCACCGGCCACCGGCCACTTACCACCCTCCAACGTCTTCATGGCGTAGAAGACCAGCATCTCCTCATAGGCCTTCAAGCCCTCCTTTGCTTTGAGGATTACCGTGCGACGCTTGCCTTTCTCCATACCGTCGGCGTAGACGGTGCCGTCAGAAACTTTCATCCATCCGCGCAGCAACTCCATGCCATGCAGTATCTCCTCGGCGGTGTCGGGAGCCAGGTTGTCGAACTCGATGTGCTGGGCCTTGAGCTTGCGCTTGTCGCGCTTGGCGAACTTCTTGCTGTTGCGGTCCATGGCGTACATGTTGTACATCCACCAATAGGCGGGCATCACCTCGAGCTGGTCCTTGGCGGTGTTGTTGTTCACTAAGGCGAAGGGCAGCTTGATGTCGAGCTCGGCGGGGTAGTCGGCTTTGGCCAGCAGGCAATAGGAGGCAAAGCGGCTCGAGTGCTTGAACGAACAGCAGAGGCCTGGCCAGAAACCACGTCCGGCGGCAATCTCGTTGTCGGCCGTGCGGCTGTTGTGGTTACTGCCAATGGTGCCGCCAGCGGCGATGTTGCTTTGGCCCATAATGAGGCCGGCGATGAGGAACGAGTTGTTGTGGTGCTGTTCGTGGGCAGGGAAGATGATGCTGTTGCCCACCTCGCAGCGTGCCAGGGTGCTGTTGTCGCCCACCACGGTGTCGTTGAGGCGCAGGCCGAACTCCAGGTGCACGTGCTCACCCAGCAGGAAGCGCACGGCGATGACGCCATACTCCAGCGTGCAACCATAGCCCACCACACCGTCGCTCAGCACGATGCAGCTGTCCACAACGGTACGGTCGCTCTCGGACGAGCGCAGGATGACGTTGTGCAGACTTTTGGTGTTCTTGACTATGCAATAGTCCCCCACCCTTCCGTAGCGGCCCTCGTCGGTGCCGAGAAGGTCGTAGGTGAATTGCTCCAACTTGTCCATCAGCCCCTTGTGGCCACGATAACGCGCCCAGAGGTAGGCGTCGCCGATGGTCATGCCGCCGAACGGCAGTATGCGGCGGCCGCCGTTCTCGTTCATGGGCTCCAGCCAGACGGCTTTTTGCGGGTCGGCGTTGCAGGTCATCTCGTCGATGTTGAAGAGCATCACATTGTTGCCGACCGTATAGCCACTGAGCATGCGCACATTGTGGATGGCGGGATGGTCGCCAACGGTGGTGTTGCAAAGCGTGGAATTGAAAATGCCTTCACGCAGCGAGAGGTCACCTTCGATGTGGCGTTCGGCGGCAATGGCGCCAAGAGAGACAGCACCCTCAAAGGTGCTGTCTCTCACACATTCAGTGCAGAAAGGCTCGCTGACGCGCACGGCGCCCCAATCCTCGGCACTGTTGCCTTGCCGTTCCAACCGCTCAATCTCGCCCGTTGTAAGGTTGCGATATTGGGGGTTCATGGCTGTTATTTATAAAGGTTAACGTATTCAGCGATGCTTCCTTCGATGCGCTGCTTGTCCTTGAAGTAGTCGTAGGTGCTCATCTTCAGCTCGACAGTGGCTTCCTCGTCGCAGACGACGGTAGCATGCGGATGCATCTGCAACATGCTGCTGGTCCACATGTGGTTCACACCGTTCTCAATCATGTGGTGCAACGCACGGGCTTTCTTGGGACCGTTGCAGAGAATCAGCACCTCGCGGGCATCCATCACGGTGCCCACGCCGACGGTGAGGGCCTGTTTGGGCACCTTGCTCTCGTCGTTGTCGAAGAAGCGGCAGTTGGCCTGGATGGTGTTGGTGGTGAGGGTCTTTACTCTTGTGCGGCTGGCCAGCGACGAACCGGGCTCGTTGAAAGCAATGTGGCCGTCGGGACCCACGCCGCCCATAAAGAGGTCCACGCCGCCGGCAGCGGCAATCATCTCCTCATAGTGGGCGCACTCGGCCTTCAGGTCTTTGGCGTTGCCGTCGAGGATATGGACATTTTCCTTCTTGATGTCGATGTGGTTGAAGAAGTTGTTCCACATGAAGCTGTGATAGCTCTCGGGGTGGTTGACGTCGAGATTGACATACTCGTCCATGTTGAAAGTCACCACATTCTGGAAGCTCAACACGCCTTGCTTGTTCAGCTTCGCCAAGTGCTGGTAGAGCCCGAGGGGCGAACTACCGGTGGGGCAACCAAGCACAAAAGGATGCTCCGCCGTGGGTTTGAAATCAATGATTTTCTTGGCCACATAGTTAGCAGCCCAGATCGACATTTCGTCGTAATCCTTTGTAATGATAACGCGCATATTAGGGGGGGGGTATTAAATTGGTTATTAATAAATTACAATAGATATATGTTGGTGTATGTCTTTATTTTCAATAGTGCAAAGTTACATAAATTTTGTAAACCGCCAAATTTTTTTTCATTGCCCCCAACTGTCGCGGTCCAATGAACGGTAGGTGATAGCCTCCTGCAAATGTAGGGGTTTTATCTCGCGGTTGGCCTCCAGGTCGGCGATGGTGCGAGCCACACGCAGGATACGGTCATAAGCGCGAGCGCTAAGACCGAGGCGGTTCATGGCCTGCTCCATGATATTGCGGCACTCGTCGGTGAGAACGCAATACTGACGGGTTTGCTTGCTGTTCATCTGCGCATTGCAATGCACTCCCTGACAACCTTTGAATCGCTCCGTCTGGATAGCCCTCGCCGCCAGCACTCTTTCCCGTATCACGGCGCTGCTCTCGGCCTTCGTATCCTTGTTCAGCTGACTGACCGGCACCGGCGTCACCTCGATATGCAAGTCGATGCGGTCCATCAGAGGGCCGCTCACTTTGTTGAGGTAGCGTTTCACTGCTCCTGGGGGGCAGGTACATTCAATAGTGGGGTGGTTGTAGTAGCCGCAAGGGCAAGGGTTCATGGCGGCGATAAGCATAAACGAGGCAGGATATTCAATCGTCATCTTGGCGCGGCTGATGGTCACGCGGCGCTCTTCCATAGGTTGCCTAAGTACCTCCAACACGGTTCTCTTGAATTCTGGCAACTCGTCGAGGAACAACACTCCATTATGGGCCAACGATATCTCGCCTGGCCTTGGATTGACGCCCCCACCGACCAAGGCAACATCCGAAACCGTATGGTGGGGTGCACGGAAGGGCCTTACCGCTATCAGCGAGTCCTCTTTGCGCATAAGGCCCGCCACGCTGTGTATCTGGGTTGTTTCGAGGCTTTCGCTGAGCGTCAGCGGCGGCAGGATGCTGGGCATACGTTTGGCCAGCATTGACTTGCCGCTGCCCGGAGGGCCTATCATGATGGCGTTGTGACCGCCGGCGGCGGCAATCTCCAAGCAACGTTTCACACTCTCCTGCCCTTTCACATCGGCAAAGTCATATTCGTAGTGGCTCAGCGAGTTGGCAAACTCGGCGCGGGTGTCGACAATGGTTTGTTCAATGGGCTTCTCACCGTTCAAGAAATCGGCCACTTCCTTCAAGGTATGTGCCCCATAGACTTCCAGGTTGTTGACGATAGCCGCCTCTCGCGCGTTTTCCGCCGGCACGATAATGCCTTTGCACTTGCGACTGCGGGCTTCGATGGCGATGGGCAGCACACCTTTGATAGGACGCAAAGAGCCGTCCAGGCCCAGCTCACCCATGATGACATACCGCTCGAAGGCGTCGGGGTTGACCGCACCGATGGCACCCAAGATCCCCACAGCGATGGTGAGGTCGTATGCGGTGCCTTCTTTCTTCAAGTCAGCGGGGGCAAGGTTAACAATGATACGCTTGCCGGGGATGCGGAAGCCCGACTCCTCGAAAGCCGACGAGATACGTTGTGCGCTCTCTTTCACGGCATTGTCGGGCAGGCCTACCATAAAGAAGCCCACACCGTCACCGACACTCACCTCCACGGTGACACTCAACGCATTGACACCAATTATCGCACTCCCGTATGTCTTTACCAGCATAGTTAATTCAGTTAAAATCAAATTGCAAAAATAGCGAAAATAATCGGATTGGCAAAATTATTTTAGTTACCCATTGAAGATTTCACACGACAAGGAGTCGGTTGAGGCGCGTCCAAAAGACAGCAATGGAGGGAGCGAGGGAATAAACCGTTTCTGCCTCGTGGAGCATGTAGCCTGTAGCAGTGAGGTACTCCCGACGCAGTTGCTTGACAGCATCGGCACGGCTCAGAGTGTCGAGTGTTTGTCCATAATAGAGCATTAGCGTGGGGTAGAGATGGATAAAGTCGTCGTGGATGCGTTGCGCCATCTGCTGGTGCGGAGCATCTATCGGGAGACGCTCGCCCTGCAGCAGCAGGGTACGGTAATTCGCGAGGCGGCACTTCATGCGATGGACACTCACACGATAAGAGATATCCGTCATCCCGAGGGCGCGGGCCACCTCATCGTTGGGCATCGCCTGTTGCTTGTTGAGCATCGTCAGCAGCGAGCGCAAGAAAATGAAGCGGCTGCGAGGATAAAACACCTGATGGGCATAGGCGATAAGGTGGGAGGCGATTTTGAGTTTCTGCTCGTCTGCCATTACCGATGAAGGCTCTTCTGTTTCTGCAATATTCTCGGTGGCCAATCCCGTGCAATATATTTGCCCTTCGGCTTCGGCACGCACACTGATGTAGTTGCGGAAAGTGCTTACCATCCATGCCTCGAAGACCTCTTTCTTGCGGATACGATGGAGCGACTGGTAGGGGGTGCAGTTACGGCCATTTTTGCCTTCTCGCAGATATAGGAAGAAATCTTCCAGTACATCCTCGAATTCATCCATCAACAGACTTTCGTACACCTCGAACTTTTTCCTCAACAGCCCATTCATCTTCTCATGCAACAGATAATACATCGCCTCGTCCGCCCGCGCATCACCCGCGAGGATAATGTCGACAAATTCGGAAATAGCATATGTGGCGGCGTCTTTCATATCAGAAACTCATCACGTTGTAAGCGTTTTTGAGATGCTTGATTTCAGTGCCATTGTTGTTGGAAATAATTGAGACGATGTCGAATCGAACATTCTCCTTGCGGTTGTGTGTTTTGACGTATTCGTTGGCCAAGCGGATAAGTGATAAGCGCTTCTTGTGATCCACAGCATCCTCTGGCTGCAAAATAGTGTCATAGGCACGGCTTTTCACCTCCACGATGACCAGCTCGTCCTTGTCCAGCGCAATCAAGTCAATCTCCAGATGTCCTCGGCGGTAATTGTGTTCGAGGATGATATAACCTTGGTCGACAAGGTATTTCGCAGCCATTTGCTCACCCATCTTGCCAAACTCCAACGACTCCCTTCGCTCGTCTTGCGTGCGAGGATTCTCATGATGGGTGGGAAACTTCAGTAAGGCCATGTTACAGGCGGCTTTCTACCACCTGCCAGTCAACAATCTGCCAAAGGGCGGCGAGGTGGTCGGCGCGACGGTTCTGGTAGTCGAGGTAGTAGGCATGCTCCCACACGTCGAAAGTCAGCAGGGGATTCAAGCCCATGGTGACGGGATTTTCGGCGTTCTTCTGCTGCGTGATGACCAGCTTGCCGTCTTTGTCGGCCGAGAGCCATACCCAACCGCTGCCAAAGAGCGTCGTGCCCTTCTGCTCGAATTCTTTCTTGAAAGCCTCCACACTGCCGAAATCGCGCTCCAGCAGTACCTTCATCTTCTCGCCCATCGGACGCGGGCTGTTAGAGAACTGCTCAAAATACAGCGCGTGATTCAACACCTGTCCAGCGTTGTTAAACATACCACCTTCGGATTTCTTCACCACCTCTGTTAGTGGCAGGTTCTCCAATCCGCTGCCAGGCAGCAGCTTATTGAGGTTGTCGACATAAGCTTTTAGGTGCTTCCCGTGGTGGAAACCGAGCGTCTCCTTGCTGATGACATCACCCAAGTTGTCATATCCCAGCGTGGGCATTGCAAATTGTCCGTTTACAGGCATCAAGTCCTTCATAGTCCTAATTTTATGTTAATAATTCAAAGTGCAAAGATACACACTTTTCCCCATTCGACAAAATATTTATGCAAATGCTCCAATATCATCTGCCTTATTCTGTAGTACCCTCTGCGGCCATGGGGAGTGGGGTGTCCTCTTCCGTGGAGTAGGGAATGGGTGTATGGTGCTTGTATAGCGACAGCATATTTTCATTTAAAAGCAACTCCACTTCGCGCATGGTGTGTTCAATGCGTTTTGGCGTCAGCTGGCACTCCCAAATGACGACGACATTCCAGCCGTTCTCCTGCAGCAGACGGTAGTTCTCTTGGTCACGCACCTGGTTCCTTTGTATCTTCTTCACCCAGAACTCACGGTTCGTCGTCGGAATCTTGCAGCAACTTGAGTCCTGCAACAATTCTTCATTCTTAATTCTTAATTTTTCATTGTGCGCTTCGCGCACCCCGTGCCCGTGCCAGAAGCACCCATTCACGAATATCGCCGTCCTATAGGACCGCATCACGATGTCCGGCTTCCCCGGCACCGACTTGACATTCAACCTATACCGATACCCGTGGCTCCACAGCCACTTCCGCACCTTCACCTCCGGCTTCGTCCCCTTCGAATGAATCTGCGCCATGCAGCGGTGCCGCTGCTCCGGTGTCATCGTGTCGGTCATGGTAGCAAGTGGTCAAGCAATGTGTCGTTAAAGGTATAAACAATGGGAAGCGGGACAATGCGATAATCGTCAAACAGCGGCCTTGCATACTTTAGTTCAAAAGTAATACGCAATTTGTCATCTTCTGCACCTTTGGCTTTTGTTGCAGTATGTATTCCCATGACTTCATAGAGATCACGCACACCTTTGCCTTGAATATATGGAGCAAAAAAGTCGATGCCGTCGAGCGGAATGGTGGTCGGAAAGGTGTCGCCAGAATAGTATTGCGTGGCTGTGCCGTCAAAGAAGTTAGCATATTGGGGATTGTCGGGCTTCACCACGCCAACAAGGACGCGGTTTTTCACCGCCAGCGTAGTTCCTTTCTGCGGGATAACCTGCTCCACTACCTCAACTGCCTTCTTACGGAGAAGGTCGGCTATAAAGTCTGTCAGCAGTTGGTGCTGCTTCTGGTCAGGACGCATGGGGAAAGCTCCGATGTTCACCTCGTCAATGCTGTGGCGGAAACGTGAGGCCTCGTCCATCTTGCCAGGGAAGAGGATATAGCCGCCGATGACCTCCTTCTTCAGTTGCTCGTTGTCATGCTTGGCGTTGAAATAGATGGCATCACGGTAACGGTGCATCTGGTTGATGGCATCGTCGGGCGGCACATCGTTAGCACCATCCTTCTCCATACGATACTTGGCATCGAAGAGATAAGTAAGTTTCATGCCTTCTTGAAGGTCGTCCTTGGTCAGTTGCAGCACGATGTCGGGCTTCTGCGGCACAGTTCTCGACTCCAGATTGCCGATACCTTTCACATCGTCCCTGTCGCTGTGGCGAGGATTGTATATCAATTCCGCCAGCGTAACATCGTCTTTTTTGAAGATAATCTTTGAATGTTCGCCTTTGCCAAGGCTGTAGGTGAAGAGGCCGTTGAGTTCCTGTCGGTTGTCCTGTTCTGCCTCTGCGTGGGTCAGTTCCTTGACCACCTTCTCCACCTGGATGAAACACCATATCTCATACAGCGTGGCGATATCCTTGGTCTCCATGCGATAGAGGCCGTCGTTGAGGCTGAACGACTTTTGCAGAATGGCGAAGGCGCGATAGATTTTCGAGTAGTTTACGTCCCGCTGCAATACCAAAGATTCTTGCTTCATCCCTTCATAACGCCCTACTGTGCGGAAGAAAGGGCTCCTCGTCAGGTGTGTCAGTTGTTGTGCTGTCTCACCAATGCGGGTTCTTTCAGTCTCTGCCAATTCTTTGTTCTGCATCAATATCCTGTCTGCCAATGACGAATAGCGTTTCTGTATTGTGCCGAGTGCATGTTTCAGAAAGCGGTTCTCGGGGGTGTTGTAGGTGTTCTGCTGCTCCTCCACGCGGTAAAGTCGCGTCTCCTCGCTGCGGTGCTCGGCAATCTGCTGCTCCAGCATGGGAGTGAAGTGGCGTATCTGGTCGGCACGCTTATAATCCTCGATACTTCTCAATCTATGACGTGGACGGTCGATGATGTTGTGGCAAGCTTTGATAAACTGCTCCTGCAGGCTGTGGAAGATATTCCACCAGATAAGGTCGAATGTCTCTCCCGCCCCTTCCTGGATGCCGTGGTAGGTGCGCCGCAGATAGTCGAGCGAGAGCATCCGGTACTCCTCCTCAATGTCTTTGACGATGATCTTCCAGTCGTTGTGATAGTCCAGCTTGGCTGAGATAACATCGTAGGAGAAGACGAAGCGTTTCTGTACACCGTCTAATGTGTACACTATCGGCATGTCGGCACGACCAATCTCGTTGCCGTAGTTTAGAAAGCCGGCCAACAACTGCTTGTCTTTCTTCCACGAGAAGCGCTCGTTGACATCCTTGCGCGGACTGTCGAAACAGGCTTCCGTCACCTTGTCGCTCTTGAAGTCCACCCACACGCTGTAATCCGTCTGCTCGAAGAATATAGCAGGCTCTGTATCTATACTTGGTACAAGTTCCCTCACCTCGCCATTCTCGTTCAACAGCACTACCCTTTCTACACCGTCGCCCCACCGATAGGTGGACCTCAATTTCTCTGCACCGAGATTACCAACACCCTTCCGCCACATGGCATCAAACCGTGTGCTTTCAACGGTCAACGTAAAATCGGTGTGTTCTATGCGGAGGAGGTCCATGAGCTACTACTCTTTAGGAGGAATGGAAGTGTATCTCTGATTACTGCTACGAGGTTTATCGGGCGATGTCATCCATAACTTTTTACCGAGAAGAGGAGTAATGTATGTTTCCCTAAGCCACCGCGTATTTTTGTATTTTAGATATGAGGCAATATCTTTTAATGTTCGTGGCTCTTTGCAATAGGCTATAATCAGTTTCTCTTGATGCAGTATTCTAATAGATTTTTCTTGTGCAGTGACTTGTGCAGTGACTTGTACAGAATCGGCGTTAATTACCTGATGTACTGCACTATGAGCATCGTTAACTTGTGCAGTGACTTGTGCAGTTTCTTGTACAGTAACTTGTGCAGTTTCTTCTAAAAAATGTTTATTCGGTTGATACATGGTCCATCTGCCCTTGCCATAGGGTATCAAAAGCCGTTTTTCCACAAGTTGGTTTAAGATGTTGCCCACTTCTATCGGATTCTTTTCCAGCAATGTCTGCATGTCGCTGTTACCCACTTCTTCTTCCAGCAAAGCCGTCGCCATAACCTGCTTCTCTATACCAGAAAGATGGTTGTAGGCTTTGCCGTACAAAGACTTCATCTCCGATGTGATTTCAGGGGGCATTAATGACACCATCCATATTTTCAAATCCACGGTACGTAGGTCAGAAAACTCCTTCAAATCCGGCTTGCGCCATAATTCCTGTCGGCAGGCATCAAGTATTGTCGGAAAACCACTTCCTATGTTTTCTCCAAACCCAATCATACGGAACATATCTTGCAATCTGGGGTTTCTTGCAGCAGTATGGTTTCCTTCATAAATCTTTTCCACAGGAATACGCAGACTTCCTGGATTTGAGAAGTAAAAGTGGTTGTCGAATTTTTCAACTCTCAAAACACCGGTGATCATGTAGTCGGCATGGATTATCATATTCGTTACAGCCTCACGGATGGCTCTGAATACCGGAGTGTCATTCTCTCTCGCTATGCCGTTCATGACAAATGGGCGTTGAAGGTCTGCCGTCAACTTACCCACAATTTTGTGGAAGAAATTATAAAGGTTATTCTCCCAAGTTCCATCGTATGTCAACCTGTCACTCCACCGCTGGCCTTCGGCGAGATGTGTCTTGTCAATATAGTCCATCCTAATATTGTCAAAACGCTCTCTGATCGACAAGCCTTTGCCAAACATGAACAAACCCGCCAACGTCAATCCTTCTTGCTTGTGTTTTCGGTCAACGGCGTATCCTCCAAGACTTTTCAAAAATTCTTTGTCGTCAAATCTGTTAAACGGATGTACTGGATTCCTGACAGCAAATTCGTTGCGGTAAGCCTGCAACGAAGGCATGTCGATATCGTCCATCGTGTAGTCTTCTATCAAGAGTCCGTCGCATCCCTGCTCGTTTGCATCGCGAACCATGGCCCTCACTTCGCCCTCATTACAATGATAGTCGCCCTCGTATGTCCTCTTGAAAGTTCCTTTGACGGGATTGCCGTTGATATATACGGGCCGTTGGCGATAGTCGGCCGGCGGTATGTCAATTACCACAACATCTTTGCCATCGACATCAACCGTGAATACGTTCTCGTCTTTTAGGATGTTGACGTTCGTCTTGTCACTGTTGATGGTGTTCCAAAAATCGCCGGTTATCTTGGCGGCGTCTGCTACTCCCTTAATGGAAAACCGTTTCCTCAAATCAGGTTCGTTGAGGTCTTCATACACACCTAAAAGGACAATGCCACCACGGGTGTTGGCAAATGCGGAGTATGTCTCCCATACAGACTTGGGGACCTCTGAACGACATTCTTTGCACTCCAAATGGATGCTTTCGCCATATAGCAACAGTTCCTTTATATCTCGACTAGTCATCATGCTATGCTTTTGTAGGATAACGGTTTCGTTCAATGAGTTATTATGTCCAGTAGCTGGTGAAGCTGGTGGATTTCAGTTTGGCGAGCATCTCGTCTATCTTGGTGGCGGTGATGCTGGTGGGTTTGGAGCTGCCGTCTTCGGGGGTGGGGATGGTGTTAACGATATGCTCTTCCACGAGCTTCTTCAACTCTGTCAGGGACTTCTCGGTGCGGTCGCTGTCGCCCTCGATGCGGGAGAGAATCTTCATGCTGGTCATCTCGTCGAGTGCCTGCCACAGCTGGCTTTCGGGGGCCAATTGCTTACGATTCACGGCGTACATCAGGAACTCGTTCCTGGTGCGGTAGGCAATCTTGAAGGGGGTGCCTTCCAGCACCTTATTCACTTCCTCGAGGTAAGCCAGCACTTGGTCGCACAGCTCGCGGTTGTCCTCGTAGATGTCGCAGCCCTCGGCGGCATCGCCGATGATGCTGTTGCC
This sequence comes from Bacteroidales bacterium, assembly GCA_017551765.1. Taxonomy (GTDB): domain Bacteria; phylum Bacteroidota; class Bacteroidia; order Bacteroidales; family P3; genus Colimorpha. Next base: position 18,375 of record JAFZKV010000029.1, read on the forward strand.
GATATAGCCTATCTCGTTGCCGGCGCCTTTCTCCAAGCCGCCGTGCAGATCCACCTCGTTCATCTCGATGGTCATGGCGCGGTCGAGCACCTTGCGGCTGAACGAGAAGGTCGTCTCGTCCATATTCACCGTGCCCACCACGAAGAGGTTCTGCGGGATGGTGAGCGTGGTGCCTTTCAGCCGTTCCTCGTCGCCGAGCAGCTTGCCTATCAGGTCGTGGTATTCCTGTGTGTCCTCGGGCTTGATGATGGGGTCGGTGGTTATGGTACCGTCAGAATTAAGCTTACGACTCTCAATGACGGAGAGGTATTCGGCGAAGTACTGCTCCACGGGCGCGAGGTTCATTTCGTCGAGGCAGAGGAAATAAGGCACCGAGGGCTCTTTGATGGCCGCTGCCAGGAAGCGTAGGAACGGCCCTGGGATGTATTCCGGCGTGCCGCTGATGCGGGTCACATAGCCCATCAGCTCCGTGGAGTCATGCCAGTTGGGCTTCACCTGCACCATGCAGAAGTTCCGAGGGTTATTCTTGCCATACTCCTCATCGCCCTCTTTCCAGCAAGCCTTCGCCATCTCCCTCACGATACGGCTCTTGCCCGTTCCCGAGATTCCCGCCAGCAACATAAACGGCTTCGTCCGCAGAGCGGTGAGATAGGGGAGAAAATCTTTGCTTTCAGATAAAGTTATTCTTTCGGGTTTTATAGGAGAGGGTATGAAAACTCTTGAAAAGTATTTCCTGGCGCGAAGAAATAACACATACAGATTTAAAGCACCAGCGCGCCAATTATTGTTGTTTTCGAAATTTCGTGAAACAAACTCGCTGTCACTCAGCAGTTGGTTGTATATTTCTTCTGCATGAATAGGGTCGGTTATCTTATAGATATCCTGAATATGCTGCCATTTTGCTGGATTATAATCAAATAACAGAATCGAGCCATCTTCTCTTTTATCCAACATTGAAAGGTATGAACCGACAGCGGAACTGCCATATGTTCCTAACGAATTATTTGTTGTTCTACTACTTTTAACACACGAGGAAAGGAAGTACGAAAATTCTTCCCGGATATTCCCAGTATTGTTTACTTCTCCAGATTCAGAAACGGGGATTTCTGCATATGTCATTTCTTCTACTATACCAGCATTACCTTTTTTTGTAGGCACCCATACAAGATTTTTATTTCTATGAACCATGCATTTGTAGAATTCCGATGTATTGGCAAGGATTGATTCCCATACTGACCTTGTATTCCCGCCATTGTTAAATATCTTGTCAATTACAAAGGGTTTGTTCTCAAAAACAGAATCAGCAATTGTTTGAAGATTGTCTTCTGTAAAAAAGCAAGGGGATTGTTCGTTGGTTTCTGAAGAAACCCTTGCCATTTCCACTCGACATTTCTCTTTGTCAACATTTAATAGCATTGCCTTGTTTTTCCCAGGTTTTACATATTCAAATGGAATTCCTACGGGAAGTTCGTCAATTAGCTCCAGAAGGTGTGCTACTGTCAATTTCATATTCTCTATATGTTTTGTTTTAAATAATCAGCAATACTTTTAGCTATGCAATTGGCCAATAAAAAAGGCACACCATTCCCAATGGTTTTAAATGCATCAGATAATGATGTGGTAGGAGGAAGCTCAAATTCTTTTGGCAATGATTGTATTGCCAGTGCTTCCGCAACAGATATCCTTCGTGGTTTGTACGGATGTATATGGACCTCATTGTTTCCATATGCTGCAGTTGGAGAATAACGCCACCTGTGAAGCCGTTTAAAACACTTCTTTTTGTCGTCCCCCTCATCTTTACTGGCAAATCTGACAATCCCCGCTCGAGGTCTGAAATACATGTTTGCATTTGGATGATGCTCTACATCGTTTTTCTCCCACCAATATTCCACGGTTAGTTCTTTTATTATTCCGTTAGGTGCTGGTATACTGCTGTTTTCTTTATATGTGGAGGTCGTCGGCCAAGGACAGGATTTAATTTCGTCTATTGGATGAACCTTGTATTTGTCCCATGGGAAATCTAATAGGTCCATCCCTGATGTCGGTAAAGACAATTTCTTAACGACAGCCCTATGTATCCCAATCAATATTATTCTTTCTCTGTCCTGAGGTGCCCCATATTCTATAGCATTAACAAGCCTCTCTGTCAAATAATACCCAGATTTATTAAATTTGGTTTTTAACTGTTCGAAGAATTCTCGGTGTTTGGCTGTCCTATATAAACCTTTGACATTTTCAAATAAGAAGAAATGCGGTTCTGTATTACATATTATTCTTGCATAAGTACCAGAAAGTTTGCCATTTTCGCCATCCTTACCTCTGTTCTTTCCTGCAACAGAAAAATCTGGACACGGAGGTCCTCCGATGATTCCTGTAATATGGTTGGATTTTGATTGATTGATAAGTTGTTTTAGCTTGATTAGTTCGTTTTTTTGTAGCAACTCTGTAATGTCCCCAACATGATGGCCATATTCTGGTTCAGGAATATTCATCTTTTCGCGAGCATATATATATATGTCGTCAAATGCCTTGTGATATTCATTGACATAAACAATATTGTAAGCAGGTTCTATTTCAAACCCAAGATCTAAAAACCCTGCACCTGAGAAAAAAGAAAAAATATTCATATAAGTAAACCAATCATGACAATAAGCGCAACCATTCTGATTCATCAATTCCGACTCGTGCTAAATTTGCACAATATGAATTCAATATGCGTTGTGCATGTAATTCTTTTAGCTCTAACACCCATTCATATTTTTCATTATAAATAGATGTAAACACAAAACTTTCTATACCTTCAACACGTTTTGAGCAAATACATCTTTTGCTTTTATCTGCTTCAAATATAATTGTTTTTATCTCAAAGGTTGATTTTGCAACTTGAAAGTCGTTTTCATTATTTATAATAATATGAGTTTCTCCTCCAGTTTCAACCAATGGTAAGAACAAAAACCTTCTATCCCCATCAATTCTTAGTGAATCACACTTCTGTTGTATACACAAATAATATTTATTTTTCTTTATGGAGCGAATTACCGTACCTAATGTTAGAATAGGACATTCGCGTTGGGGAAGAAATACATTTTTATGATGGGTTAGTTTTGCAAATAAAATGTTTGACATTTTAATGGTGTCAGCATTATCACACAACAACATAGTAGAATTGTTATGAATAGCACGAATATCACTATTTGACAAATCGGGAAATAGTGCTTTGATGTATTTGCCAAAATCATCAAAATTTTCCAAGAACAATTTTCCAAGTATATCCTTATTGACAGAGATTGTCTTTTTATCTGAGATATTCATTATTTTAGGTTCGGAGAACCTGTTTTCTGTCCACAAAGAAATCCAATTTTGTGTATCTGTTTCAATAGAAGATATTAGATCAATTATTGATTCTCCAAATAGTTTTATTAATAATTTCTTTGAATCATCTTTATTTGGCAGCACTGTTTTATGACCTAGGTAGGCGATGTCCAATTTAGAGGAATAAACATTTAATACTCTAGAAGTGTTTTCTCGAATCATGGATATTGCCGTTAACGCAAAATTAGATAGCAATCCATTTACGTGATTGGCGAACGCAGATACAATCAAATCAGGTAGGTCATCATATTTTACAACTTTGGATTTTAAATCCTCAAGGTGTTTATATTGATCCTCTCCATTGTATTTTGCACGAACAATAATCATAACATTTGAAGACGACACACAGCAATCTCCTTGCTCAAAACAGTTGTATTGGGAAACGTCTTTATAGATATCTTCGGTAATTCCCTTTAAATCAGTTTCTCCTGTGTAAACGACAACTAATTTCAATTTCTTATCTGACGCGTCTTCAACAATGTTTTTTATCAGATTCAATGTATAAACCCCACGTGGCTCCTCTGCATCTGCATCCAATTCTTCATCCTCGATTGTCTTTTCACTATTCAAGTTCAAATACCAATCCAGAACAATAACATCAGATTTTGCAAACAAAGTAGCACAGTTAACCAAGTCTTTTGCAGAAGAAGGTGCATATACTGCACATAATTTACCTTTTCGAGCGAAAACAGATGATATTGCCTGAGTGTCAAATGCATTTCCTTTTTTATCAGAGTCATACGCATTATCATCTATGAAAAGTACATTCTGTATAAATCGGTCAACCACATCTTTGGTTATATCTTCAAAAGTTTGTGCCATAAATTATTTTTTATAGATTTTAAATGTAACGGTGGCGTTTTCTCTTGGTTCATCAAGAATTAAGCAATAACCCTCTGCTTCCAAAACTTCACGACTAATACTTAGACCCATTCCTCTACCATTAGTTTTCCTGGTAAAATGCATTTCAAAAATGCGTTCTTTATCTTGTGGTTTAATGGCAAGACCATTGTTGGATATATATATCCCTGTATCGTCAGCATGAAGACGAATGATTTTTTCGGGGATATCACTTTGGTTCAACCAATATATTGCATTGTCAATAATGTTTACAAATACTGGGTAAAACGTGGATCTGAAGCCAAATATTTTTTTGCTTGCAAATCCATTTGTATGCTTGAACGCAATTTGGTGTCTTTCCATTCTTGCTCTAAATAAATCAATCAAAAAGACTTTGATGTCTAACAAAGAGATATCCTCTCTTTTACGATTCAGTCTTCGATTTAGTGGGGTGAACAGACCTAAATAGCCATCTAAATGTTCAAAGTTAATCTTAATGTTCTTATATACTTTCTCTAAATTTTCGTTGACATCAGACCATGCTTTCAAATCGTTAATACTATGTCTTATTGAATTGATTGTTCCATTGAATTCGTGATGTACAATGCCGACAGCTAATCCCAATTGGCTTAGTTCCATATCTGTTTGTAGCCTTTCGCGTAATACTTCCAGTTCTTCTGAAGCGGCTTCTGCTATCTGATCGTTTGTGATAATCTGCCCATCGTCTCCCTTTTCAACATAGAAACTTTCAAACTGTCTGATTATACGATCCATCACATCAGTGTTTCGCTGGCTTATCGTGTCAATCTGTTTCTCCATGGCCATTCTTTCTGAGACAAGATCAAAGTCATCCTTAGTGGAGAGTAACTTAAATTGATCTTTTACTTCGCGAATTTGATTGTCCAGATCCAAAATCAGGTCATTGGTTAAATCTTTGATTCTCTTGGAAACACTTAAGACAACATCATTTGTTTCCTCTTTTTTCTGCTTGTTTGAAGAAAGTGCTTCTTTAGAAATCAGCTCCACTGCCTGTTCCAAGCGTTTTCTTTTATTAACCTCTATTTCCAAACGTTCAGTAAATTCGTTCACCAAACTGTCAATTTGTTCAAAATGAGGTTTAAATATGGTTTCATCTAGCAACTTGAACTCATTCAGGTAAGAGTCGTAATCCGCTCTCATCGATTTTGTCAAAGCAAATCCTTTTGGCGGAGATACAGAGACTTTCTTACGATATTCTGAAAGTGATTGCCTGGCGTTCAACTCAGAATCTATAAGTTTTTGACTTGCACTATCAGGATCTTTCATGTAAATCAAAGAAGACAGTTCGTTTCTGAATTGACTAATAATACTGTCACAGTCCTTTTCAAACGTGTGTTCATTAAGTCGAGAAAAAAACTGGTCTAAATCCTTAGAAAATCTGTCTTTTTTGCTTTTTGCAAGTTTGTCTCTTCTCTCTAAAGCCTGGTAATAAGAATTAATCTCTTCCTTCCGGGCATTGTAAAATTCGGACTGAGGGGTATTCCCCTTATCATTAAAGAAATCAGCCGCCAATTGCACGAAGAAGTTCTTTAATATAGATTGTAATTGTCTGTATGCTTTATTCTCAATAAACCCCTCTCGGCCTGCTTTCTCTATTAAGTTACTATGCTTCCCGTCTGCTATTTCAATAGCACCAAACATTCTCCGATATGAGAAAAAATATGTAGAGGCTCTTTTGGACCTATTCTTTTCTATATCAAGAAAATCGTAATCAGAATCACCATATGGAAGAATTCTAATATTATTACGATATATATATAAACCTCCATATTTATCACCCTTGCTACGGATTATTCCATAATTTTCAACATCTACCCGAGAACTCTTTAGTTCGCCTTGCAAGTACGCAAGATTTATTGAGAAAGGTCCGCACTCTGTTTCTCGATAATGGTTGTCTCGCCAATTGATAACATGATTGAATGTTTTTTCTCCGTATATCCTAATAGTTCCTTTAAATTGCCCAAACTCATCAAATTGGCCAGAGAAATGGTGGTCGGCAATTTCGAATTCCTCAGGAGTAAAAAATTGTTTTTCCTCTATTAGACTAATAAATGTTCCATCATCATGCCTGTAATCTCTAAAAGCAATATCTATTGTTGGTGATGGATGATTGGGAGTCATTGTATTATGAAATCCCATTAGCATTTTTTCCATTTTTGTAGCTTCACTGGAATCTCCATCGCCCTCAATGTCAGGAACTAAAGAATCGCTAACAGGGGCTATAAAAAAATGGGTACCACCATTTTGCAAAAAAGTTGTCCCACCGATAACAGAATAAATACTTTTAAGATCCGAATTAAACTCTTTTATCCTGTTTGCTATCCGGATATAGTCATCTTCACTCACACTGCCTTTCTCTTGGAGTTTCTTCAAAGAGCCAATGCATTCCTCTTTCAATGAGGTAAGTTCTTCTTCTGTCGGAATACTTTCAAACTCCTTAACTGGAATCACAACATCGTCAATGTTTATCCCTGTTAGTTCAAATACATCCCAACTGATAAAAGCTGCAACAATTCTGCTGGAAGACTCGTATTTTGCTTTAGTTAAAATAAGTACCTGGCTTCCGATTGACGCAATAGCCAATCTACCAATTCCTTTTTCTCCCATTATGGGTCTTTGCGCTTTGGATGGGTCAACGGGAGGCAACAAATTACTCCCACTTGCCACTTTACTATCAGTTCCTAATGTTAGCCATCTGTCTAAAAAATCATTTTTTGACATGCCTATTCCATCATCTCTAAGAACCAGCATGCTGTTTTTGCGCAAAAAATCAATATCAAAATGATCGGCATACGCATCATGAGCATTTTTAATAAGCTCATTAATAGCTGTTGGAATACCAGCGATTTGCTGTCTGCCCAATAAGTCCAGAGCCCTTGCTCTTGTTTTAAACTGCGCCATATCTAACCATTCTGTTGAATTATCATGCCTAATCTTCTTGCATATTCGCATGGAACCGCGTTTCCAATAATACGAGCAGCACCTGCGATGCTGTTTGTTTTGAACACATAGTCTTTCGGGAAAGATTGTAACGTGGCACCCTCGCGAATGGATATTGCCCTGTCTTCGTCTGGATGAGCGAAACGCCCGTTAGAGATACTGAAAAACTTAGTGGTTATAGTCGGCGAAGGTCTATCCCACCACATTCGACCATAGTTGTCTTTGAAAATGTCATCTTTTCCAACATAACAAGCCAGTTGCAATTCTCCCTGATCAGCCCAACTTAAACGGCTCCCTCCGTTATGCGGCGTTAAGGCCATACGCTTCAAACTTACATCGTTTAATCCTGCGGTTGTGTGTTGAAAAGCCGTAGTGTCTTTGTGCCCCGCTTTTATTGGAGTGAAGCCGTGCTGTTCTCCTAATACATCTGCTACTGTCAGGACTTTTTCTGCCTTCTTGGGGAAAGACACTTCTACGCCCTCCAACCGTGTAGCTATAAGCGAAAACCTACGACGGCTTTGAGGCACCCCGTATTGGCTCATATCAACAACCTCTTCCTTGTGGGTATAACCGAGTTTCTCTAATTTCTTCAAAAATTTTGGTAAAACGGTTTCCTTGTTTGTGACGATTCCAGGGACATTTTCAACCAAGACATAGCCGGGTTTATAATATTCAATAAATCTTGCAAAGTTCATCAACAACCCCTTGGATAGCTCTGCTTTTGAATGGTCAGTATTGATAATGCTGTAATACTGGCAAGGACTACATCCAACAAGAATTAAATTATTATCGTTTCTTTGGACTCCGAGTTTTTTCTCGAAATAGTTGCTCCGGAGTTTTTTTACATCCTTATGAATGAAAACACTCCCAGGATTGTTGAATTCATATGTCTCTTTTGCATTCCCGTCAAAATCAACACCGGCAATCACATCTATACCTGCCTGCCGGAGGCCACAGGTCATACCACCTCCTCCGCAGAAGAAGTCGATTGCTCGGAATTGCTTATTATCTTTTTGAGTGGCCATGTTATTCTGTCTGCATTATTTTTCCTACAAGGAACTGTTTCAACGGTTCCAAGTATTCCAAATCTAGATTCCAGTGCTGGGGGTTCTCATAATTGCGGTTTGCTTCTTTTATCAACTCTTTCTGCCTCTTCGATTCTCCCAGCAGCGCCTCAAGGTAACCGTATATCTTGGTTTTCTTGGCTGGCGTGGTAAGGGGTGGCGGTGTGCGGCCTGGGATGTCTAACTGCACCAGTTCTTGTTCGTAATGTTCCCAGCAATCGAAAATAGGACGATTATTGGGGTTGATGATGTGCTCCAACAGGTCTTCCAAAGTACCGGCATCGTGATTGTTCGGCAATAGGAACAATTTAAAATCAACGCCATTCTGTTGCCCCCAATCCAACACGTCTTTACGACGTGCTTCAAAATCGGAGTCAGCATCGAGGATGACAAGGTTTACTCCGCCATTGTCTGTGGTGCTGCGCATACGTCGCAAGGCGGCAATACCCTTGATGTTTGTCCATCCTTCAAGATTGACAATCTGCTCTTCGGGGACTACAATGCTAAAGCAATGCTGTAAATATTGCTTGAAGAACACCATATCGGCAATGCCTTCGACGTACAATGTGAAAAATTTCTCGTTCATAAGGCAATGCTTCTGATTTCGACATTGTTTTTGCAGGCTTCGGCAAGACCTTCGTATGGAAGTCGGTAGGCCTGATGCCCTTTGAGTTTGGTCTGCTCAAGCGTGTATAGGGCCATCTCGCTGCGGTAGTCGGTATGCTCTTCAAGCATCTCGTTCAGCTTTTGCAAGGTTTCTTTGCTATGGGTAGTAACAAAGATTTGTTTGTTGGTACTTACCGCCAATGCGAAGAGGGCTTCCCAGAGTTTCTTGTATGCGGAGTAGTGGAGGCCGTTGTCGATTTCGTCAATGAGGATGATGTTGGTTTTACGGTTGGCAGCAGCGGCAATGATATTCAGATAGCGCTTCATGCCGTCGCCAGCCATCGCAAGTGGTATCAGCTCGGTCATACCATCCAATCCCAGGAACACATTTCCGTTGATTAATTCAAGAGCATTAATTCTGTCATCAAATTTCTTCAAAAGTGTTATGACCTCGCTTTTTTGTTGTAGTTTTGTTATTTCGCCTAGGTCGTTGACGAGATTGATGGCTGATATGTCTGGAGACAAAAGGATGGTGCTTATTTTCTCAAAATAGCCTTCAGGAAGATGCTCCTCAGATACTTTACCAGCTGCATCCATTACGATATAACTCTGATACTTGCTTCCACCGATGGCAAAATCAAGAACAACCATATTTGGGAAAAACTTGGTCTCGGATGATAGTATTGTCGAGCTTTTGTCCATTCCTCCAGTTTGTTTGTGTCCTACCGAAAGGCTTAAATTTCGGATGTCGTCATCGAACTGTGTGGCGAGGATATGTGGCGTTTGGAAGAGATCCATATTGTAGAAAATGTATTTCAGCGAATCCACTGCGCTGAAAATGTATCTGCTTCGAAGCGCATTGATATTTTGTGGAAGATACGGATTGTGCATACCTGTTATGAATAGTAAAGCTTCCAAGACTGTGCTTTTACCACAGTTGTTTTGTCCGACAAGGATGTTGACACGGGCAAAATCTTCCACCTTCAGATGATCAATACCTCTGAAGTTCGATATTTCTATGTTTTTGATACCGTCCATTTTGATGGATTATTATATATAATATGCAGATGCAAAAATACGAAAATATTTTCAATCGGCAGAGAATTATTTCGCTTACAACTATACACAATTCATCTACAGCGAGATAGAGGTTTGCCCATCTATTGTAATTATTTTAACGGAACCATAGCCGAGGACAATACGAGGGTAGTCGATATCGCCAGTTGCGGTGATGTAGTTTTTGTTGAACTTACGGAACCGGTGCGCCGTAGGCTCTGCCGACAACGTTAAAATAGGCTTTTATAAAAACTTTTATCACAGTTGCTCGAGGCCATCGAGCGTCTGTTCCAGATATTCGTTGTCGAGTTTAAGGTCGGAGATCAAAAAGGTCACATGCCGAGTGATTTTTTAATTATGTCGTGCACGACATATCCGTATCAGCCCCGTATCAACACCGTCTTTTCTCCGACTGTGGTCGGACATCACTCGGACCATACTCGGACTTGAGTCGGACCAGAGTCGGAGGGGGTGCATAGTGATACTGATGGCAAAATGGTGCTTAATTGGCTTATAACATGATTATTAGCAACGACAATTGTCATCTTTGCCTGTTTTTGTCCGACAAAGGAGCTGTCTGGGGGTGGTTTGGAGGTCGAACTGACAGCAGACAACCGACGACTGACAACCATTTATATCGTGCACGACATAAATACCTCCCCGGAATTTCTCCCGAGGAGGTATGAGTTGGGGCCTGATTATTCAGAATGTTTCGGCTACTTGGAACAAGTCTTGATGAAACTCATGAACAGAGGATGCGGGTTCAACACCGACGAGCTGTATTCGGGATGGAACTGCGTGCCGATGTACCAGCGCTTCTCGGGTATTTCGACAATCTCCACCAGGTCGGCGGCGGGATTGATGCCCACACATTTCATTCCCTTGGCTTCATATTCCTCCTTGAAGGCGTTGTTGAACTCGTAGCGATGCCGGTGACGTTCCTTGATGAGTGTCTCTTTTCCATAGGCTTCATACACTCGGCTGCCTTCTTTCAGTTCACAGTCGTAGGCGCCAAGTCGCATGGTGCCGCCCATCTGGGTGATGCTCTTCTGCTCCTCCATGATGTCGATAACGTTGTGCGGCGTCTTCTCGTCCATCTCACGACTGTTGGCATCCTTATAACCCAGCACGTTGCGGGCAAACTCGATGACCATCATCTGCATGCCGAGACAGATACCAAAGGTGGGGATGTCATGCGTACGTGTGTATTCGGCAGCGATAATTTTGCCTTCGATGCCGCGTGTGCCGAAACCAGGACAGATGACGATGCCCGCCAACCCTTCAAGTTTCTCGGCCACATTTCCTTCGGTAATCTCCTCGCTGTTGACGAAGTGCAGCTTGGCCTTCACGTCGTTATAGATGCCGGCCAGGTTGAGGCTCTCGCGGATGCTCTTGTAGGCGTCCTGCAGGTCGTACTTGCCCACCAAGCCGATGTGCACCTCGCGTTTGGCGTTGCGCTGTTTGTCGAGGAAGTCGTGCCAGGCTTTCATCTCCGGCGTCTCGCCCACGGGGATGCCTATCTTGCGCAGGATGGCGGCGTCGAGGCCCTGCTTCTGCATGTTCACCGGCACTTCATAGATGCTGGGCATATCCTCGCTCTGCACCACGCACTCGAGGTCGACGTTGCAGAACGATGCCACCTTCATGCGCATGTGGTCGTCGAGGTGGCGCTCGGTGCGCAGCACGAGGATGTCCGGCTGGATACCCATCGACTGTAATTCCTTCACGCTGTGCTGCGTGGGCTTGGTTTTCAGCTCGTCGGCAGCCTTCAGGTAAGGCACATAGGTGAGGTGTACGCAGACAGCGTTACGGCCCAGTTGCCAGCGCAACTGACGGATGGCCTCCATGAAGGGGGCACTCTCGATGTCGCCTATGGTGCCTCCCACCTCGGTGATGACGAAGTCGAGCTGCTCGTCCTTCTCGTCCTCACGCAGCATGCGGCGCTTGATTTCGTCGGTGATGTGGGGCACTACCTGGATGGTCTTGCCCAGATAGTCGCCGCGGCGCTCGCGGTCAATGACGGTCTTGTAGATACGGCCGGTGGTGATGCTGTTGGCGCGTGTGGTGTGGATGCCGGTAAAGCGCTCGTAGTGGCCGAGGTCGAGGTCGGTCTCAAAACCGTCGTCCGTCACGTAGCACTCGCCGTGCTCGTAGGGATTCAGCGTGCCGGGGTCGATGTTGATGTAGGGGTCGAATTTCTGATTAGTGACCTTATAGCCGCGTGCCTGCAGCAGACGGCCGATGCTGGCGGAGATGATGCCCTTGCCCAACGAAGAGACCACGCCGCCCGTGACGAAGATGTACTTTGTGTCCATAAGATGATAAAAAATATATTGTTTGATTGCTTGATTGTTTGATTGCTTGATTGTCTGAGTGCTTGATTGTTTGAGTGGTTAGTGCGAGAAGAGTATTTCCCTGTATTTTGGCAACGGCCAGAGTTCGTCGTCGACGATGAGTTCGAGTTTATCGACGTGGTAGCGGATGGGGTCGAAGTAGGGCAGCACGGTGTCGTGGTAGGCGATGGCGCGCTCTCGCTCGTTGGCGATGTGGTTGGCCTGCTTGCGGGCTTCCACCATGTTGTCCACGTTCTGCTTGATGGAGGCGATGTGCTCCGAGAGCTCTTCTATCAGCGAGTCGTCGTGTGCCGAGAGGGTGCGGGCTTTGTCGATGTCGTATACTTGGCGCATCTTGTAGACGTTGTCGAGCAGCGTCGACTGGTAGCGGGTGGCCACGGGGATGATGTGGTTGAGGACGATGTCGCCCAGCACACGTGCCTCGATCTGCACCTTCTTGATGTAGGTGTCCCACTTCACCTCGTTGCGGGCGGCCAGCTCGGTGCGGTTCATCACGCCGGTGGCCTCGAACATCTGCACCGACGAGGGCGAGGTGTAGGCGTCGTAGATGAGCGGCACGCTGCTCTCGCAATCCAAGCCGCGTCGCTGCGCCTCCTGCCGCCACTCGTCGCTGTAGCCGTTGCCGTCGAAGCGGATGGCTTTCGACTCGCGGATGTACTCGCGCAGTACTTCAAAGATGGCGTGTTCCTTCTGCTCGCCTGCCGCCATGCGGGCGTCCACCTCCTGACGGAATTCGCGCAGCTGCGAGGCTACGGCGGTGTTGAGGGCTATCATGGCGCAGCCGCAGTTGGCCGAGGAGCCTACGGCACGGAACTCGAAGCGGTTGCCGGTGAAGGCGAAGGGCGAGGTGCGGTTGCGGTCGGTGTTGTCGACCAGCACCTCGGGGATATGTGCCACACCGAGCTGCATACGGCGTTTCTCGTCGAGGACAATAGCCTGCTCTTTGTCGGCATTCTCCAGCTGGTCGAGCACCGCCGACAGTTGGCTGCCGAGGAAGACGCTGATGATGGAGGGCGGCGCCTCCTGAGCGCCCAGACGGTGGGCGTTGGTGGCGGTCATGATGGAGGCCTTGAGGAGGGCGTTGTGCTTTTTGACGGCCATCATCACGTTGACCAGGAAGGTGACGAAGCGGAGGTTCTCCTCGGGCGTCTTGCCGGGGGTGAGCAGGCCGACACCGGTGTCGGTACCCAGCGACCAGTTGCAATGCTTGCCCGAACCGTTGACGCCGGCAAAGGGTTTCTCATGCAGCAGCACTTTGAAACCGTGACGGCTGGCCACCTTGTGCATCAGCGACATCAGTATCAGGTTCTGGTCAACGGCCAGATTGGTCTCGTTGTAGATGGGTGCCAGCTCGAACTGGTTGGGTGCCACCTCGTTGTGGCGGGTCTTGCAGGGGATGGCATATTTGTAGGCCTCGAACTCAAGCTCCTTCATAAACGACTGCACACGGGCGGGGATGGCTCCGAAATAGTGGTCTTCGAGCTGCTGGTTCTTGGCCGACTCATGGCCCAACAGGGTGCGGCCCGTCAGCAGCAGGTCAGGGCGGGCGGAATAGATAGACTCGTCGACGAGGAAATACTCCTGTTCCCAGCCCAGATAGGAATAGACCTTGCGCACGGCGGGATCGAAGAGGTGGCACACGTCGGTAGCGGCACAGTCGACAGCGTGGAGGGCTTTGAGCAGCGGTGTCTTGTAGTCGAGTGCCTCGCCGGTATAGGAGACGAAGACCGTAGGGATGCAGAGGGTGTCGTCGACCATGAAAGCGGGCGACGAGGTGTCCCAGGCGGTGTAGCCGCGGGCCTCGAAGGTGTTGCGGATGCCGCCGTTGGGGAAACTTGAGCCGTCGGCCTCCTGTTGCGCCAGCAGCTTGCCCGAGAACTCCTCAATCACGTCGCTGCCCGGCTGCCCGGCATACTCGATGAAGGCATCGTGCTTCTCTGCGGTGCCCTCGGTGAGCGGCTGGAACCAGTGGGTGTAGTGAGTCGCGCCCATATCCAGCGCCCAATTCTTCATGCCGACAGCCACATTGTTGGCAATCTCGCGGTTGAAAGGTGCCCCGTTGTCGAGCACATTGCAGAACGCGCGGAAGGTCTCGGCCGAGAGGTAGCGGGCCATCTGTTTCCGTCCGAACACATGGTTGCCATAGTAGTCGGAAACCATACCTGCGGGAGGCTGGACGGCCACCGCCTTCTTGGCGAAAGCCTCCTGCAGCACTTTAAAACGAAGATTACTCATTGGTTGGATGATGATTATATTATTGATGTTCAGTTATTTCTGCGCAATATACTATGTGTAATAAAAAATAGGTAACGCGAAGGATAGCAATTTATTGTCTTTTGCGGTTGAATATTTTTGTTGCTGCCACATACAACATTTTGCACTTTCCGGCGTTATTGTACTTTAATTAATTACTATCTGTACGAAAATGAAGATGACAATTAAACGGTTCGTTTTGGCGGCGCTGCTGATGGCCGCGTCCGCAGTATCGGCTTCGCCGGTGTTCAACATGCCTGTCGTTCGTATCCAGCCCAACGGCGACACGCTGCATTGTTTTGTTTCGGGCGACGAGTTCTATCATCGTCTGCATGATGCCGACGACTATACCATCGTCCAAAATCCCCGCAATGGCTATTGGGTTTATGCCGATACTGTTCACACCAGAGCAGGCCGTTGGCAGGTAGTGCCGACACAGTATGTGGCCGGCGTTGTCAACCCCCATACGATAGCGGGCCTTCATCCTCATCTTGGGGTGGACAGGGAGACCTGGCTGGAGAAACAGAAGCTGTTCGATGTGCCGAAAGGCAACGTTGAGTCACCGAAGACTTCAGGCGTCAACCACGGGAATTTGAACAATGTGGTGATTTTTGTGCGCTTCAGCGACGAGACGGAGATCACTACGCCATTCTCCAACATCAACGCGATGTTCAACGACTCGTCGGCCACCTCCACCTCAATGTATAGCTACTTCAAGAAGGTGTCGTACAACAAAATCAATATCCTCACTCATTACTATCCGACTCCGTCGGGCAACACGGTGGTGTCCTACCAGGACAGCCTTCCCCGCTCCTACTACCAGCCCTACGACTCCACCACCAACACCAACGGCTACCAGACAGACGACGAGCGGCGCGTCCGCGAATTCAGCCTGCTAGAACGAGCCGTCAACTATGTGAACGCTAACTCGCCGGTGCCCAGCACACTCAACATTGATATGGACAACGACGGCTATGTGGACAACATCTGCTTTGTGGTCAAGGGCACCTATACGGGTTGGAGCGACCTGCTGTGGCCCCACAAATGGAGCCTCTGGGACCGCCAGGTGTATATCAACGGCAAGCGTGTCTACACTTTCAACCTGCAACTTGAGGGCAGCGGCGACCACTATTTCAGCAGTTCCACCTTCTGCCACGAGATGTTCCACACCCTTGGCGCCCCCGACCTGTACCGCTACTACGTGGGCACCAACGTCAGCGGCGTGGGCTCGTGGGACCTGATGTGCAGCAACACCACTCCGCCACAGCACATGAGTGCCTACATGAAGTGGAAGTACGGCAATTGGCTCGACTCCATCCCCCAGATTACCATCCCGGGTACCTACACGCTGCACTCGCTGGGCGACGACACCTATGAAAACTGTTGCTACAAGATTGCCGCCCAGGAGCCGCACCAATGGTATGTGCTCGAATACCGCGACAACACGGAGCGTTTCGAAACCGGCTTGCCGGGAAAAGGCCTGCTGGTTTTCCGCATCGACGACCGCTACAGCGGCAACGCCAGCTTTGACGGCGTCAGCAACTTTGACGAGGTCTACCTCTTCCGCCCCAACGCTGCCGACGACAGCACCAACGGCACCCTGTCGCAGGCCTATTTCAGTGGCAACACCTCGCGCACCTCGTTCACGCCACAGACCAATCCGCACCCCTGGCTGACGGGCAACGTCATCGACACCACTTTTGCGCTGACCAACATCACGGTGCCAGGCACCACCATCAGCTTTACCTATATGGATTTGCGTGGTTGCGTGGAGCCTCACGACCTGTCGGTGTCGAGCCTTACGGGCCACTCCGCCACCCTGTCGTGGGCAGCCAATTCGGGCAGCAGTCTGTTGCAGTGGCGTGCCAGCGGCTCCGCTACGGTCAACTCGACTGTGGTGGCGGGACACAGCTACCCGTTGAACAACCTACAGGTCGGCACCGAATACCAATGGCGAGTGAAAGGCATCTGCGGTGTTGGTGACAGCAGCGCCTTCTCGCCGTGGACTTCGTTTACCACTGCCTCGTGCTACGAACCGCTGACAACGGCTGTAGGAACCGCCGAGACCACCTACTATAACATCCCTGTCAACAACTACTACAACTACACCTATTCGCAGATGATTTACACCGCTGCCGAGATGGGCGGCCCGATGGAAATCACCAGCTTGTCGTTCAACTATGCCGGCACCAGCGCATCCGCAGCCAAGACTAACTGCACCATCTACCTGGGCACCACCACACAGAGCACTTTCGCCGGCCCCACCGCAGCCTTCCTCGTGCCCCTCTCGCAACTGCAAAAGGTGTATGAGGGTCCCCTGGTGTGCGTGCAAGGGTGGAACGAGTTTGTGCTCGACAGCGCCTTCACCTACAACGGCACCGGCAACCTCGTTGTGGCCATCGACGACAACAGCTGCGGATACAACGGTACGTCGTATCGTTTCTATTGCACCTCCACTTCGCAGTACACATCGCTGACTTTCTGTAGCGACAGCGAAAACCCCGACCCCACGTCAATGACCGACTTCAGCGGTTACAAGAACCGCCTGCGATACCGTCCCGACATACGCTTCAAGGGGTGCCCCTTCCAGGTGCTGCCGACCTATGAGGTCACCGTGACATCCAGCAACAGCAGCCAGGGTAGCGTCAGCGGAGGCGACACCTACGACGAGAACGCTACCGCCACCATTACCGCCACCCCTGCACAGCATTATCATTTCCTCTATTGGATCTCGGGCAGCGACACCATCACCGACAATCCTTACACCTTCACCGTGACCGAAGACGCCAGCTTCACCGCCTATTTCGCCCTCGACAGCCACCATGTCTCAGTGGCCTCGAACGACACGACCATCGGCCATGCCTGGTTTACCTATGCCGCTGGTGAAGCGCTGAACGAGGCCCTGCTTCCCTATGGCACCGTGTTGAGCCTGCACGCCGAAGCCCGTACCGATGTGGAGGGCTACCAATGCACTTTCCTACATTGGAGCGACGGCAACACCGAGGCCGACCGCACGCTGACGCTGGCGCAGGACATCCAACTGACCGCGTTATTCGAGGCGCAGCCAATCCAAGGTATCCAGGCCGCCACCGACCCCTACAGGGTGGTGGTGCGTGACGGAGGAATAGAAATAGCGGGGGTCGCAGGGGCTGTGGTGGCACTATACGATGCCATCGGCCGTTGCCATTGGCGCTCGGTGGCCGACGGGCAGCAGTTCATCCCCGTCAGCCATGCCGGAGTGTACCTGCTCCGCATCAACGGGCAGGCGCACAAAGTCGTTGTGCATCGGTAATAATTTCCGCGTGGTCGAAGGCCAGGGACGGTAGATTGGCGAGGGGCCACCAACGCACCTCGGCGGCATCGTCGCCGGCCTTCGGCTCTCCTGATACCAACCTCACCAAGTAGGCAGCGGTGACGGTGCGTCCGCGAGGGTCGCGCCCCAGAGTGCTATATATGCCAATGAGGTGCAGGTCAGTTTCGGCTACCTGTAGGCCGGTCTCCTCCTGCAGTTCGCGCTCGGCGCAATGCTCGATGGTCTCGTCCATTTCCATAAAGCCGCCTGGGAGGGCCCAGCAGCCGCGGAACGGCTCGTTGCCGCGACGGATGAGGAGCACCTCGTTGTTGCGAAGCACTACACAGTCGGCGGTGAGCATTGGTCGGGGATATTCGTAGGTGAACATTTTGGTTGTCAGTTATCGGTTGTCAGTTGTCAGTTATCAGTTGTCAGTTATCGGTTGTCAGTGGGTGGTGGTGTGGCGGCGCGGCTGCGGTTGACGACCCAGACGCCGGTGAAGACCAGCAGAGCGGCCACTATCTTGGTGACCGTCAGGCGGTCCATGCCTGTCCAGATGGCCACAGCAATGGCAATGATGGGCTGCAGGTAGCCGTACATGCTGACCAGCGTGGGGCGGATGCGCTGCTGGCCCACTGGAATGAGGTAGTAGGCCAGGAAGGTGGAGAAGAATATCATGTAGCCTATCTCCCACCACACCTGGGTGGGTACGGCGGCAAAGTCGCTCTGCGGCAGGTGGGGCAGCGAGAAGGGCAGCGACAGCAGGAAAGAAGCGAGGAACATCCACTTCATGGAGGTGACCACCGAGTAGCGCGCTATCAGGGGACGGCATGTGCCGAGGTAGAGGGCGAAGACGATATAGTTGGCAAAGCAGTAGAGTATGCCCACAGGTTCTGTCTGTGAGGGACCGCTGGAGGCAAAGGTGCTCTGGAGAATGAGCCAGAGGATGCCGCCGAAACTGAGCGCCACACCGAGGGCCTTCTTCCAGGTGATAGGTTCCTTCAAAAAGATGGCGGCCACAAACATGGTGAAGATGGGAGTGGTGGTGCTCATCACCGAAAGGTCGACGGGGGTGGTGTGCGCAATGGCGTGTAGGAATGTGAGTTGCGGCAGGAAGAGGCCGAGCACTCCGGCACCGCAGAGGCGCAGCAGGTCTTTGACAGGCACCTGCTCACGGGGGGTGAACAGCGACACCAGCCAGAAGAGGGCACCGGC
>JAFZKV010000030.1 GCA_017551765.1 Bacteroidales bacterium
CGGTGCCATCCTGCTGCTTACCCTTGCGGCACTCCTTGTCGGCAAGCGTCGCCAGGCTGCGCGACAGGATATTGTCGGCATGCGCCGCAAGCACGCCGTCCGCATGGCCCGCAAGCGCCTCAAAACCGCCGAGAAATACCTCAAGGACGACGACAGCAACCGCTTCTACGAGGAAATCTACCGTGCCATCTGGGGCTGCCTCTCCGACAAATACAATATACCGCTCGCCAACCTCAACCGCGACACCGTCACCGAGTGCCTGAACAGCAAGCAGGTGCCCGAGGCGCAGCAGCAAAGCATTATGCAGGTGCTGCAGGATGTCGACCTGGCGCGCTTTGCTCCGGGCGATGCCCACTCGCAAATGCAGAACATCTATGGCGAGGCCCTCGAAATGATAGTCGGATTGGAATAAAAAAGTAATGAAAATGAAGAAGATACTCATCATATTGACTTTGGCCTTCCTGCCGGCCGCCATGTGGGCAAAAGGTGTAGAAGAATATGCGGCCGAGGGCGACGCGATGTACCGCCAGGCCAACTATGAGCAGGCCATCGAGAGCTACAACGCCGTTCTTGGTGCGGGCTACACCTCCGCAGAACTATACTACAACCTCGGCAATGCCTATTACCGCACCGGCCAGATGGGCATGGCCATCCTCAACTACAGCCGTGCCTTGCGCCTCAAGCCCACCATGAGCGACGCCAAGGAGAACCTTGTCCTGGCGCAGAGCCACACCGTCGACCGCATCACCGTGCTGCCCAAGTTCTTCCTTGTCCGCTGGATTGACATCCTTTGCACCGTCATATCACCTGCTGCCTGGCGTCTCATCGTCCTTGTCCTATTGGCCCTTGTGGCTGTTGCCTTTGTGGCCTTCCGCTTGGGCGGTTTGCTTTCGGTGCGCAAGGCGGGTCTTGTTGTCGGCATCGTTATGGCAGTATTTCTGCTGCTTTCGGTGCTTCTCCTTCTGCGCTCCACGCGTCACTACAATGCCCGCAGCGAGGCCGTCGTGATGGCGCAGTCGCTCACCGTCAAGGGCTCGCCCGAGGTGCAGAGTGTCGACAAACTTATCCTCCACGAAGGCACCACCGTCACCATCAGCGACAGCCTGGCCGGATGGTACAAGATTACCATCGCCGACGGCACCACAGGCTGGTGCACCACCGAAGACATCGAACGAATATGAAACACCGCGCCATAACCCTTACCCTCATGTTGCTGGCGTTGCCGCTGGCCACCCTCGCCCAGGAAGTCAAAATCCTTGAAGACGAGAAATGCGGCTGCGACATCTTCCTCGTCGACGGCATCGAAACCACCCGCGAGGGCGACCGCTACGGTTTCCGCCTCGAGGACGGCACCGTCATCGTGCCCAACATCTACCGTTTCGTGGGTCAGTTCAACCAAGGCTACTGCAAGGTGCAGCTCGACTACGACAGCGTGGGCCTCATCGACCGCACCGGCCGCCTCATCGTCCCCTGTATCTACAGCGATGTCGACCTGCCCTCCGAGGGCCGCATCCTGGTGGTCAAGAACGGCCTTATCGGTTACACCGACCTCGACGGCAACGAGGTAATCCCTCCACGCTTCCCCAAGGCCAGCAGCTTCTCCGAAGGCACCGCTTCCGTCTACCTGTATACCGACAGCCTTGGAACCCATTGCAACTATATCGACACGATGGGCCGCATCATCTTCCCCATCGACTACAACAATGTACTGCCCTTCACCGGAGGCTATGCTCCCGTCAGTATCAACGGCCTCTGCGGTATGATTGACCATTCGGGCCGCGTCGTGCTTCCCATTATGTACGAGATGGTTACCAACATCTCCGAGGGCATCTTCTTCGCCGGCACCCCGGGCGCCCTCGCCCTCTTCGACACCCGCATGGAGCCCATCACCGACTTCATCTACGAAGAGGTCACCGACCCCATTGAGGGGCGTATCCTCGTCAAGCGCAATGAGAAATACGGCTTCCTCGACCTTAAGGGCAACGAGGTGGTGCCCTGCATCTACGACGAGACCGGCATCTTCAAGTCCGGCCGCACCCTTGCCCGACTCGGCAACTATTACGGCATCATCGACACCAACAACCGCATTATCCTGCCCATCGAATACGACAACCGCACCCCCAAGGGCATGAAATACATGTACTACGACGGCCTTGCCCTTGTCGAGAAAGACGGCAAACTCGGCTACGTCGACCTCGACGGCAACCTTGCCATTCCCTTCTATTTCGAGGAGGCTTTCCAATTCTCCGAGGGCCTCGCCGCCGCCCGTTTCAACGGTCTGTGGGGCTATGTCGACACCAAGGGCGACATCTACATGCCCTTCATCTTCGACGCCGCCACCCCCTACAACTACGGCCGTGCCGAAGTCATCTATCAGGGCAATGTGAGCAAGGTCAACCGCAAGGGCAAATGTGTACGCAACTGTAAAGGAATTATCGCATGGAGAGATTGGAACGAGTAGCCTCGCACGCAGGCATAGTCCAGGAAGTAAAGCAGGGGCGCGTCTTGGTGAAAATCGAGGCCGTTAGTGCCTGCGCCTCCTGTGCCGCCCACGGCAAGTGCGGCTTTGCCGAGTCGAAGGACAAGACGCTTGAGATACCCGCCGCCGATTGGCAGCAATACACCGTCGGCCAGGCTGTCACCGTCCACATCGACGAGAGTCGCGGCATGCTGGCCGTCTGGATAGCCTATGTGTTGCCGGCTCTCCTTATGCTTGTTGCCATCGTCGCTCTCTCATTGGCCCACCTGCCCGAGTGGATGGTTGTCCTTGCCGCCTTCGTCGTCCTGGGACTCTATGTGCTTGTCCTCTACCTCTGCCGCTGCAAAGTCGAAAGCCACTTCACCCTCACCCTTGCTCACGCAATAACACAATAACACAATAACGCAATAAAAAATGCTCATCCTTGGCATCGACCCCGGCACCCGCATCCTCGGCTACAGTCTGCTCGACACCGACGAGGGAGCCCCCCGTATCCTTGCTATGGATGTACTTTATCTACGCAACATCCCCGACTTCAACCAGCGCATACGCCGCATCTTCGACTCCACGGTGCGCATCATCGATTCCTTCCACCCCGACCACCTGGCCATCGAGGCTCCTTTCTTCGGTAAGAACGTGCAGTCCATGCTCAAGCTCGGCCGTGCCCAGGGGGTGGCCATCGCCGCCGCCATGAGCCGCGACCTCAGCTACACCGAGTACGAGCCTTCGGTCATCAAGCAAACCGTCACCGGCAACGGCATCGCCTCCAAGGAGCAGGTGGCCGCCATCCTGCGCTCTATCCTCGGCTTCGACGACGACCCCAAGTACCTCGACGCCACCGACGCCCTCGCCGTGGCCTACACCTGCCACATGCAGTTCACCAACCCGCTCGCCGATCTCCGCAGCCAACTCGCGCCCGGCAAAACCAAACGCAAATCCGCAAAACAACAATGGTCCGAATTTGTCAACCAAAATCCCGACAGGCTCTCGTAGCGCTGCTGCTGGTGGCAGCAACGCTGTCGTCCTGCCATGCGCCGCGCGGCAACAAAATGTTCGACCCCAAGCAAGTGGCCTTCACCGCCACCTGCAACCCCCTCTTCGACAACCAACTCTACCCCTCGCTCATTCTGGCCACCAACCAGGCTGTCCCCGGCAACCTCAATTCCCAACTCTCCACCTTCTCTCTCGCCCTCACCGCACCCGCCGACAATAGCGTCCTCCGCATCGTCATCGACTCGTCGGCCCTCAACTATGTCACTATCTTTCAGGAAATTCTGCCCCGTCGCGGCGAGCAGTACACCTTCAACCCCTCCATCAAGTGGAAGTACGATGTCCTTCGCGCCCAGCGCACACCCCGTGCCGTCGACCTCACCTTCACCTGCTACATCA
Source organism: Bacteroidales bacterium (assembly GCA_017551765.1). Taxonomy (GTDB): domain Bacteria; phylum Bacteroidota; class Bacteroidia; order Bacteroidales; family P3; genus Colimorpha. Next base: position 3,869 of record JAFZKV010000030.1, read on the forward strand.
ACGATGAGGAGGTCGACCTCAAGAACCTTCACCTCACCTGCCGCACCGTCAACGAGTGCCCCCTCTCCCTCGCCTCCGACAACGAGGTGGTCGACCTCCGCTGGCTCTTCGCCGCCTATGTCAACGAGGACCACCCGCAGATAGAACAGATACTCACCGACATCCTGGAGCAGGGCACCGTCGGCCGCCTCTCCGGCTACCAGACCAACCGCGCGCAGGACGTTGAGGAACAGGTCTTCGCCGTCTGGTACTACGCCCTCTCGCACGGCATCACCTACTCCTCTATCACCTGCACCTCCAACCCCTCGCCGCGTGCCAACGTGCAGCACATACGCTTCTTCGACCAGGTGTGGAACAGCCGCCAGGCCAACTGCGTCGATGCCTGCGTCTTCTTCGCCTCCATCCTCCGCAAAATAGGCCTCAAGCCCGTTATCTTCGTCGAGCCCTGCCACGCCTACCTCGGCTACTACACCGACCGCAACCGCAAGCAGATAGCCCTCCTCGAAACCACCATCACCTCGTGGGTCAACTTCCCCGACCTCGAGCGCAGCCTCGACGACGACGGACGCCTGCCAGAAGCTAAGTTCGAGAAGGTGAAGAAATACCTGTCGGAGAACGAGATAGAGCGCTATCAGGAGGGCCGTATGACCTTCGACCAGCTCAAATTCGCCGTCGCCCGCAGCCTCTTCCAGAAGGCCTCCGAATACGACCGCGACACCTACAACGCCAACCGCGAGCACTTTGCCGACAGCAATTCCATCACCTACCAGCAACTCGACATCGAACTCCTCCGCAAGCAGGTCCAGCCCATCAACTGACCCACCACCGGCAACCGCCTACCGGCTACCGATTACCAATTTATATCGTGCACGACCTATTCGTGTCAGCACCGTATCAACACCGCCTTTTGTCCGACTGTGGTCGGACTTCAGTCGGAGTTGACTCGGACTTGAGTCGGACCACAGTCGGAGGGGATGCGTAACGATAGGGGAGATGGAATGGTGCTTAATTAGTTTATAGTGTGGTTGTTAGTGTTTAAGAATACCACTCTTGCCTGTCTTTTTCCGACAAATGACCCTTTTAGAGGCTATCCAGGGGCCCGACCGACTACCGCCCACCGGCTACCGATTACTAAAATACATCGTGCACGACATATTTTTTTAGCTGCTATATCGATTTTTTTTTGTATTTTTGCACTTTCTTAGTTTTAAATAAAAATAGATATAATAATATTATGGAAAAACTGATTATCACCGCCGCTATCTGCGGCGCAGAAGTGACCAAGGAGCAGAACCCCAATGTTCCCTACACCGTTGAAGAGATTGTGCGTGAGGCCAAGAGCGCTGTCGACGCCGGCGCCGCCATCGTGCACCTGCATGTGCGCGAGGACGACGGCACGCCCACCCAGAGCCATGTGCGCTTCCAGGAGTGCACCGAGGCCATCCTGAAGGCTTGCCCCAATGTGATCCTCATCCCCTCGACCGGCGGCGCTGTGGGCATGACTCCCGACGAGCGTCTGGACTCGACCAACACCACCCCCGTGCCCGAGATGGCCACGCTCGACTGCGGCACCTGCAACTTCGGCGACGAGATTTTCGACAACACCATGCCCACCATGCGTGCTTTCGGCAAGCGCATGATTGAGCGCGGCATCAAGCCCGAGTACGAGTGCTTCGAGATGGGTCACCTCGACACCATCCTCACCATGGCCCGCAAGGGCGAGGTACCCGGAGCTCCTATGCAATTTAACTTCGTGCTGGGTGTGCCCGGCTGCACCCCCGCCACGGTGGACAACCTCTGCTGGTTGGTGAACAAGATCCCCGCCGGCAGTACCTGGACCGCCACCGGCATCGGCCGCCACGCCTTCACGCTGGCCGCTCCCGCCATCGTGATGGGCGGCAATGTGCGCGTGGGCTTCGAGGACAACCTCTACCTGGAGCGCGGCGTGCTGGCCAAGAGCAACGGCGAGCTGGTCGACAAGGTGGTGCGCATGGCCAAGCTGTTGGGCCGTCAGGTGGCCACCAGCGACGAGGCTCGCGAAATCCTCAGTCTAAGAAAAAAGTAATAAGTTAAAAGTATACCCCAATGAAGAAATCTATTGTTTTGCTGGCTGCCCTGGCCGTTGTCTTCGGTGCCTCCGCACAGATGAACAAGCCTACGGACCAGATGCGCCAGGAGTTCCGCACCACGGTGCAGAAGCGCGACATTTCAAAGAAACACCTTGAGTCCAACATCCCGCTGGCTCCCGCCCCCAAGGGCGAGACGAAGATGCAGCGCGGCATGCCCAACGACAGCTTCTGGTTCCCCGGCGAGTGGGAGGAGGTGCAGGCCATTGTGGTCACCCCCGACTATGACTACATGCCCGCCACCTCGCAGGGCAGCGGCTATTGGCTTGCCGACCCCCAGGTGACCGGTTATGCCGACTACTACCACTACAGCAACGGCTGGCAGCAGGCTGGCGGTGGCCCCTACACCTCCGAGATTGACGTCTCCACTACCGGTCACGCCACGGTGGCCTTCTACCTGATGGATGCCATCCAGATGGGCGGTGCCCAGGCCTGGGTGCGCATCGAGAAGGCCGAGGACTCGGTCATCGTCAAGCAGACCCTTGCCGCCCGTGGCATGCGCAACGATAACATGCGCTTCCTCATCGCCCCCGGCAACAGCATCTGGTACCGCGACTGCGGCCCCATCTGCTTCTACTATGGCGAGGGCGACACGGTGGGCCAGCTCGACTTCGAGTACTATCCCGGCCGTGCCCTCGACGACTCGCTGCCCGTCTACATCGAGCGTCAGTTCGGCATCCCCAACTACACCACCATGATTGAGTGGGAAGGCGGCAACTGTCTGGTCGACGGCACCGGCATGGTGCTCAGCAGCGACGCCATCTACAGCAACAATCAGGACACCTATGGCCAGCTGACCTGGGACGGTGTGAACCCCAACACCATCACCTACACACAAAAGCCTTCGCTTAGCCCTGCCCGCGTGAAGGACAGCCTGCGCGCCCTCATCGGTCCCCGCGCCACCTATATTCTGCCTGCCTTCCACTATGACGGCGGCACCGGCCACGTGGACCTCTATGCCGACATGATCGACGAGAACGAGTTCGTCTTCAGCATCATGCCTGAGCAGTACAGCAATTGGTACGACTACGGCGTGGGCCAGCGCAACATGGACTCGCTCTGCAGCTACCAGAGTTACTTCGGCCGCAACTACTACAGCACCTCCATTCCTTTCCCCGGCACCAACAATGGCGGCAACTTCAGCAGTCAGTCGCAGTATAACAGCAGTTACACCCGCACCTACAGCAACCACACCTTTGTGAACAACCTCATCATCCAGCCCTGCTTCTCGGCCACCGACGCCGACCACATGCCCACTGCCGCATGGGACCGCGCCAACATTGAGAAACTGAAGAAAGCCTACCCGGGCTACACCATCTATTGTGTCGATGTGCGCACCTTCGACGGCAGCGGCGGCGCCATCCACTGCATCACCAAGCAGATCCCTGCCGAGCACCCCATCCGTATACTGCATCCCGCCATCCACGGCAACACCAACAATGACTACACCGGCGCCAACGCCCCCATCCACACCGAGATTACCAATGTGGACGGTATCCAGAGCGCCAAGGTGTTCTACCGTGTTGACAGCGGTGCCTGGAACGAGGTGGCCCTCACTGCCGGTGCCAACAACAGCTATGACGCCACCCTCCCCACCAGCACCTTCACCGTCAACGGCAGCGCCAAGGTGGAATACTACATCAGCGCCACCAGCAACGCCGGCAAGACCATCACCAAGCCCATGACCGCCTCGCAGGGCGGCTACTTCACCTTCTACATGGGTGAGCCCGTGGGCATCGCCACCGTGGAGCCCGAGCAGCGCTTCGGCCAATTCTATCCCAACCCCGCCAGCGAGCAGGCCAACATGGTGGTTGACCTCGGCGAGGGCTGCCACTACACCGTCACCATCCTCGACCTCAGCGGCCGCACCCTCCACACGACCGGCCTGCAGGCTGCCGGTCAGGTGCTCTACACCGTCAACACCGCCAAGCTGGCCTCCGGCATCTACACCGTGGTGTTCAGCAACGGCAGCGAGCGCGTGGCACGTAAACTCATCGTCAATCACTAATCACTCATCACTTATATGAAACCCGTATCCGGCATCATCACCACCCTCAACGAGGAACGCAACATCGAAGGGGCCATCCGCTCCCTGCAGCAGGTGTGCGACGAGGTGGTGGTGGTCGACAGCCTCAGCACCGACCGCACGCGCGAAATAGCGCAGGCGGCCGGTGCGCGGGTTTTTACCCAATCCTACCTCGGCGACGGCATCCAGAAGAACGTCGCCCTGCAGTATGTGAAGAACCTGTGGGTGCTCAGCATCGACGCCGACGAGCGCCTGACGCCCGAGCTGGTGGCCAAGATGGAGGCCACCGACTTTGAGCACACACCCTATGACGGCTTCGCCCTGCGTCGCCGCAACATGGTGGGCAGCCGCTGGATGCGCTGGGGCGGCTGGTATCCCGACTACCTCGTGCGCCTCTACCGCCACGACCGGCTGCGCTTCCCCGAGGTGAAGCAGCACGCCACCATCTCCACCAAGAATACCAGGCGCTGGAAGGCCGACCTGTTGCACTACCGTTTCAAGAACATAGGCGAGCTCTTCGCCAAGCCAGGGCGCAACTATAGCACACGCGGGGCCAAGATACTGTGGAACAAAGGCAAGCGCGCCCATTGGTGGTCGCCGCTGTGGCACGGCGGTGCCGCCTTTTTTGTCAATTATTTTATCAGGGGAGGTATACTTGGAGGCATCGACGGACTCACCTTCAGTAAGTCCGTAGCCTTGAACAGCTACCTCAAGTACGCAAAGCTTTTAGAATACCAGCGTGACCCTCAGGTCAGGGAGGCCGAGGATTTCAACAGCGTCTGGTAGAGCTCGAAATAGCGCACCGCCACCTCGTCGTTCATCTCGTAGGGGTTGTCGGTGCCGCCACTGATGACCACAATCTTCTTTTCATTCACGCCAAAGTCGAGCAGCTCCTGCTTGACCTGTTCGCTGACGGCCACCACGGCGTCGGCTGCCGAGAAGGCATAGCGCATACGGCCGCGCCACAGCAGTATGTCCATCAGCGAGGTGCGATGGTGCTCCTTGATGCCGTAGCAGGTGATGACGGTCTTCACCTCGCGGCCGATATGGTACGGCAACTCCTCGTTGAGGCCGTGGAATATCTTCACCTTCTCGCTCTTCAGCCAGGGGTTGAGCCGGTAGCGTATCCAGGCTTCGGGCAGCAGCTTCGAGGTGCCGGTCGGCACATAGGTGCTCACATTGCTGTCGCCTGAGAAATAGGTGCGGTAATCGTCTTTGATGCGGGTGGAAAAAAGGAGTGCACGGAAATCCTTCACGTGCATATTGGCAATGCGCGAGATGAGATTGCGCGAGTAGTCGCCCAGGGGACCCGCGCTGCGCATGGCATTATTGGCTTCGTATCCTACTAACATAGCCATATTCTAACGGCACAAACTGCATAATATTGTCCATTCCGGATTTTTTTTGTATTTTTGCAAAAAATTATCAGCAAATAATCACTCATCACTTATCACTCATCACTAAATTATATGCCAGAAAGACTACCCCACAGCAAGAGCCTCTTCGAGGGGCTCAGCACCGCACAGAAGGCGACCCTGTATGAGCGTGCCGCCGAGCTGTTCAGCGACAACAAGCGCACCCTCTTCGACCGCCTCGCACCGCTGCGCACACGCCACATTGCCGTGGTGCTCGAGGACATCTATCAATCGCACAACGCCTCGGCAGTGCTGCGTTCGTGCGACTGCTTCGGTGTGCAGGACGTGCACGTGGTGGAGGCACACAACCCCTTCAACCCCGCTGGCGACGTGGCAGTGGGCTCCTCCAAGTGGGTCGACTACTACAAGTATGCCTCCATCCAGGAGGCCTGCCGCCACCTGCACGATTGTGGCTACCGCATTGTGGCCACCCTGCCGCACGAGAACGACACCATGATTACCGACCTCGACATCAGCCAGCCCACGGCGCTCCTGTTCGGCACTGAACTGACGGGCCTCACCCAGGAGGCCATCGACCTGGCCGATGCCTATGTCAAGATACCTATGTACGGCTTCACCGAGAGCTTCAATATCAGCGTCTGCGCCGCCCTCAGCCTCTTCAACCTCACCGAGCGCATGCGTGCCTCGAGCGACATCCCTTGGCGGCTCTCCGACGACGACCTGCTCGACCTCAAGCTCCATTGGGCCATGCAGGCCATCCGCGACGGCGAGAAAGTGATAAAAAACTTGATGGAAACAACGCAATATAAATAATTTTCGTATATTTGCAGTTTGAATACATAGTAGTAAGTAATAATATAAACTATTCAATATGAAAAAGATATTTGCATTGGCACTTGCCGTCGCCCTCTGCGGCGGTGCGGCATTTGCCCAGAAAGCCAAATCGGTGGCCGAAAAGGACGTGAAGGTCAACTATGTGAAAGACTTCCAGCGCCAGGTGAAAGACGCCACCAATGTGGAGTGGTGGCAGATTGACTCGCTCACCTACAAGGTGACCTACAACGACACCGACAAGAGCCGTCAGGCCATGCTCTTCTCCAACAAGGGCTCCGAGACCCACTACTACATCGACAAGCAGTGGATGCCCCGCGCCATCCAGGACACCGTGGACCACCTCTACCCCAAGTACACCGTCCGCGAGGTGTGGGCCCGCAAGGTGCGCGGCAAGATGACCTACCAGGCCTACATCGCCAAGGTGAGCGGCTGCCTATGGTGGAAGAAAGAGAAAGACGGCAAGACCCTCAACTTCGAGGTCAACGGCAAATACATCAACGCCGAGTAACAACACTGAACACAAAAAAGGGAGGCACCCATGCGAGTGCCTCCCTTTTTTTATGTCTTTCAGTAGGTATTACTGAACCTTCACGTTGTCGAGAGCCATCCAATACATGTCCGTAATGTCGAAGTGACGGAAGGCAATGCAGAGGTTCTGGCCGGCGTATGCGCTCAGGTCGATGGTGCGCAGTGTAAAATCAGCTTGGGGAACAGTTTCAGTCAGAAGTGTGCCAACGGTGGTGAAAGAACCGTTATTAAGGTTGCCAACGAGAACAGCATAGTGCTCCTCGTAGTAGTTTTCATCGGTAGCACCAATCTGGTAGGTCAACGTGGCGCCCTCGTTGATGTGAATTTTAGGGGTGACCAGATAGTTGTCGGGCGTCAAAGCACCAATGTTGTTGATGTAAGAGGCAGTCATCATGCAGTCAGTGCCGTTTACACCTTGGTTGTCAAAACCATTCTGACCAAACCAGGATTCGGAGCAGATGACCCAATTGTAACCGTCGCCGTCAGCGTCGATGCAAGTCCAGCCAGCAGGCATACCGTTGTCGAAGTTTTCGTCAATGGTGGTGGGCAGGTTGTCGTTACCGCCGTTACCGCCGTTACCGTTGTTGTTGCCGCCGCCTTCGTTGTCGTCGGTGCAGGCCACAGTCATGCTCATACCGAAAGCAATGGCTGCAATCGTGAAAATACGAAATACTTTTTTCATAATGATTGATTTTTAGTGTGTTATTGATGAATGTTGATATTGTTTCCTAATGCAAATATACTAACTATTTTGAAATCTGCAAATTATTTTTCGTTTTTTTTATTCCGCGTCGCGTCCGTGGCAGTTCTTGTATTTCTTGCCGCTGCCGCAGGGGCAGGGGTCGTTGCGGCCCACCTTCTTCTCCACGTGCACGGGCATCTGCTTGGCCTGCTGGCGCGAGCTGTCGATGGCCTGCTGCTGTTGCTGGGCGGCGCGGTCGAAGTCGTTGCTGCGGCCAGCCTTGAGTCCGCGCTGCGGTGCTTGGGGCTGGCGCGCCTCGCGCACCTCGTTCTCGTTGGGCAGCGGCAGCTGGGCGCGGCTGAGGAAGCTGGTGATTTCGCGGTTGATGTTGAGCAGCATCTGCTCAAAGAGTTTGAACGACTCGAACTTGTAGATGAGCAGGGGGTCTTTCTGCTCGTAGGCGGCGTTCTGCACGCTCTGGCGCAGGTCGTCGAGCTGGCGCAGGTGTTCCTTCCACAGGTCGTCGATGATGGCCAGGGTGATGCCTTTCTCGATGCTGAGCTGCACCTCGCGGCCGTGGGTCTCATAGGCTTTCTTGACCGGCACCACCACGTTGAGGGTCTTCTTGCCGTCGGTGATGGGGAAGGCCACGTTGATGTAGCGTGTGTTCTCGGCAATGTTCTTGATGAAGGGCCAGGCGGTCTCGCAGAGGCGCTGCATGCGCTCCTTGTAGGCGCTGAAGCATTGGTCGTAGAGCAGCTGGATGGCCTCGTTGCGGCGCAGCGACAGGAACTCGCGCTCGCTCATCGGCACCTCGTGGGCGAAGACACGGATGATCTCCAGCTTGAACTCCTCCCAATCGCTGCCCTCACTGTAGAGCAGCTCGCAGGTGTCGTAGAACATGTTGCTGATGTCGATGCTGAGGCGGTCTCCGTAGAGGGCGTTGCGGCGCTTGTTGTAGATGACGGTGCGCTGGTTGTTCATCACATCGTCGTATTCCAGCAGGCGCTTACGCATGCCGAAGTTGTTCTCCTCGACCTTCTTCTGGGCGCGCTCCACAGCCTTGGTAATCATCGAGTGCTGGATGACCTCGCCCTCCTGCAGGCCCATGCGGTCCATCACCTGGGCCATGCGTTCGCTGCCGAAGAGGCGCATCAGGTCGTCTTCGAGGCTGACAAAGAAGAGGCTCGAGCCGGGGTCGCCCTGACGGCCGGCGCGGCCACGCAGCTGACGGTCCACACGGCGGCTCTCGTGGCGCTCGGTGCCTATGATGGCCAGGCCGCCGCGCTCGCGCACGTCGCCCTTGAGCTTGATGTCGGTACCACGGCCTGCCATGTTGGTGGCGATGGTGACGCGGCCGGGCTCACCGGCCTGTGCCACAATGTCGGCCTCCTTCTGGTGCAGTTTTGCGTTCAGCACGTTGTGGGGAATTTTCTTCATCTTGAGCATCTTGCTCAGCAACTCGGAGGTCTCGACGCTGGTGGTGCCCACCAGCACGGGGCGCCCTTCGCCGATGAGGCGCTCGATTTCGTCAATGACTGCCTTGAACTTCTCGCGCTTGGTCTTGTAGACCATGTCGTCCATGTCCACACGGGCAATGGGCTTGTTGGTGGGTATGACCACCACATCGAGCTTGTAGATGTTCCACAGCTCGCCGGCTTCGGTCTCGGCGGTACCCGTCATGCCGGAGAGCTTCTTGTACATGCGGAAGTAGTTCTGCAGGGTGATGGTGGCGTAGGTCTGGGTGGCGGCCTCCACCTTGGCGTTCTCCTTGGCCTCGACGGCTTGGTGCAGTCCGTCGCTCCAGCGGCGTCCTTCCATGATGCGGCCCGTCTGCTCGTCGACGATTTTCACCTGGTTGTCCTCGGTGAGGATATAGTCCACGTCGCGCACAAAGAGGGTGTAGGCCTTGAGCAGCTGGTCCACGGTGTGCACGCGCTCGCTCTGGATGGCGAAGTCGCTGTATATTTTGTCCTTGGCCTCGGTCTTCTGTTCGGGGGTGAGGTCAGGGTTGTTCTCCACTTCGGCGATGGCGCTGCCGATGTCGGGCAGCTGGTAGAAGTTGGGGTCCTCGCCCAGCGAGGTGAGGTATTCCATGCCCTTGTCGGTGAGTTCCACCTGACGGTTCTTCTCGTCGATGACGAAGTAGAGTTCGTCGTCGATGATGTGCATGTACTTGTTCTGCTCCTGCATGTAGAAGTTCTCGGTCTTCTGCAGGATGCTGCGTATGCCCGTCTCCGACAGGTATTTGATAAGGGCGTTGTTCTTGGGCAGGCCGCGGTAGGCGCGCAGCAGCTGCTTGGCGCACTCGTCCTCGGGCTTGGGGTCGGGGTTCTCGCTGATGCCTTTCTTGGCGTCGGCGAGTATCTGTGTGCACAGCAGGCGCTGGGCGTTGTAGAGCTTCTCGATGGTGGGCTTGAAGCGGTAGAACTCCTGCTCGTCGTCGTCCTTGCCGGTGGGGCCGCTGATGATGAGAGGGGTACGGGCGTCGTCGATGAGCACCGAGTCCACCTCGTCGACGATGGCGTAGTTGTGGCCGCGCTGCACCAGCTCCTCGGGGTTGCGGCTCATGTTGTCGCGCAGGTAGTCGAAGCCGAACTCGTTGTTGGTGCCGTAGGTGATGTCGCAGTTGTAGGCGCGTTTGCGCTCCTCGCTGTGGGGCTCGTGCTTGTCGATGCAGTCGACGCTGAGACCGTGGAACTCGAAGAGCATGCCCATCCACTCGCTGTCGCGCTTGGCCAGGTAGTCGTTCACCGTGACCACGTGCACGCCTTTGCCAGGCAGTGCGTTGAGGTAGACGGGCAGGGTGGCCACGAGGGTCTTGCCCTCGCCGGTGGCCATCTCGGCAATCTTGCCGCTGTGCAGCACCACGCCGCCAATGATCTGCACATCGTAGTGCACCATGTCCCAGGTGATTTCGTTGCCGCCGGCCATCCAATGGTTCTGGTAGACGGCCTTGTCGCCCTCGATGGTGATGCTGGCGTGGGTGGCGGCCAGGTCGCGGTCGTGGTCGGTGGCGGTGACGGTCACCGTCTCGTTGGTGGCGAAGCGCTTGGCGGTCTCCTTCACCACGGCGAAGGCCTCGGGCAGTATCTGGTCGAGCACCTTCTGGGTCTTGTCGTAGCTCTGCTTCTCCAGGTCGTCGATGCGCTTGTAGAGGCTCTCCTTCTCGTCGACGGGCATGTCGTATTCCTCGTCGATGCGGGCGCGCAGGGCGGCCAGCTCGGTCTCCTCGGCGTCGACGGCGGTGCGTATCTTTTGCTTGAATTCGATGGTCTTGGCGCGCAGGCCGTCGTTGTCGAGGGCTGCGATGGTGGGGTAGACGGCCAGGGTGGCGTCGAGGAAGGGCTTCACCTCCTTCAGGTCGCGCTGGCTCTTGTTGCCGAACAATTTGGTCAGAATATTTGCCATTTTTCTTTTTCTTTCTATTATTATATATGTCTACAGCGGCAGTTGGATGTTGTTGTACAAAGTGTTACAGCAAAAACCATGCCACATGCAAAAAAGCAAAGATACAAAAAAGTTGCTATATGGCCAAATGGAACTGCATTTTTCTACCCGAAAAACACCGCCCTGACTCCGCCCGTTCAGTGGTTGTTATATGGCCGTTCTTTGGTCGTTCTTTGGAAAAAAGCAAAGAACGACCAAAGAACGACCGAAATATGGTTGGCGAAATATCGGTGTCATAAAAAAGTGCAGGCGCCGCAATGCGGCGCCTGCACTGTGGCGGAGAGACAGGGATTCGAACCCTGGGACCAGCAAGCTGGTCAACGGTTTTCGAGACCGCCCCGATCGACCACTCCGGCATCTCTCCGTTTTGCTCAAAAGCGGGTGCAAAAGTA
>JAFZKV010000031.1 GCA_017551765.1 Bacteroidales bacterium
CCATAGATTTCAGTGTGCAAAGATACAAAAATTTTGCCACATAGAGAAAAAGTCGTATCTTTGCACACAAATAAGATTTAACTCAAATGAAAAAAAATAAAACTATATTTTTTATCTTGATAGCTTTATGCTTCTTTGCCTCAAGTTGTAACAAAAAATATACTTATGTAGAAGAAATCATTGACAAAGATTACTTTGGCGGGGAAGAAAGGTCCACCAAGAAACCCGAAACAATATGGGCAAAAAATGACACATCTGCATATATTGAAGCCTTTGAGAAATTCAAAAGGAGCCAATACATTTATGACCGGATGGTTTTAGACGGTATTCCGTATGTTGATGTTCCGCTTGGTTTTAATTTATATACAAAGGATGGCATAGACATTTCAAACATTGAATTTGTTTCAAGGAAATGGTGGGAGGATTTTTACACAAAAATGTTTAACAATTTATTTGACACTAACACTTCTGGACATGAATCAAACTTAGGCAAGATAGATTCTGCAAAAATAAATGAGTTACTACCTTTCTTCAATATACGAAAAGATGAGTTTGCTCCTGATGGGCGAATATGGTACACGCCCAAAGACGCTCCACAAAACGTTTGGGTAAATGGGATATACCTTTACTTCATGGTTATAGATGGTAAAGCACAAAACTTACGATTAAAGGTTCAGTACTACGCTAACGATTGGCTGTTTCTTGACAGAGTGTACTTTTCGATAGATAGCAATGCGTATAAATACACACCAGAAAACGTAAAAAGGGACAATGGACGAGGTGGAATGATATGGGAATGGTTTGATGAACAAGTTCATAGAGACGATAAACCATTATTAGATGCCTTATCAAATGCAAAGAACGCAAAAATGAAATTTGTAGGTGACAAATATCATGATATTAAAAATATTACCGAAGACCAAATTATTTCAATTAATAGAACCTTAGAGTTGTACTATTTGTTAGGGGGAACTCTCTAACACAAAAAATAGTGAAATTATTAAGGTATGTGTGGTTTATTTTGTATTTTTGCAATCGGAAATTTTCGTAAACATGAAAGAATATAGCACAGAAGAGTCTCCGTCACCGATGGTCAACGAGCCTGTGGCAACATACGCCAAGCTAACACCAGACCACAAAGCAATGCCCTACACTTCTCCCAAAGAGAAGGTTTCTCCATCAGGGCGCATGAGTGTGGATGAGTTTTGCAACATACTACACGAATACGTCGACGCGTATTATGACAGTATACAGAGTTGAGGTTGACCGGTCGGTACTTGAGGACATTGAAGAACTGAAGCAATTCCTTCGTTCTGTCATGTCACAGGAGGGAGCTCACCGCTATATTGAGGCAATGAATGGCGAGATGATGTCTCTATCCGTTTTTGCCGATTGCTTCTCTGAAAGCCGTATGCAAGCTATCCGCAAAGTGCACCCTCATGCACGGCGTATGGTGTCTCGCAATCGCAAATGGGTATACGTATTCCACATGGAGGGCGATGTGGTTGTGATTGATCGTATTCTCAAATCCAAAATGATTACAAAATAATAACATAAGATAAAAAAAGAAGAGGACTTGCCTTGAAGCAAGTCCTCTTCTTTTTATGTACAAGGCTTTAGGCGCCGAGTTCGAGGCGCTTGAAGCCGGTGCACTTCAGGTCCTTGTCGGCCTTGGCGATGAAGTCTTTCACCTTCACCTTGGCTTCCATGATGTACTCCTGCTCCATAAGAGTGTTCTCCTGGAAGTACTTGTTCAGACGGCCGTTGGCAATCTGGTTGATCTGCTGCTCGCTGAGCTGGGCGGCCTTCTCGGCAGCGACCTGCTCTTTGATCTGGCGGGCCTGGTTGACCTGCTCCTCAGTGATCCAGCCTTTGCCCATATTGGAGGCCATGTGCTCCTCGCTGTCGACGTGGGCGGGGTTGATGCCGGCCTTGCGGAGGGCAGCCTCAACGGCCTTGCCGACGAGCTCTTCCTTGGTCTTCTCAATGGCGACGCGGAGCTCCTGGTCCTTAATCTCCTGGGGCACGCTGGCGGCGTCGAGGGCCACGGGACGCATAGCGACGACCTGCATGGCGATGTCGTGACCGACCTGGTCGAAACCGGCCTTGTTCAGTCCGACGATGGAAGCCATACGGTTGCCCGGGTGGACATAGGCGTAGACCTTCTCGGCCTCGATGGTCTCGAAGTGAGCCAACTCAATCTTCTCACCGATTTTGGCAATCTGGTCGGTGATGGCGTCGCTGACCTTGGCACCATTGAGGTCCATGTTGAGCACCTCTTCCTTGGTGGTGATGTGCTGGGCCATGGCGGTGTCGATGATGCTGTTGGTGAAGTCCACGAAGCCGGCGTTGGTGGCGACGAAGTCGGTCTCGCAGCTCACCATGATGAGGGCACCGTAGTTGCCGGTGGTCTTGGCGAGGACGCAGCCTTCGTTGGCGTCGCGGTCGGCGCGCTTGGCGGCCATCTTCTGGCCTTTCTGGCGGAGGAGTTCGATAGCTTTCTGCATGTCACCGTCGGTCTCGACGAGGGCCTTCTTGCAGTCCATCATGCCGACGCCGGTGAGTTTGCGGAGCTCGTTAACCTGTGAAGCGGTAATTGCCATATTGTTGTTCCTTTCTTTATCGTTAATAATTATTCAGCCTTGGGCTCCTCGGGTTTGGCCTCGGCGACCTTCTCGGCCTTGGGGGCGTCGTCGCTCTTGCGGGGACGGCGGGCGCGGGTCTTCTTCTCGACGGGCTTCTCCTCGGCATTCTCAACGGGGGCCTCTGCCTCCTCGGCCTGGGCGTCCTTGTCGAGCATGCGCTCGTTCAGACCTTCCTGGATGGCCTCGCACATGTGCTTGAGGATGGCGGCAATCGACTTCGAAGCATCATCGTTAGCGGGAATCGGGAAGTCGATAAGCTCGGGGTTGGTGTTGGTGTCCACGAGGGCGAAGGTGGGGATGTTCAGACGGCGGGCCTCGGCGACGGCAATGTGCTCCTTGTTGATGTCGATGACAAACAGGGCGCTGGGCAGACGGGTGAGGTCGGCAATAGAACCGAGGTTCTTGTCGAGTTTGGCGCGCTCGCGCTGCACCTGGAGGCGCTCACGCTTGCTGATATTGTTGAAGTCCTTGTCGTGCATCAGCTGGTCGAGAGAATTCATCTTCTTGACGGCCTTACGGATGGTGCTGAAGTTGGTGAGCATACCGCCCGGCCAACGCTCGGTGACGAAGGGCATGTCAACGCTCTTGGCCATCTCGGCGACCACTTCCTTGCCCTGCTTCTTGGTGCAGACAAAGAGCACCTTCTTGCCGGAGCGGGCCATCTGCTTCAGAGCAGCGGCGGCCTCGTCGGCCTTAACGATGGTCTTCTGGAGGTCAATGACGTGGATGCCGTTGTGCTCCTTGAAGATGTAGGGAGCCATCTTGGGGTTCCATTTGCGTTTGAGGTGACCGAAGTGGCAACCAGCTTCGAGCAGTTCTTCAAATTTGAGTTCGTTCATGTTGTTTACTTTCCTTTTTTGTTGTTAAACTTTTGCCAATCGTCAGGCAGACCTTAGGGCTGTGTTTTCCGGCTGTCCTATGCTGCTCGGAGTGTCAACGCAGCGGTACATCCTGATGATTTGGATACTAAACTATTATTATCAGTTTTAAGTTTTAAGCTGTGAGTTTTAAGTGACTGAACAACCGCGCCAGCCCACTTAAAACTTAAAGCTCTCAGCTTACAGCCAACATTAACGCTTGCTGAACTGGAAGCGCTTACGGGCTTTGGGCTGACCGGGTTTCTTACGCTCGACCATACGCGGGTCACGCATCAGGAAGCCTTCCTTCTTGAGGGCGGGGCGGTCCTCGATGTTGTTCTCGCACAGGGCGCGGGCAATAGCCATACGCAGGGCCTGGGCCTGGCCGGTGATGCCGCCACCGTCGAGGTTGGCCTTGACATCCCATTTGCCTTCGGCGTTAGCCACGGCGAAAGCCTGGCCGACGATGTACTGCAGCGGACCGGTGGGGAAATACTCCTTGTAGTCGCGGCCGTTGACCTTAATTTCACCGTTACCGGGGGTCATGTACACGCGGGCGACGGCGGTCTTTCTTCTACCAATGGTATTGATAACTTCTGCCATATCTTATTCTTATCTTACTTCGTTAATATTGATGGCTTTGGGGTTCTGACCCTGGTGGGGATGCTCGCTGCCGGCATACACATAGAGGTTGCGGTAGAGGGCGTCGCCGAGGCGGTTCTTCGGAAGCATGCCACGGATGGCGTGCTCGAGGATGCGCTCGGGGTGGGTGGCGCGCACCTTGGCAGGGGTGGTCTCACGCTGACCGCCGGGGTAGCCGGTGTAGCGCTGGTAGATTTTGTCACTCTCTTTCTTGCCGCTGAAGACGCACTTCTCGGCGTTGATGATGATGACGTTGTCGCCGCAGTCCACATGAGGGGTGAAGCTGGGCTTGGTCTTGCCACGCAGGATGTTGGCCACGCGGGTAGCCAGACGGCCTACGGTCTGTCCTTCGGCATCAACCAGCACCCATTCCTTCTGGACGGTCTGCTTGTTGGCTGATACGGTTTTGTAGCTTAACGTACTCATTTTTTTATTTTACTAACGATGATTTTCTTTCATTCATTAACCATTTTCTCCTCCGATTGCATGGCATTTTGGCCGCTGACGGATAATTGGCCTACATGCGTATCAACCTGAGAAAGTGCACCTTGAACGGGTAGACAAGGCACAACATCCCCATTTTTGGAGAGTGCAAAGTTACGAACAATTTTTTAACCGGCAAAATATTTTTTTATCAACACCCTTAAAAAGTCCTAAAATCGGACACCTCTTCAGGGCTTGCGGGGGTGGAAGCGGTAGCTGACGCCGAGGCCGAGACTATAGGGGAAGTTGCTTATCGAATGGCCGAAGTACAGGGCGCTCCAGCCTGCCCTGAGGGAGAACTTCAGGTTGTCCCACCCCATACGCAACTCGACGGTGGGCTCCAACAGCAGCATCCAATCGTTGTTTGTTTGAGCCGTCCAATATACCCAAATGGAGTCGTGATGCTTAAAAGAATTGATAGTGTGCCCATGCATCGCGCCCACCTTCAAGCTGACAGCGAAATCGAGGTTCAAGGGCTCAATCAGATTGATCCACCCACAGTCGGCCTGTAGGAACGGGAGCAAATATTTGGCATTATATCGGAAATCTGGATCGTCATAGAAGCCACTTTTGGTTCCGCCGCCAAAGCCGCCGTAAAGTTCATAGACGAATTTGCTGCCCACAGGGGAGTAAAAGCCCACCATTGCCTGGGAGTATTGCCGCAGGGGGTCGACAATGGCCTCCACCGCCAGGTGGTCGGTCACACCCCAGGCCGCCGACGCCCGGATGCCGAGCGGCTTGTCGGGATAGACCATCCCCTCCAGCTGCACCTCTCCCTTCTCCCTGATTAGCGGGATATCGGCACAGGTGGGTGAATAAACCGAGCAGCCGGTCATCAGCACAGCTGCGGCTATGAGCAAGAGCTTTGTTGTCTTCATGATTGTTGATGTTTTGATTTTGCAAAAATACACATTTTTTTTCATATTGATAAACTTTAGTTCAAAAAAAGAACACCCCTCTATTATATTAAACGCCATTTGGGGGCAAATGTTGACAGAGGGGTTCAAATTTTTTTTGTCTCCCGCCGGTAGCGGGGAGGGAAACACACTCCTCCACCCTTCGGGTCCCCCTCCCCTAACTTAGGGGAGGAGCAAAAAGGGATTTATATCGTGCACGACATAATTGTACCGACACCGTACATGCATCGTGTTTTGTCCGACCGTAGTCGGACTTCAGTCGGAGTTGAGTCGGACCAGAGTCGGACCAGAGTCGGAGGGGGTGCGATGGCATCATGGGGTATTGTGCGCTGAGACAGTGTATTTTAGGTTATTGGTAGCCGGTGGTCGGTAGTCGTTGGTCGGCAAAAGGGCGGTTTGGGGGCGTTTTTTTGCCTATATCGACCACCGGCTATCGGACACCGGACACGATTTACGTCGTGCACGATGTATTTCGTGCACATTATTATTTATTTAAAGTATACAATAATATTATAGGGAGGCGAGGAGCTGGTCGGCGCGGTCGGCGACGGAGAGGCGGCCGTCGAGCCAATGGATGGCCACGCCGTTGCGCTCCATGCGGCGGAACCAAGTCATCTGGCGCTTGGCGAAGCGGCGTATGTCGGTGAAGAGGTCGCGGAACATCTCGTCCTCAGTGCATTGCCCCAGCAGATAGCGCGTCACGTGGCGATATTCGAGGCCGAAGCGCATCAGGCGCTCGGCGGGGACGCCGTTGTCAAGCAGTCGCTGCACCTCGTCGGACATGCCTTCGTCGAGGCGGGCGCGCAGACGTCGCTCGATGCGGTCGATAACCTCCTGTCGATCAAGCTGTATGCCGAAGATGCGGTGCTGCATGTCGGGCAGGCGGGTGTAGCGGTCGGGGTGGGCGGCGGCGTACTCCTGTATCTCGAGGGCGCGGACGAGGCGGTCGCGCGTCTCGGTGTCGGTGTGGTTGTGCAGGGGGCCGTAGGAGGCGAGGCGGGCGGTGAGCTCCTCGTCGCTAAACGCCTCAAGCGAAGCACGATAGGCGGGATTGACGGGTGCGTCGCTGAGCTGGTAACGCCGGACGACGGCGTCGATGTAGAGGCCGGTGCCGCCACAGAGGATGGGCTGGCGGCCACGGGCGGTGATGTCCTCGTAGGCGCGCTTGAAATCGTTCAGGAAGCGGTAGGCGGAATACTCCTCGGCGGGGTCGCAGATGTCGATGAGGTGATATGGGATGTGATGAGTGATGAGTGATGAGTGATGAGGATGTATATCGTAGTCGGCCAGGTCCTTGCCGGTGCCGAGGTCCATGCCGCGGAACACCTGGCGCGAGTCGGCGCTGATGACCTCGCCGTCGAGACGACAGGCCACCTCGGCGGCCAGGGCGGTCTTGCCGGTAGCCGTGGGACCAAGGATGGTGATGAGGGTGTTACTCATCGAAGAAGATGAGCTTGGCGCGCTGCTTGTCGAACTCGTACTGCCCGAACTGCTGCAGGCCGGTACGGTTGATGATGAACTTGTAGTCAATGCCTTTGACCACAATCACTTCGACGTTGCGCTGGCGCTGCTCGCCGATCTGCATCTCCTTGAAGACCACGGTGGCGCGGTCGAGGATGTTGCCCTCGGGGTCGAAGCTCTCGTCGCGCAGGGGGAAGTCCTCCTTGGTGATGCGCTGCTGGTAGAGGAGGTTCATGGCCTCCTCCCAGGAGATGGCGATGGGCTCGAGGTAGCGCTCGTCGATGAGCATGGGCACCTGCTGGGCGCTGTTGATGATGCAGGTGATTTCGCCGCGGGTGGCGTTGATCATGGTGACGGGGATGGTGCTCTCGTCGTGGATGATGGTGGGCTGCTGCTGCATCTTGTCGAGGTCTTCAAGCTCGCTGTTCACCAGGTTGACCACCTTGCCGTCGGCGCTGGCCATGTTCTCCACCTCGCGGCGCGACACATAGTCGTCGCGCAGCACGAGGAACTCAATACGGCGGTTGAGCGAGTGGGCCGCCTGCTGGCGGTCGCCGCTGAGGGTGGCGATGTAGTCGCAGGCCATCTCGGTGCCGGCAAGGAAGGTGTAGGGCTTGCCGTTGAGGGTGACGGTCATGTCCTCGCTGAGCACGCGGGGGACGCGGTCGGCATAGCCTTTGGCCACGAGGCGCTCACGTTCGATGCCGCGGTTGACGAGGTAGTCGACCACCGTCTGTGCACGGCGCTGCGAGAGGGTGTCGTTGGTGAGGCCCACGTAGGGCTGGCAGTCGGTGTGGGAACGTATCTCAACCACGAGGCCCGGGTTGTTCTCCATGATGATGAGCAGGTCCATGAGCGAGTCCATAAACTCGCCCTTGAGTTCGGTGCGGGCCAGGTCGAAGCGTATCTCGGGCAGCACAACCGGCGTGCGGGGCACGGGCTCGAGGCGGAAGTCGTGCTTGATGTACTTGTTGGTGTTGTAGCCACGGGTGCTCTCGGAACCCTCGATGCTGTAGTAGTTCTTCTTGGAGAGGTACATCTTGTAGACCACGTCGCGGCGCACCACGGTGCTGTCGAACTTGTAGTGGCCACGCTTGTCGGTGCGGGTCTCGCTCTCGGTGCCGTCGGAGCCCACAAGTTTGATGCGCACATCCTGCATCAACTGCATGGACTTCTCGTCGCGCACGATTCCTTCAATGCTGTAGTTGAGGCCCGGCAGCTCGAAGTAGAAGATGTCGTCGTTGATGGGGGGCGTCTGGTTCTTGGCCTGGTTGGCCAGGTGACGGTTGTGGGGATCGGCGAAGGGGCGGTTCGATGAGAAGTAGCCGCGCTCCACGATGCTGCTGTTGGGACGGTCGGGGTAGAAGATGATGGACATCTCGTCGTAGGACGAGTTGATTGGCACGCCGAGGTTGGTGGGGGTTGACCACTTGCCGTTGGGGTTGAGGCGGGTGCTGAAGAGGTCCTGACCGCCGATGCCGGGGTGACCGTCGGAGGAGAAGTAGAGCAACGAGTCGTTGCGCAACACGGGCATAATCTCCTTGCCGGGGGTGTTGACGATGGAAGTAAGGTTGACAGGACGGCCAAAGTCGTCGGCGGTGCTCTTGCGGGCAACCTTCCATAGGTCGTATTCGCCGAAGCCGCCAGGCATGTCGGAGGTGAAGTACAGCGTCAGGCCATCGCTGCTGATGGCGGGATAGAGGTAGTTGTAGGCCGTGTCGCCCAGCACCAGGAGGACAGGGTCGCTCCACTCGCCCGGAGCGGGCTCGTTGGCAACGGGCTCTTCCGTCTTGCCCTTATCGCCTTTAGCTGGCTTGGCACCCTTGGCGGGTGTGGCGGTCTTCTTCTTGCCTTTCTTCTTGTCGGGGGTGGCCACAGCGCGCGAGGAGGTGTAGATGCGGCAGCCGAGGGTCTCGTTCTGGCGCACGTCGCAGCGCGAGAAGTAGACGGTGTTGCCGTCGGGCGAGAAGGCTATCTCACCTTCGTTGACGCCGGTATTGATTTTGCCGCTCTTGTCGAAGGGCTCAGGAGTGGAGACCCAGCGGCCGTTGCGGTCTTGGAAGACATAGTAGAGGTCGGAGAAAGCCTGGTTGGTCCAGGGGTCGGCGCCCACGCTTTCGCCTTCGGGGAAGCGCGAGGTGGTGAAGACCAGGCGCGTGGTATCCTCGCCTTGGAAGCGCGGGGCCCAATCGTTGAAGTCGGTACTCCAATCGCTCATCTTCCTGATGTCGTGACGCGTGCGGTTGATGGAAAGCTGGTTGGCATAGATAAGTGACTGCTTGCGCTTGATGGCGTAGCTGTCGGTGGGCTCCATCTGGAGGTATTTCTCGTAGTATTCGTCGGCCTCGTCGAACTTCTCCTCAAAGCGGCACATCTCAGCCAGGTTGAAGTACAGCTTGCGCTC
>JAFZKV010000032.1 GCA_017551765.1 Bacteroidales bacterium
CGTTCCCGAACCTGCCAAGCAGGAACCCTCTACCGACGCAAGCCCCTTCAAGGTGGTTGACAAGATCGACTTGTCGGCCATCAACCAGCGCACGCGTCCCGACAAGAAGAAAAAGCCCAAGAAAGGCGAAAAGAAAGAGGAACCCAAGCCCGCTGCCGAGCCCAAGCCTGCGAAGCAGAAACCCGCTCCTGCTCCCAAACCGGAACCCGAGCCTCAGCCCGAGCCTGAACCCGCCAAGGTGGAGGCCCCAGCCAAACCGGAGCCCGAATTCATCGAGACACAATACCAGAAGCTGGAAGGTCCCAAGGTGCTGGACAAGATTGACCTCAGCCAATTCAGTAAGGACGGTGCCGACACCCCGGGCAGCAAACGCAAGCGCAAACACACCAAGAAGGAAGCAGTCAGCGCGCAGGAGGTGAAGAAAATTGGTGCCGAAGTGGCCAAGAAGGAGAACAAGGAGAAGGAGAAAGCCCGCAAGGAGAGCCAGAAGAACGCCGCCAAGCAGCAGGAAGGACAGGGCAAGAAGAAGAAAAAGAAAGAGGAGAAGAAGCCCGTCGAGATAGACGACAACGAAATCGAGAAGCAGATTCGCGACACGCTGGCCCGCCTGTCGCCCCTCGGCAAATCGAAGACCTCCAAGCACAACCGCGAGAAGCGCCAGAAGGTGCACGCCCAGATGGAGGAGGAGATGCTGCAGGAGATGGAGAACCAGAAAGTGCTGCAGGTGACCGAGTTCGTCACCGCCAACGAGCTGGCCACCATGATGAATGTGCCGGTGACCAAGATTATCGCCACCTGCATGAGTGTGGGCATCTTCGTCAGCATCAACCAGCGCCTCGATGCCGAAACCATCAAGCTCATCACCGACGAGTTCGGATTCGACGTGCACTTTGCCGACGAGGATGTGGTCAACACCATCCACAAGATTGAGGAGGAAGACAAACCCGAGGACCTCGTGCCACGCAACCCCATCATCACCGTCATGGGTCACGTCGACCATGGTAAGACCTCGCTGCTCGACTATATCCGCAAGACCAACGTCATCGCCGGCGAGGCGGGCGGCATCACCCAGCACATCGGTGCCTACGAGGTGCAGACGGCCGACGGCCGCAAGATCACCTTCCTGGACACCCCTGGCCACGAGGCTTTCACCGCCATGCGTGCCCGTGGTGCCAAGATGACCGACATCGCCATCATCGTCATTGCGGCCGACGACAAAATCATGCCGCAAACCATCGAGGCCATCAACCACGCCCAATCGGCTGGTGTGCCCATCGTCTTCGCCATCAATAAGATTGACAAACCTGGTGCCGACCCCGACCGCATCAAGACCGAGCTGGCCAACATGAACCTCTTGGTCGAGGAATGGGGCGGTAAGTACCAGAGCCAGGACATCAGCGCCAAGAAGGGTATCGGTGTCGAGGAACTGCTCGAAAAGGTCATCCTCCAAGCCGACATCATGGAGCTGAAAGGCAACCCCAACAAGCGCGCCAAAGGTGTGGTCATCGAGAGTTCGCTCGACAAAGGACGCGGCTATGTAGCCAAACTGCTTGTGCAGGAAGGCACCATCCGCAAAGGCGACCCCATCGTGGCCGGCGCCGTTGCCGGACGCGTGCGTGCCATGTACAACGAGCGCAACCAGGAGGTGCTGTCCGCCGGCCCCTCGCAGCCCGTGCTGCTCCTCGGCCTCACCGGTGCCTGCCAAGCAGGCGACACCTTCAACGTCATGGAGAACGAGAAGGAAGCCAAGGATATCGCCGCCAAGCGCACCCAGCTGCAGCGCGAACAGGGCATCCGCACACAGACCCACCTCACCCTTGAGGAGATTGGCCGCCGCCGCGCCCTCGGCAACTTCAAGGAGCTCAACATCATTGTCAAAGGCGATGTGGACGGCTCCGTCGAGGCCCTCAGCGACTCGCTCATCAAGTTGGGCACCGACGAGGTGCAGGTCAACGTCATCCACAAGGCCGTGGGTCAGATTTCGGAGAACGACGTCATGCTGGCCATGTCGTCCGACGCCATCATCATCGGCTTCCAGGTGCGCCCCTCTGTAGGCGCCCGCAAGATGGCCGAAACCGAGCACATCGACATCCGCCTCTACAGCATCATCTACGATGCCATCAACGAACTCAAAGACGCCATCGAAGGCATGCTTGCCCCCGAGACGCAGGAGAAGATTGTGGCCAACCTCGAGATCCGCGAGACCTTCAAGATCAGCAAGGTGGGCACCATTGCCGGCTGCATGTGCCTGGATGGCAAAATCAATCGCAGCCACAACGTGCGCATCATCCGCGACGGCATCGTGGTTTACACCGGCAAGTTGGCCTCCCTCAAGCGCTTCAAAGACGACGTCAAGGAGGTGGTCAGCGGCCAGGATTGCGGCCTGAACATCGAGAACTACAACGACATCAAGGTCGGCGACATCGTCGAAGCTTACGAAGTAATCGAAATCAAACGCAAACTATAAGTTTGCACGCCTCCTTAGTTCAACGGATAGAATAGAGGTTTCCTAAACCTTTGATGAGGGTTCGATTCCCCCAGGAGGTACAAAGACAGAACCACATGGAGAAAAAAACATACATCGCCCCTGCCCTCACCGTCGTCACCTTCCGTGCGGAGCGTGGCTACAGCCTCAGCGGGACACAGGAGGGCACCCCTCGCGACGGTTTCCTCGAACTGATGTTCATGGACAACGACAACTACCAGGAAACCGAGGTGTTTTCCCAACACAGCACCTGGACCCAGGAGAACAGCAGCAGTTTCTGGAACTAATGCCTGCCTCCCCCTCTGGCAGGGTTCCCCTCCGTCGTTACCTCTGGCAACTCTCCATGATACCGGTCTTGGACATGGAGACTTGGGCATCGTAAGCATACCATACATTATCAAGCACGGGATAATAATACCTCATGGCATATGCACTATTCGCCAATTCGACCCGATATAAAGATGCGACCATTGCGCGGTACGTCCCTCTATTCAGGACATACTCTGTTTTCAAGCGTCAGATTGGCGAGACAAACAGCGACCTCTTTAGGCTCTTCGCGGGGACGCCAAGCAAGGATGTAGCTTACTTCGGCATCAACGACATGATATCCTTTTTCTTCATACTCTTTCATCCTATCTCGCATGGCAGTGGAAAGGCTGGCAATATAATCTCCTTTCTCCGATAACAAATAGCCATTGCGGTAAGACATTTTGTCCCCGCTGCGCAAGCGAAGAACACTCTCCTTGTGGTCTCTGAAATAGTCGAGCCACACATCGCTCATCGATAGCGAAAGGGCTATCGTCAGTTGCAATGTAAGGAACGAGATGTCATGATAAATATACAAATTGTGCTTTGCACGAGTAATACCCACGTAAATAGCACAAAGCATATCGTTGTCCATTTCCTTAATACCGCCAATTAGCAGATGGACGTTGTCAAATTCTCTTCCTTTAGCCTTATGGATGGTACTGACAAATACCGTTTTGTCTTCGGTAGCAATAAAGTCTTCAATGCTCGACTCGAGAGCGAACTCACGTAGGTCACTGCGATAGTAGGTCTTATGTGTGGCCTCAAAGTCAGCAAGGAACTGTTTTAAAGCCTCAAGGCATCGGCTTGTGCTATATGCCTTTTCCGTACGGTTCTTAGCCTCTGTCCATTGTTCTTTGTCAATGGTGCCATCCTCCGAGTTGCCCAGCTGCTTGAAGAAGTAGCGCACTTCGGCAAGGTTAACGAAACGGAAGCCATCTGTGGCTTGAATAAGACGGACATGAATACCTTGTTGACGCAACAGGTGGGCAACCTGAAGCGCCTGCTCATTCGTGACAGTAAGTACGGCCGTTGTGCCCGGCAGCTTGGATTCCGGAGATAATTGCAAAGAACTGACTGCAGTATCCACCACACCTTCATATTTGCTGACAGCCACGATGGGAGTCTGCTTCATGCGGTTGGGAATCCGCTGAACGAAACGGTTGGCACACTCGACAATGGCATGGTCGGAACGATAGTTGTCCGTCAGTTCGTAGAGAGTGGCATTGTAGTCGGTAATAAGCGAGCGCAGATGTGCAGAATTGCTTCCACGGAAAGCGTAGATGTTCTGGTCGTCGTCGCCTACGGCGATGACACGCATATCCTCATTGCGTTGCATCAACGCTTTTACCAATCGGAAGTCATCAACTCCCATATCCTGCGCCTCGTCGATAACCAACACGCTTTTGGCGATTTTGTTCTCCTCTACCTCACCATTTTCTATCATCTCGGCCGCACGTGCCACCACGCTGTCGGCCTCTTCAAGAGAGCCTTGCCGTCCCAACAGGTCGAAACTATAGGAATGAAACGTTTTGATATCAACAAAATGGGCGGCACCTCCAACCAATTCAATCAGACGTTTCTTGAATTCAGTGGCCGCCGCACGGGAGAAGGTGAGCATCAGCAATTGTTCGTGCTTCACATCTTCCATCAGCAACAGTGAAGCCAGTTTGTGCACCAACACGCGTGTCTTTCCACTGCCCGGGCCTGCTGCCACAACGATATATTTGCTCTCTTTGTCATCGATAATTTGTCGTTGTCGATCACTAAGACCACCAAATATTTGCTTGTATTTCGCAGGGGTGATGTTCTTGGTTATTTGAGTGTGGTGCTCTCCTTTGAAGTATTTCTTTATAAAGGCAGAATAATCCATCAAGAAGTAATCGTTGACAAATTGGGTGGCAGCATCATAGTCACGCACCATCATGTTGGCATATTCGCCCACGATGTGAATCTGCTGGATTCTCTGCTTGTAAAACTCGTCTAGCAGTCGGTATTGCTCCTTCCCATAACGTCGCACTCGGTCAACCTGACGGTGAATCTGCATAGTGCTATATATCACCATAAAACCACCTTCAATCTTCAACAATCCCATTCGGGAGAGGTAGAGCAGGGCCTCTTCCATGTCACTTAGAGAAGCTTTCTCAACAGTGCCAAAGGAGAAGCCTGGCATATTGGCATTGTAGCGTTCCAATAACTCGACCATTGAGAAGGTAACCATCTTGTTTTCGGATGCAGGAATTGACCCAAGCACTTTTGCCGCATAACGGCATAATTCCACACGCCGTTCAAATCTAGAGAATGTCGTATCTCGGTCAACCTGCAAACGTATACTAACACTCTCCGCCGCCCCACGATGCTCCTGCTTGTAGATATATCCTTTTGCGGACAAAAAGTGAAGCAAGGTGCGTAATGTCTTCACCGTGCATCGAAGATTACCTGCTGTTTGCGCTTCTGCATTCAGTTGCTTATAGTTGAACGTATGGGCATCCGTCGTGAGCCGTTCCAACAGAAAACGTTCTATCCGAAGTACCTCCTCCAATCCACGTAACACATTGGCTCGGTCGACATAGGCTTTCATGTCCTGCGCATCTGCTAATATGCCTTCTTGACGCATAAGGTTGACGTTTCGTACCACCGTCTCCTTCGTCATACCAAGGATATCTGCCAGATAGTCGATTCGGCTTTCGGCTTCAGCTCCACGACCTCCGGAAGTGGCACGGCTGCTGATAAGAGAACTGATTATTCGGGCGGCCTCTTCGCGGGTGGTGTCATCGAAGAGCGACGATGCTGTCAACCGACTACGCGCCTCATCCATGGAGCGCACCTTGATTCCCGTAGCGAAAACCCGAGGTGCATTGCTCCCACGATGAATGAATCCGGCCTCTTCCAATGCGGTGACCGCGCCTTTCACTCTCGTCTCAATATCATTCCCCTCATCATCATTCCACCCCGCTTGCCGCGCTATTTCCAATGGGGAGCAACTGACATTATCACGTTTTATGGTAAGATCCTTGATGGCTTGCCATACTTGCTGGATTTCACTAATGGAAAGCTTCGTTTGGTTAAGTAGAATAAAGTGCTTGTCCAGATCACTGTCACCAAAAAGAACATAGCAGTCGGCCTCCATCTGTGGGTCTCGTCCCGCACGTCCAGCCTCCTGAATGTAGTTTTCCAGCGAGTCGCTGATATCATAGTGGACGACTAATCCGACATCTTTCTTGTCCACCCCCATGCCAAAGGCGGAAGTGGCCACAATTACCTGCACCTCTCCACTCATAAAGGCATTCTGGTTGGCCACCTTCTCTGCCGACTCCATCTTGCCGTTGAACGGCAGCGCAAGAATGCCGTCACGTCGCAGGCGGCCTGCAAGTTCCTTCGTCCGTCTGGTTCGGCTCACATAAACGATGGTAGGGCACCGATGTCCTATGATAAGATTGCGTAACTCGGAGTATTTTTCATCCTCGGTTTCTGCATGGAGCACAGAATAGCGGAGGTTCTTGCGCTCTGCACTGGCAGCAAAGATTTTCAATTCAAGCCCCAGCTTCTGCCTGAAATACTCACAGATGTCACTCACCACCTTCTGCTTGGCGGTGGCTGTGAAACAGGAAACGGCGATGGGCTGCGCCTGATGCTTCTTTTCCTGAAGATTGCGGATGAAATCACCGATATAAAGATAGTCGGTGCGAAAGTCCTGCCCCCAAGCCGAGAAGCAATGCGCCTCATCGATGACAAAACGCACCACATTACGAATCAGCAATAGCCGCTCAATGGTCTTGCTGCGCAGCATCTCGGGTGCAATATAGAGCAGATTGGCGGTGCCATTGGCCACCTGCTCGATGGCAGCAGCACGTTCTATGGGGTCAAGCAGACCGTTGATGGTCACAACATCGCTGATACCGCGGTCGGCAAGGTTGTCCACCTGGTCTTTCATCAGACTTTGCAGCGGCGAGATAACCACTGTCAGCCCATGGATGTTGCGGCCAGCCATAAGTGCCGGCAATTGGAATGTCAGGCTTTTGCCACCACCAGTGGGAAATATGGTCAGTAGCGATTCATCTCGTATGGCGGCTTCTATAGCCTGTTGCTGCATAGGAACACCATCGAACAATCGGAACTCATCGTAGCCAAAGAAGTCCTTCAAACCACTGTGGGCGTCAAGCCGTTGCTTGCAGTATTCACATTGCTCACACGGGGTATTGCGCAGAAAGTTCATCACGTTAGCCACCTTGGGATAACTGTGCATCACCCATGCGGGAGTTATCGACATCAAATCGTCGGCACCTATCAATGCCAACGAATAGGCCAATTCCACGGAATAATGCTTCACCACCGCTTCGATATTCGCATTCTCGCAAATCATCCCTCGGTATTCTTGCCTTATCAGAGTCCCAAGGCTTAGTTGTCTATGAGGTGCTATCGTCGGCAAATATGCAAAGAATCCTTCAAACTCCTTGATTACCGAAAGCAGCCTCCTAAAAATTTCTTGTTTCGCTGCTGACAACTTCCGCCAGGCTTCCACCTCGTCATAGAACAAATCCCTTGCTTTCTTGGCATCATTGAGAGGATTGTTCAACTCGTCCACCTGTAGTTTATCGTCCTTCAACAGTCTGTGATACGGCTTCTTGGGGAACAGCAACGGTGACAGCGGCAAAGTATCAATTATGGTGTAATCCCCTGACAGCTGGAGATACTTCAAATCATGGTTAATTATATTATGCCCACAGATTGTATCGCACATTGACACAAAAGACCTAAACTCTTGTGCCGATTGTGTATGCAGCACAGCACCATCTTCCCGCACAGCACCATAGTCCTGCACTTTCTGACTATTGATGCCCACTTCAGTGTCAATGAACACCAACATGTTTCTTATTTTTATTGTACGTGCGGTTCCTGTTGCCGCCTTGGGCTTCCAGATAGCCGAACTCAGCGAGCTGGCGCAGGTAACGCTTGGCGGAAGTGGCGGGGAAACCGAAGTGCTGCACAATGGCTTCGGTGGTAACCTCCTCCTTGTCGGCCACAAATGCTAAGATATCGGCCATTTTCTCAGCCAAAGTGGGCTTTATCGACCATTTATCGACCATTTCCTTCCTCAAAACAGATTTATCGACCACTTTCTCAGTCATCGATGCCACATATTGGTCGATATCTGCTTGCAGATGCCGACAGTGAAGCTCGGTCATACAGTTGCAGAAAAGGCTGATATCCTCACGTTCGCGCGTGTCTATCAACGCCTGGATGTACTCGGCCTTATCCTCTTTGAGCACCTTGGTGGGTAGCACGCCATACTCCCATTGCAGCAGGTTCATCAGCAGTCGGCAAGTGCGTCCGTTGCCGTCTGCCCAGGGATGGATGGTCACCAGCTCGTAGTGCGCCCAGAAGCTGAGATCGTAGACGGCAGCCACATCGATGGGATCGATGGCCTTACGGCGCTTATTAAGTTCTTTGCAAAATGCAACAAGGCGTTCCGGCACTTTCAGATAGGACATATACGACTTGCCACCAAGGCCGGCAGAGACATTAAGTTTCCTCAACTCACCTTTGGCTGCAGAGAAGTTGCCGCCGATGGCGCTGTATTCGCTGCCGGTGCGGGCCATCACCTTCGATGCCAGCAAGATGAGCCAGTCGACAGTGATAACTTCATGACGCTTTATCCACTCGCGACCATAGTCGTAGGCGGCCTTGAGGTCGAGATTCATCATCTGCTCCACTACGGTGCGCTTGTTGGAGGTGATGCCCTCGTCGAAGAGCAGTTGGTTCTCGATTTCAGTCACCGTAGAGCCCTCGATGGCAGTGGAATGGGTAATGATGGAGTTGAGATAGAACTTGTCGAAGTCTATCTGATCCGAGATGCCCAGCGCTTTGTGCCGTCCGAGCAACTGCAGCAATATGTCCTTATTCTCTTGCGTCATTTTACGATACTCTTACACGTTTACATCATACGCATTAACGATTGCAAATGTACACATTTTATATGACACAGATGCACTTTTTTGGCAAGGTTTGCATAAATATAATGAAAATCAATATAATAAACATCTCCATCCTGAGCATTTATGGCGTTAGGAAGGGTGTGGTATGAGGCTGGGGTTGTGGTTTTTTGAATGAGGATAAAGGACAAATGGATTGCGTTAATGTGGGATTGCGTTAGTGCGGGATTGCGTTAGTGCGGGATTGCGTTAGTGCGGGATTGCGTTAGTGCTTGATTGTGGGATTGCGACGCAACGAAAAATCACAAATTTTAACATAGTAACTGTAACACGGGAACTGTAACATTTGGTACCATAGGGCACTTTCTCGTACCATAAGGTAACGATTTTTGCCTTTTGGCAAAAACCGCCTTATTTTATCCCCAACGCGTTACCGACAGTACGGTACGGGCAGCAATGGTTGTGCCAGCAGTTTGGAGGAAGGCCAACTCCAATAGGGTTTGTATATGTCTTGTATACCCAAACGTATATGCGACCTATATGTCAACGATATGCTGACGCTATCCTGAAGATACCCTCGGAAAGACTGTCAAAAAGTAATTATTAACAATCAAAAACAACAAAGAAAATGTCAAAAACAAGCAAAAACATTCTGGGAGACCAGAGAGGAAAAATCGGGAAAGTCGTCGGAAAGGTCGTCGACGGTGTACAAATGTATTCGGCATACGCCGACTCAGTAAGAAATCCGCGTACCGCGAAACAAGTTGCCCACAGGGCCCGCTTCTCCACGGCCATCGCCATCGGCAGGGCCATGAAAGGCGCCATCAATGTAGGGTTGAAAAACATCGCCGCAAACCGCAAACTGCAATCGGCGTTCAATGTCTTTGTCCACGAGAACATGCCGCACATCACCTACAATCCGGAGACAGGCGTAACGACACCAGACTACGCACATATCACGATAGCGGAGGGAGACACTCCCCTCGTGTCCTTTGGCACACTATCGTTCAGTGAGGCGTTGACGGTCAGCGTCACCTTCACAGGAAACAACGACATCCCGGGTGCCAATGACAATGACAGCGTATACCTGTTGGTCTATGCCCCTGCCTTGGGTCGCAGTATGATGTCCATCGCCGCGCGGTCCACGGGGACGGTGTCGGTGTCGGTGCCGACAACGTGGGCCGGCGAGGCCGTCCATGTGTGGGGATTCGTCAGGACATCGGTTGAAGAGCCGACCGTCATCGACGACTATGGCATTACCTTGCGTCCAGGCGGATGCTCGGAGTCATCGTATCTCGGCAGTGGAACGGTGAGCGGGGAGTGACGAATAATTGAAATAAGGGAACCGATAACGGTTCCCTTATAATGAACATCGTTTTCTGCAGACGCAAGCGTCCGCGCACGGAACGAAGGATACGCAATAAAAAAAGGGAACCGACAACGGTTCCCTTTATAAAAAATTGGCGGCGACCTACTTTTCCACAAACAAGTGCAGTATCATCGGCGATGTGAGGCTTAACTTCACGTTGCTCACTTCATTATTTTAATTCAGCGGTGTTCGCAGCCTCAGCAGTCGGCAGGGCCGACGCCTTCGGCACGGAATGGAAAGAGGTGTGGTATGCCGTCGGCTTGGCCGACAACCGAACTCCATAGCCACCAAAAATAAAAAAAGAGCACCTCAATCGAGATGCTCTTATAAAGATGGGCGGCGACTTACTTTTCCACAAACAAGTGCAGTATCATC
>JAFZKV010000033.1 GCA_017551765.1 Bacteroidales bacterium
TTGATGTGCCCCTCGGCACCCTTGAATGGACCTCCGGTCACCACCACGCGGTCGCCCTCGTGGTATTCGGGCCGGTCGTCACCCAGCAGTTGCAGACCGTCGCGTCCGGCAGTGACCACGAAGCGGAACACCTCCATTTCGCGGTCGGGGATGGCTGCCGGCCGGCGGCTGTCGGCCTCGCGGTAGAGCCACGCCTGCTGCCAGCGGTCGGCCACAAAGCGCTGCACCGTCTCTTCATCGCAGTGCAGGAAGAGCAACGACTTGATGACGTCGGTGGGTGCGAAGAACTCCAAGTGCAGTTCCTGACAATCCTTAATCAGTGATTGCACTCGGTTGAAGTAGACTTTCAGGGCGTACCAGCGGTCCTCCATAGGCACATTTTCTCCCCTCCCCCACGTATGTGCGTGGGGTCCTTCGGGGTTAGTCAGTAGGGGATATGTCTGACCGGCGGTCGCTCCTATCGCAGGAGTGGAGCCGCAACCCCTTGGTTTGCAGATACAACAGACGATTCTGTGTATAGGAAACCTAAATGCAAAGATACGAATTTTTTTTGATATTATATAAAGTTCTCTAAATAAAAATCAACATCTGGGGTTTGATAAACATTTACTCACTCCGTGTGTTCGATGAATGTTCGACGGTCGTTCTTCGGTCGTTCTTTGCTTTTTTCCAAAGAACGACCAAAGAACGGCCGTCGAACTCTTGGGGAACAGTCGGAGTTGGCGCGGACTCATGTCTGTGCCAACTCGGTTTTGGGCTTAGAGACCCAGGACCTTGGCGCCCTGTTTGTAGATGATGTCGCGCGGGATGTTGGCGTCGCGGATGGCGTCGAGGTCGCGCTGCAGGTCGGCACCAATCTTGCCGTTGCGGTCGCTGTAGGCTTTGGCGGCGGCCATGTCGCCCTCGCCTTCCATGGCGATGATGATGGCGGCCCAGCCACGGGCGGCCTCACGGGCCTTCTCCACGTCGATGACATATTTGCCGTCGGCATTGCGCGTGAAGGCGCCAGCCTGCTCAAAGTAGTTGTAGCACATGATGTTGGCCACGCCGTGGGCCTCGGTGGCGCCGAAGCGGACCGAGCGCAGGATGCCGGCAATGAAGGTGATGTAGTTCTGGTTGACGGTGGTGTTGGTAATCTCGCCGCGCTCGATGAGCTGCTCGGTGAGGAACAGTCCGCAGACGTCGGCCTTGGCCTCTTCCCAGGCGCTGTACTGTGCACCGAGGGCCTGGCGGCAGGGACCGCGGCCGGTGACGGTGTTCTTGATGCCCAGGCCGTGGGCCACCTCATGGTAGCAGGTGTTGCCGAAGAAGGCGTTGAAGGTGACGCTGTCGACCTGCTCGGGGCAGACCATCAGGTTGGCGATGGGCACCATGATGTTGTCGAATTTGGCCTTCATGGCGTTCTTCAGCTGCAGACGGCGGCTGCCTTTGGCCAGCTGCACGCGCTCGTCGTTGGGCAGGTTGATGGCGATGGTCTTCGAGCCCGCATTGCAGTCGCCGGCATAGTAGACCACATCATAGACGTTGATGTCGCAGTCGGTGCCGGGCACCTCCTGTTTGTATTTCTCGTCGCAGGGCAGTAGTTTCTGCATCTCGGGCAGCAGGGCGGCGAACTTGCTCAGGTCGTTGCTCCACTCCTCGTCCTTGACCAGCACGAAGGCCTCGTGGCTGCATTTCAGGCCGTTGATGCCGTCGTCGTAGTTCTCGATGGGGCCCACGACAAAGTCGAGTTTGCTGTCTTTCATGTCCATCCACACCATGTCGCTCTCATAGTAGTCGTCGGTGCGGAAGGCCTCGCGGCGGGCTTCGAGGTATTTCTTCAGGCCCTCGTTCTCAGCCAATTTGATGGCTTTGGCCAGCAGTTTGTCGACCTTCTTCAGCTCTTTGGCGTAGGCTTTGTGGTAGGGCAGCACATAGAGTTTGCCCTCTTCGTTGCGGCGGATGACGCTGTACTCGCTGTTCTTCAGCTCGTCTTCCAGGGCCTCAAACTCCTCGGCAGTCATGTCCTGCGGGTAGAAGTTGCAGCCCAGCGGACGCTCGCCGTAGCCAGGCAGGAAGGGACGCTCGCTGTCCAGACGGTCCCAGGCGCCGTACTGTATGCGGGCGAAGGCGCGCATGGCGGGGTCGCACAGCGTGTCGATGGCCTCGCGGTTGGCATAGCCGAAGTACTCGTCCCAATAGATTTCGTCCATCACTTCGCCAATCTCGATAAAGATTTTGACGAGCTGTTTCTCCTTGGGAGAGAGGGTGTTGATGAGGTCCGAGGTGAGGGTGAACTCGGCATACTCGTTCACTTTTTGTTGGATTTCGGGGTTCGGGTCGCAGTTCTCGACCGTTTTCTTTTGCTGGCATCCGACGGCCAGAAGCATCGATGCTGCCATGATACAAGTAACTAACTTTTTCATTATTAATATGTTTTGAATATTGTTTTGTTTCTAACGCTGCCACAAAAATACATTTTTTTTGCCAATTAAAAAAAAGTTAGTACTTTTGCAGCCGATTTTTGGTAAAAATCAGCCACGTTGGAAAGATGCTCGAGTGGTTGAAGAGGCCCGCCTGGAAAGCGAGTAAGCGTTAAAAGCGCTTCAGGGGTTCGAATCCCCTTCTTTCCGCCAGCAAGAGAAGACGCTACATTTGTGGCGTCTTTTTTCTATTTGCTGTTGATGTTGTTTTGGGCAAGTGCAATCAACTCACCGTCGCAGCCGAGGATGGTGGCGATGCGCAGGGCCTCGTGCGGCACGTTGTCCGATTGGTCTTCGGTGAGTGAGTAGTCGATGAATCGGTTGATACTCTGTGGGGTAAGTGGCACATCGCTCATGTTTTCCACAAAGCCTTTCACCCTCAGCTTGCGGCATTGGGCCCCCAGCTGGCCATAGTGGGTGGTGATGAGGGTGATGGAGCGCATGGGATTGAGTATCTTGATGATAGCCTGTACGAGCGCCTTGCCCTCCACGGGGTTGGTGGTGCGGGCGGGTTCGTCGATGAGTACCAGCATCTCGTGGCTGCGGCAGGTGTCTATGATGTGGCTGATTTTGATGATCTCCGAGGCGTAGGAGGAGAGGCCGTTCATCTCGTCCTGCTCGTCGCCAATGGAGCTGACCACCCCCTCGACAAGTCGTATAGTGGCCTTGCTTGCAGGCACATACATTCCGCATTGCGCCATCAGTTGTGCTGTGCCTACGCTCTTGAGCAGCACGGTCTTTCCCGCCATATTGGCACCGGTGATGAGGCAAACGCCTTGATGCAGCGCGATGTCCACCGGCTGGTAGCGCAGGTGTGCCTTCTCGTTGCGCTCTTGCAGGCGCGGGTTGACAAGGTCCTTGTATACAATGCTTTCGCCTATCTCGGGTTGCGATAGTTCCCAGCGGATGGCCAAGTCGGCCTTGGCGAGCAGGAAGTCGGCATAAGCCATTTGTTCCATGGCTGTTGCAAGGGTGTTGTGGTGGGCTGTCAGTTGGTCGCTCAACTGCGTGCATACCTCTTGCTGAATGTCGTTCTGCTCGGCCAAGAGTTGGCTGATGCGGATGGGGTCGCCGTCATGCTCCTGCAGCGCTTTCAGTTCGCGGCGCAAAGGGGTCAGTCGTGCGTCGTAAGAGTCATAGATATAGAAGTTTGCAATGCCTGTGTGGTCGGGGTCAAGCAGGTGGAAGGCCTCTGTGGTGTCGGGGAGTGGCAATACTTCGGCAAGCCCCAGCCCCAGGATGGCATCTGTCGCGGTGTGAGTCAGTTGCGCCAGGTTCTTTATTTCAAACAACTCCACCTCGTTCAATGTGGTGTGGTTGGCCAGGTTGGTGAGGGTGCCCTGCAGGTCGTGGAGCTGCATAAGGCAGTGACGCAGTTCTATATAGGGCTTCTTGTATTTGTATTCCTTGGTGGCTTGTATGACGAGGTCGAGCCGTTGCCATTCGGCTTGCAACAGGCGGGCATCAGTGCAGAACTCCTCGTTGAGTATTTTGCGTCGGCCGGCCGACGACATGAACTCCATGTTATCAATAATATAGAGAAATCCGGCGTCTTGTTTTATCAGCTCTTTTATCTTCATAGTTCAATCTTCATTACATCGTAGACAGGGGTTTGCAGTGCCTCGCTGAGGGCATCGCAAGTGCGCTTGGAATCAAGCAGAAAGCCTTGCGGCGAGGTGGGGTTGAGGGTGACGGCGATGAGGCGGCTGCGTTGCAGTACCAACAGGCGGCCGTCGCGTCGGGTGAATTCGGTGTAAGCCTCGGGGGTGATGAATAGTTTTGTGAAATCTCTTGTTATCAGAGTGATGCCATTTTCTTTGGCGGCGAGCATCTTCAACAGGCGGTCGCTCACGGCGCCAGCGGCA
The DNA here is from genome assembly GCA_017551765.1 of Bacteroidales bacterium. Classification (GTDB taxonomy): domain Bacteria; phylum Bacteroidota; class Bacteroidia; order Bacteroidales; family P3; genus Colimorpha. Next base: position 4,328 of record JAFZKV010000033.1, read on the forward strand.
AAGAATGTTTTTCCGTAGGCAAACATCTTGTTATCAGACGCTCCGATAAGGAAGGCGGAGCGGATGCCGAGGTCGTGTGGCTGTTGCTCCGAGTCGATGGCCCAGATGCCTGATTCTATGTTGTTAAGGGTTTCCCTCGTCTCTGGATTGACTTCGTCAAGACAGATGAGGGAGTGCAGAAATTTGGTCTTGGATACCAGCTGCTTCACGTTGGCCGAGACCGCTGCACCGGTGGCGAGGATCATGGCCTCGGTCACCGTGGGTGAGGCAAGGCTGAGGCGAGAGAGCGCTCCGTCAACGATACTGATATCAACGCCCATAGAATCAAGTTGTTCTATTTGGTTACGCAACACTCCTGTGGTGGCGGCTCCGGAGAGTAGTGCTTTGCCTCGGACAAGCACACGGGCGGTAACGAGCGGCCCGAGGGCGGTGCGGCGTGAGTCGACATGCTCCAGGACGCTTACCAACTGCCGTTTCATGTAGTGCTGCTCCGAAGTGATGAAATGGGTGCCCTCGTAGAGAGTGATTTCGGGTTTCGCTGTGGCGAACACAGCATCCACCTGCTCGCCGTCGACACCGATGGAGGTAACCCCCACATGCACGCCCAACTCGTTCATTCTATGAAGTATATAGTTGAGGCATACCGTCTTTCCCGTGTTCTTTTCGAGGCCCACGATAGAAAGGCTGCGGTGCTGTAGTATGTCGCGGATAAAAGGCATATTCCGAATTGCAAAATTACGAAAAAAAAATGAAGTGAAAAAAGTTATTTTATTTGTTCAATTATTAATAAATATGTATCTTTGCAAA
>JAFZKV010000034.1 GCA_017551765.1 Bacteroidales bacterium
CAAATACGCCGGTGTTCCCGTGTGGAACGGTCTGACCGCTGAGGCTCACCCCACCCAGATCCTTGCCGACTTCCTGACCATCCAGGAGCATACCGACAAGCCCCTCAACCAGGTGAAGTTCGCCTACATTGGCGATGCCCGCTACAACATGGGTAACAGCCTGATGGTTGGCGGCGTGAAGATGGGCATGGACATCCGTATCATCGCCCCCAAGAAACTGCAGCCTGCTAAGGACCTCGTCAAGAAGTGCCAGGAAATCGCCAAAGAGACCGGCGCCAAGCTCACCGTCACCGACGACGTCGAGAAGGGCGTGAAGGGCCTCGACTTCATCTACACCGACATCTGGGTCAGCATGGGCGAACCTGACAGCGTGTGGAAAGAGCGCATCAAGATGCTGATGCCCTACCAGGTCAACGCAGCCCTGATGAAGAAGACCGGCAACCCGAAGTGCAAGTTCATGCACTGCCTGCCCGCCTATCACAACCTTGAGACCAAGGCCGGCCGTGACGTTCACGAGAAGTTCGGTCTGAACGGTATTGAGGTGACTGAGGAGGTCTTCGAGAGCGAGAACAGCATCGTCTTCGACGAGGCCGAGAACCGCATGCACACCATTAAGGCCGTTATGGTCGCCACCCTCGGTGATTAATTATGTGGTTTGCTAACCTAATAAATGGTAGTGGAGTGGCCAGCACAGTATTGATGCTGGCCATCTCCATCTTTGCCGGTCTGCTGCTGGGAAAACTGAAGGTAAAAGGCATCACTCTGGGCATCACCTGGGTGCTCTTTGTGGGTATTGCGCTGAGTGCCTGCGGTGTGAATTTGAACCACGACATGCTGCATGTCATCAAGGAGTTTGGTCTCATCCTCTTTGTTACAGGTGTAGGTCTGCAGGTCGGCCCTGGCTTCTTCAAGAGTTTTGCCAAGGGAGGCTTGAGTATGAACATCATGGCGTTGGTCAATGTGGCGCTCGGCGTCGGCATTACCGTGCTCATCGCCAAATTGGCCTCACAGGAACTCACCGACATGGCTGGTGTCTACACCGGTGCCATCACCAACACGCCAGGCCTCTCGGCAGCGCAAGCCGCCGTTGGCGAACTTGGCATCGAGGGAGGGCAGGAACGCCTGGCTACCGGCTACGCATTGGCCTATCCGTTGGCTGTGGTGGGTATGATTGTTACCTGCATCATCCTGCGCCCAAAGAACCTGTCGGCAGAGCCGACAAGTATGAATATTCTGAATACTCCGGATAAACCGAATAATCAGAGCGTCAAGAAGGGCGGTATCTTGCTTATCCCCATCTTTGTCATCATTGCATTGGGCATTGTGCTGGGCTCCATTCCCATCCCCGTGGGCATGAAGGCTCCGGTGAAGCTGGGTCTTGCCGGTGGTCCGCTGGTGGTGGCTATTATCGCCGGATGGATTGGGGTGAAGAAAGGCTGGTACGGTACCGACTTCACTGACGGCCAGGGAGTGCACATGTTGCGCGAGGTGGGCATTGCCCTCTTCCTTGCCGCTGTGGGATTGGGTGCTGGGGCTGACTTTGTGGCTAATGTCAGCGTTCACTACATGTGGGTTGTCTACGGTGTCATCATCACTATGGTGCCGCCTTTGCTGGTGGCAGGCTTTGGCCGCTTCGTGCTGAAGATGAACTACTACACTCTGATGGGCTTCATCGGTGGCAGCCATACCGACCCGCCGACGCTGGCCTTTGCCAACACCGTAGCCCCTGAAGGTTGCAAACTGCCCAACACCGGCTATGCCACTGTATATCCCCTCACTATGTTTCTCCGCATTTTCAGCGCCCAACTATTGGTTTTGATGGCATGAAGAAAATGATTATCATGGCAGCGATGCTTCTGGCATCGCTGCCTTTTGTTCAGGCACAGGAGTCGAAGGTAATTCTGCCAGGCGACACCATGAAGGTAGCACCTGTCAAAGTCTATGGCTTTGTGCGCAACTACCTCAACTGCGACAGCCGCCAGATGCTTACTGTCTGTGGTGGGGAATACCTTATAATTCCCACCGACGAGGATTGGAATATGACCGAGGTAGAGGCCGCCGAACTCGGAGTGACGCACCGCCGCTTCGACCGCAATGCCGACCCACAGACCCACTTGTTGGCCCTCAGTACTCGTTTGGGCCTTCAGCTCAACGGCCCCACCATCTTGGGTGCCAAGTCGTCGGGTAGGGTAGAGGGCGACTTTGCTGGTTTTGGTGACAAGAACACTGTGTTGCGTCTGCGCCTGGCTTATGTGAACTTGGATTGGCAGCGGCACTCGTTGCTTGTCGGTCAGGATTGGCATCCGTTGAGTGGCAACATCATGCCCGAGGTGCTCGGCATGGCCGCCGGTGCCCCTTTCCGTCCACACAGCCGCACGCCACAGGTTACCTATCATTATCGCCTTGCATCGTTCGATCTCCAGCTGTCGGCCCTTTGGCAGTATCAGTTCACTTCGCCGGGTCCCAACGGTGAGAGTGCCGAGTATGCCAACCGCACGCTGCTGCCCGAACTCTTCATGGGGGTGAGCTATCGTGACGAGCACATCTACACCCAATTGGGAGCCGACTATACGCGCCTCACCATCCGTCAGGAGATACCGGTAATCGCCTACGAAAGCAATACCAGCCTATATAGCGTGTTGTTCACCAACAGTTGCCAATCCCTCTCGCCAACCGTCTATTTCCAATACACACAAGGTCTTTTCTCCTTCAAGATGCGTAGCACGTTGGCTTCCAACCTCGCGCACCTCAACATGCTCAGCGGCTATGCTGCCGTCACCACTACCGGCCATGACTATCAGTTCCGGCCGGTGCGCTCGTCGGTCAGTTACCTCAACTTCGCCTATGGCAAGAAATGGCGCGCCAACCTCTTCCTCGGCTACCAGAAGAACCTCGGTCTTGGAAAAGAGTATACGATTGTATTCCAGAGTGCTGGTAATCCTTACATGAAGAAAGACGTGAGGAATATCAACAGCCTCTGGCGGGTGGCGCCATCGCTTTCTTACAACGTCCAGGCCTTCAATCTCGGGCTTGAATACGAGTGGACAGCCGTCACCTATGGAGACATAAGAAAAGACGCTTCGGTGGACCCGAAGCGCCTTGTCAATGGGCATCGCCTCTGCCTGATGGTGAAATATAATTTCTAAACCTCTGCGGTTACATTCATCTCCAGGCTGGCGTCCAACGCCTTGCTGGTCTCTCCCTTTTCTATCTCAAAGGTAATCTTGTCTTCGTCGGCGGTGACGCGGATGGTGTCGCCAGGCAGTATGTCGGCCTTGATAATCTCGTCGGCCAGGTCGTCCTCAATATAGCGTTGGATGGCGCGGCGCAGCGGACGGGCACCATACTGCTCATCCCAGCCCTTCTTGACCAGGAAGTCTTTGGCCTTGTCGTCCATCTCGACCCCGAAGCCCATCTTGCGGATGCGGGCAAAAAGGCCGCGCAACTCAATGTCGATAATCTTGTGTATCTCCTCGCGACCCAGACTGTTGAAGTAGATGATGTCGTCAATGCGGTTGAGGAACTCGGGCGCGAAGGTCTTCTTCAGGCTCTTCTCTATCACGTCGCGCTGCATCTCGCCCTTCTCGGCCTCGCGAGCCGATGTGTTGAAGCCTACGCCCACGCCGAAGTCTTTCAGTTGGCGGCTACCGATGTTGGAGGTCATGATGATAATGGTGTTCTTGAAGTCCACCTTGCGTCCGATGCCGTCGGTAAGCATGCCGTCGTCGAGTACTTGCAGCAGTACGTTGAACACATCGGGATGGGCTTTCTCCACCTCGTCGAGCAGCACGATGCTGTAGGGTTTCCTCCTCACACGCTCGGTCAGCTGGCCGCCCTCCTCATATCCCACATAGCCCGGAGGCGCACCGATGAGGCGGCTGACGGCGAACTTCTCCATGTATTCGCTCATGTCGATGCGTATCATCGAGGCCTCGCTGTCGAAAAGGTACTTGGCCAAAATCTTGGAGAGGTAGGTCTTGCCGACGCCGGGGGGACCGAGGAAGAGGGAGCTTCCGATAGGACGA
>JAFZKV010000007.1 GCA_017551765.1 Bacteroidales bacterium
CCGCTCATGTACACTGTCGTCGACGGCACCGCAGCCGTGGTGGGGGTTACACGGTAGCGCTGCGTTTCGCCCACCTCAAAGCCTTGGTAAATCATTTCCTGCACCTGGGCACGCACTGCCAGACTGCAAAACATGAAAATTGCACCAAAAAGAACGAGTTTCTGTTTCATATTATATTTTCTTTTTTTTCTGTTTTTGAGCATCTTATACTAACTTCTCCAGATATAGATTGCCCTTTCAAGGCACACTAAACCCGCTACAAAAGTACGAAAAAATTTAAATATCCACAGGTTTTTATATTAAAAATATTTAATTTACCCTATCGTCAGGACTTCTGTCGTTGCTCCAGAGCCTCATACATCATCACACCGGCGGCCACGCTGACATTGAGCGACGCCACTTCGCCCACAATAGGCAGTTTGGCTCGTACATCACTCATTTTCAACAGCTCAGGACTGATACCATGTTCCTCGTTGCCCATAATGAGCAGCGTGGGCTGAGTGAAATCCACCTCACGATAATGCACCGCACCTTTCTCGGTGGCTGCAACCACTTGCATACCGTACTGCTTGGCCAAGTTAACCACAGTCTTGAAGTTCTGCTCACGGCAGACAGGCAGCCGCAGCAAAGCACCGCTGCTGGTCTTGATGGCGTCCTCGTTGAGTGCCGCACTTCCGCGGTCAGGCACCACTATGGCATCCACGCCGGTACATTCTGCTGTGCGTGCTATAGCGCCCATGTTGCGTACATCGGTGATGTGATCCAGCAGCACAACCAGACGAGCCGTCTCGGCCACCTCCATAAAGCTGCGGTAGGTAATGGCTGCCAGGAGAGCCACCACGCCTTGATGGTTGCCCGTGGTCATCTTGTTCAGCTTCTCCACCGGCACATATTGGAACGGCACGTCGTGCTCCTTGATCAGCGTCCGCAACTCGGACATCAGCGAACTGTTGAGGCCGTTCTGTATCAGCACACGCTCCACTTGGGTGCCGCTGCCGATGGCCTCCATCACAGGCCTTAATCCATAGACTGTCTGTTGTTTACTCGTAGTTTTTTCCATCTTTGATTATGATTTTACGGTCGGCCATAGCAGCCAACTGCTCGTTGTGGGTAACGATGACAAAAGTCTGTCCCAATTCTTTGCGCAGGGTGAAGAAAAGTTCGTGCAACTCGCCGGCATGCTGCGAGTCAAGGTTGCCGCTGGGCTCGTCGGCCAGCACCACCATTGGCTTGTTCATCAGCGCCCTGGCCACCGCCACGCGTTGCTGCTCGCCGCCACTGAGGGCCGTGGGCTTGTGGCCGGCACGGTCTGCCAGATGCAGCATATCGAGCAACTCCATCGCCCGATGGCGGGCCTTTTCGCTCGCGTCTCCGCGTATCAGGGCCGGTATCATCACGTTCTCCAACGCCGAGAATTCGGGCAGCAGGTGGTGGGCCTGGAAAACGAAGCCGATGCGCTCGTTGCGGAAACGCGCCAAGTCACGCTCTTTCAGTCGTGTGACATCCACATCACCGTACATGATACTGCCACTGTCGGCGCGGTCCAGCGTGCCGAGTATCTGTAGCAGTGTGGTCTTGCCGGCGCCCGAGGCACCCACAATCGACACCACCTCACCTTGTCCGATGGTGAGACTCACGTCGCGCAACACATGCAACGGACCGTAGCTCTTGTTGATATTACTTGCTGTAATCACTTTAAACCTTAAACTTTAAACCTTAAACCTCCACACCGTTGAGGAACACGCGTTCCACCTTGTTCTCGCCATAGCTGTAGGGCATATACTCGTAGCTCGGTATCGGCTTGGTGATGTAGAAGTTGGCCTTCTTGCCCACGGCAATGGTGCCCAGCTCCCGGCTCACGCCCATAGCGTAGGCCGTATTGAGGGTGGTGGCGTTCAGGGCCTCCTCCGGCGTGAGCCGATAGCGGATACAAGCCATAGAGAGGATGAGCTGCATATTGTTCGACGGCGCGGTGCCGGGATTGTAGTCGGACGCCATAGCCACAGGCAGACCCGCGTCAATCATCTTGCGCGCCGGCGAAAGCGGCAGGTTGAGGAAGAAAGCACAGCCAGGGAGGATGGTAGGCATCGTCTCGGTACCTTTCAGACACTCAATCTCGGCATCGCCCATCTGCTCCAAGTGGTCGACCGAGATGGCTCCGTATTTCACACCCACCTGCACGCCTCCCGAGACAGCCATCTCGTTGGCGTGTATCTTCGGCTTCATGCCGTATTTGATGCCTGCCTCCAGAATACGCGCAGTATCCTCGACGGTGAAGAAGCCCTGGTCGCAGAACACATCGATGAAATCGGCCAGCCCCTCGTCCGCCACCTTGGGTATCATCTCGTTGATGACCAAGTTGACATAGTCCTCCTGGTGCCCGCGATATTCCATCGGGATGCCGTGAGCCCCAAGGAAGTTCGACTTGATGGTCAGGGGCGAATTCTCCTTGAGGCGGCGAATGACGCGCAGCAGCTTCAGCTCGCTCTCGGTGGTCAGGCCGTAGCCGCTCTTGATTTCGAGGGCACCCGTACCTATGCGCATCACCTCCTCGAGGCGCCGCTGGGCCATATCGTATAGTTCATCCTCCGAGGCCGCCGCCGTCGCCTTGGCCGAGTTGAGGATTCCCCCTCCCCTCTTGGCTATCTCCTCGTAGCTGAGGCCCCGTATCTTGTCGACAAACTCATGCTCGCGCGAATTGGCGTAGACCAGGTGCGTGTGCGAGTCACAGAAACTCGGGAACACCATGCGGCCCTTAGCGTCGACCTCGCGGTCGGCGGTGCCGCGCCATTCGCCCATCGGACCAAAAGCCTTGATAATTCCGTCCTCCACAAGCAGATAGGCATCCTTAACGGTCTCCATCTGCGTCATCTCGGCGCCTTGGGCCCGCAGTTTCGGCTGGCGCTCCACCTGCACCAACTTCTTGATATTCTTAATAAGTGTTCGCATAATTTTCTATTCTAAAATAAAATGCAAAAATACTAATATTTTCCCATTCAGCAAAATTATTTTGTTCCATTGTCCTTTTGTAGCTTTTTTGCCTTTGTGCCTATAAGACGCAAAAGTGCCATTTTTCCGCCCACGCTTTAACATTTTTTATGTTTTTTTAACATTTGACAGAAGGGGGTGAAAAATAGGTCGTGCGCGATATATTTAAGTATTCAGCAGTCGGTAGTCGGTGGTCGGTGAGGGGCCAGCGACCGTCTACTGACGGACCAAAACCATGCTTTCCTCGGACAAAAACAGGCATTTCGGCAATTTAAAGTCTTTAATTATCACTGTTTCAGCGCACAATACCACATTTAAACCTCGGAATGATGCCGAACCCCCTCCGACTCCGGTCCGACTCAAGTCCGAGTCAACTCCGACTGAAGTCCGACCACAGTCGGAGAAAATACGGTGTATGTACGGTGCATGCACGGTGTAGATACAGATACATCGTGCACGACCTATTTTGCTTTTTTAAGGGTGTTAGAAGAGTTCCTGCTGGTTGCCGTTGGTTTTCAGTTTGCCAAGGTGCTGGTAGGCGAGCATCGTGGCTTCGCGGCCACGGGGGGTGCGCATGAGGTAGCCCTCCTGAATGAGGTAGGGCTCGTAGACCTCCTCGACGGTGCCGGCCTCCTCGCCCACGGCGGTGGCAATGGTGTTGATGCCTACAGGGCCGCCCTTGAACTTGTCGATGATGGTGGTGAGGATGCGGATATCCATGTCGTCCAAGCCGTTACGGTCCACATTGAGGGCTTGCAGGGCATAGCGTGCAATGTCGAGGGTGATGGTGCCGTCGCCCTTCACCTGGGCAAAGTCGCGCACACGGCGCAGCAGACGGTTGGCGATGCGGGGGGTGCCGCGGCTGCGGCGCGCTATCTCGATGGCGCTCTCGGAGGTTATCTTCACCTGCAGGAGGCCCGCCGAACGGTTGACAATCTTGGTAAGCGTCTCGGTGTCATAGTATTCCAGACGGCTATTGATACCGAAACGGGCGCGCAGGGGGGCGGTGAGCATGCCGCTGCGGGTGGTGGCGCCGATGAGGGTGAAGGGTTTTAAACTCAGCTGCACCGAGCGTGCCGCAGGGCCGCTTTCGATCATGATGTCGATGCGGAAGTCCTCCATAGCGGAGTAGAGATACTCCTCGATGACAGGCGAGAGGCGGTGTATCTCGTCGATGAAAAGCACATCATTGGGTTGCAGCGAGGTGAGCAGTCCGGCCAGGTCGCCGGGCTTGTCGAGAACGGGGCCGCTGGTGGTCTTGATATTGACGCCCAACTCGTTGGCAATGATGTTGCTGAGGGTGGTCTTGCCGAGCCCCGGGGGGCCGTAGAGGAGCACATGGTCGAGGGGCTCGTGGCGCTCCTTGGCGGCACGGACAAACACTTTGAGGTTCTCAACCACCTGTTGCTGACCGGCGAAGCTGTCGAACCCCGAGGGGCGCAACGCACGCTCTATATCTTTCTCCTGCGCAGAGATACTGCGGCTGTCGAGGTTGTCATTACTCACTGTCGATAATTGAATTATAAGGTGTTCGTGACCTTCGGTTCATGGTGCAAAAGTACGAAAGTTATGCGAACTGACAAAATTTTTTTTCACCAATCAAGGAATTGTCACACAATAATATCGCACGCGTTGCGTTGTTGAATACTAAATACAATAAAATAAAGCATGAAATCCATCATTGTCGGAACCGATTTTTCTGAAGGGTCATACGCCGCCCTGGAGCTGGCCGTGGACGTGGCCAACCGCATGCAATGCGACATACTGCTGGTGTGGGTGCGCCGCGAGAAGATGCTCTTCACGGGCGAGCAACTCGACATGCTCACCAACCTGGCCAAGGACAAGTTGCAGGCCCTCTGCGACCGCTACAACCCCAAGATGACCGCAGGCAAGATACACAGCAGGATTATCAACGGCAAGGTGTCGACCGCCATTGCCGAGGTGGCCAAGCGCGAGCTGGCGCCGCTGATTATCATCGGCACCAACGGCGCCTCAGGTTTCGAGAAATATGTCATCGGCAGCCAGGCGGCGCGCATCGTGCAAGACTCGCCCTGCCCCGTGCTGACCATGCGCCAGGGTTTCGACTTCCACAAAAAGCTGGAGCGCATCGTGGTGCCGCTGAGGGTCAACGCCAACTCGCGCCAAAAGGTGCCGCCGGCAGCTTCGATGGCCAAGATTTTCGGCTCGGAGGTGCACATCCTCGGCCTGCTCGACCTCAAGGAAGAGGAGTCGGCCCTGCGCACCTATATCAACCAAAGTATTGATTTTCTGGAGCGTGAACGGGTGCCCTACCACTTTGAGATACGTTCCTACTCGACCTATAGCGACACGGTGCTGAACTATGCCGACGAAATCAAAGCCGACCTGGTGATTATCAACACCGAGCAGGACCGCGTCATCAGCCAGCTCTTCCTCGGCACCAACGCGCAGCAGATTGTCCACAAGTCGCAGATTCCCGTGCTCTGCATCCATCCCGAGGACTATATCAACGTGGCCGCCAAGGTGTGATGGAGCACGATGTTATCATTGTCGGTGCCGGCGCGGCAGGCCTCATGGCGGCCGTGGTGGCGGCCGAGCGCGGTCGCAACGTGCTGCTGCTGGAGAAGATGGACCAGGCAGGCCGCAAGTTGCGCATCACCGGCAAAGGGCGCTGTAACCTCACCAACACCTCGCCACTGCGCGACACACTGACCCACATAGGGCCCGACAGCCGATGGCTGCGCAACGCCTACGGGCGCTTCTTCAACCAGGAACTGATGGACTTCTTCGAGCAGCGCGGCGTGGCGCTTACGGTGGAACGCGGCAACCGTGTCTATCCGGCCTCCGGCAAGTCGCTCGACATCTTTCTGGCACTCATTGGCGACCTGGAGCAACGCGCCAACGTCACCATTCGCAAAAACACGACAGTCAAGAAGATAGAATCCTTTGAAGGACAAGCCACTGCCGTCATTCTGCAAAACGGCGAGCGCATCGCCTGCCGCCACATCGTGCTGGCCACCGGCGGCCTCTCCTACCCCACTACCGGAAGCACCGGCGCCGGCCTGCGCATGGCAGCCGAATTGGGACACACGGTGGTGGAGCCCGTGCCTGCATTGGTGGCCTTGCGCTGCCAAGAGCAGATACCGGACGAGATGGTGGGCTTCCAACTGAAGAATGTATCGCTCACCGTGGCGGGCAAGAATTTCTTCGGAGAAATGACCTTCTGCCACGACGGCCTGGCCGGCCCCATTGTACTCAGTGCCAGCCGTGTGGCCAGCCGCCCTCTGCACGAAGGAAAACCCTTGGAGGCACACCTTGACCTCAAGCCTGCCCTCAGCCCCGAACAGTTGGACCGTCGCCTGCAGGCCGACCTGGCTGCCAACGGCACCCGCATCTTCAATGACGCCCTGCGCCTATGGCTTCCAGCAGAACTAATTCCTTTGGCATTAAAGCAATTGCACATAGAATACTACAAGCGGTTGCACCAGATTACCGGTGACGAGCGACGGCGGTTAGGGCGCTGGCTCAAGGATGTGCCGTTCACCCTCACAGGCACTCACGACTACAACGAGGCCATCATCACCCAAGGGGGTGTCAGCGTTGCCGAAGTGAACCCCAAGACTATGGAATCCAAACTTATACAGGGCCTGTATATTGTCGGCGAACTGCTCGACCTCGACGCCGACACCGGCGGCTACAACCTGCAGATAGCTTTCTCCACCGGCCATGCCGCCGGACAAGTGGTATAGATACAAAAAAAAGACGCTCAATAGAGCGTCTTTTCGTTTGGTCGCAAGTCTTTGTTACTCTTCAGCGCCTTTTTCGATGGCGAGTTTACCACGGTAGTAGCCGCACTCGGGGCAAACGTGGTGGTACATGACTTGGGCACCGCAGTTGCTGCAAGTAGTCAACTGCGCTTTCTCCAACGCATCGTGCGTTCTTCTCTTGGCCGTACGGGTCTGCGAGAATCTGTGTTTTGGATGTGGCATATTATTACTTTTTTTTGTTTATTATTTCAAATCCTTCAGTGCTTCCCAGCGAGGGTCCACGTAATCATCGCCATGCGGTTGCTCTTCATCAGCGATGTACTTCACCATCTCAGGGTCACATTCTCCTTCGGGGTGTGCGTGCTGCATCGGTATTCTCACTGCCACATACTCATACATCCACGGTGTGAGATCTATCTCGTTGGCACTCTCGGGCAAGATGGCTGTCTCTTCGTCGTTGCTCTCCTCGGTGTCACTGAAGCGCACATTCAGGTGCTCCTCGCCGCTCACCCCCACTTTTATCTCACCGAGGCATCTGTCGCAGGCTGTCGTCACCTCGCCGTTGAAGGAAAAAGTGAACAACAAAACATGCTCCGTTCGCTCCATTTTGACATCAAAATTCACTTTTCCACCCTTGATTTCTTCATTTTTGAAGTCCTCAAAGAAAGCGTCATCCAGCAGGAAGTCATACTTATAAATACCTGACTTTAAGCCGGTAAAGCGAATTACTCTGTCGTCATTCTTGCTCATTTCACACTCCTATTGAGTGTGCAAAAATACAAAGAAAAATCAAACTGACAAAAAAAATATTCATTTCGAGGAAGATATTTTGTATCAAAAATATGTTTTTTCATTTTATATGACATTTTTTTTGTACTTTTGCAGTTTGAATTATTGACCCGTATGGAGATACTCATTGGCTTACTCTGCGGTATAGTGTTCTCGCTATTCTTCAGTTTCGGCCCCGGTTTCTGGGGACTGATACAGAACAGCATCCACTATGGATTTCGCAAAGGCGTGGCTTTTGAGGTGGGCGTCAATCTAAGCGACATAGTGATGGTGGTACTCCTGCTGACGCTACTCAACAAGGACTCCATCACCTCCACGCTGCACACCCCCGCAGCCTCCATTATTGGTGGGTCGGTAGTCATTATTTTCGGCATCTACACATTGCTGCGCCGACCAGAAATGACTGTCGAGAATAAAGGCCGTCTGAGGGTAGTGCTCAAACAGGCACCGCGCGGCCGCGAACTGATGCTGCACGGCTTTTTGCTCAACACTTTCAACCCCTCCATTTGGCTCTATTGGGCAGCCCTGATTGCCGTGGTGAAGGCCGAAGTCAGCATGAACGACCTGGAGGCTTTCCTTTTCTTCATCAGCATGTTGCTGGGTGAATTGTCGGGCGGCATCCTTAAATGCCGGCTGGCATCAATGCTGCAAAACAACCTGTCGCCAAAGGTGCTGACCACAGTCAACCATGTGGTGGGCGCAATACTAATCGCCTTGGGTGCCTACATGATTATTTCGATGGTCGTCAGCCTGAAGCACCCCGAACGCAACGAGAAGGAGCCTACCGAAATGGTGAGCCAAATAATCCATCAGTCGCTCCACGCCAAAGACGGCGACACCCTATTCTTGAAATGAGGCAATAAAAAACTCTCCGTCACTAAAACCAGCGGCGGAGAGCACCATTAAATGTATGAAAAAAACGTTTATTCTCCTCTTGCAGCCAGCAACAACTCCATCATTTTAATAGCCGAGGTGCTGACAGGCGTGCCAGGTCCGAAGATGGCGGCCACGCCGGCATCGAACAGGAATTGGTAGTCCTGCGGAGGAATGACACCTCCGGCAACCACCATAATATCCTCACGGCCAAGTTTCTTCAGTTCTTCGATCACCTGCGGCAACAACGTCTTGTGGCCGGCCGCCAGCGAGCTGGCACCGAAAATGTGTACGTCATTCTCCACGGCTTGCTTGGCAGCCTCGGCGGGTGTCTGGAACAGCGGACCCATGTCGACATCGAAGCCCATATCGGCGTAGCCGGTGGCTACCACCTTGGCGCCGCGGTCGTGACCGTCCTGGCCCATCTTGGCCACCATGATACGGGGACGGCGGCCCTCCAACTTGGCAAATTTATCGGTGAGCTCCTGCGCTTTCTTGAAGGCGTCGCTCTCTTTGGTCTGACTGCTGTACACGTTGCTGATAAGGTTGATTTTGGCTTTATAGCGTCCGAAGACTTTCTCCAGGGCGTAGCTAATTTCGCCCAGCGAGGCACGCTTGCGGGCGGCGTCGATACTGAGGTCCAGCAGGTTGCCCTTGCCGGTGCGGGCGCACTCGGTCAGCGCATCGAGGGCGGCGTTGACGGCCTCGTTGTCGCGCTCGGCACGCAACTTGTGCAGACGCTCAATCTGGGCGTTACGCACGGCGGTATTGTCGATTTCGAGAGTCTCAATGGGGTCCTCATGGTCGAGGCGATATTTGTTGATACCCACGATGGTATCCACGTTGGAGTCGATGCGGCTCTGCTTGCGGGCGCTGGCCTCCTCGATGCGCATCTTGGGCACGCCGCTCTCGATGGCCTTGGCCATACCGCCAAGTTTCTCCACCTCTTGGATATGGGCCCACGCACGATGTGCCAACTCATGGGTAAGGGTCTCGACATAATAGCTGCCGGCCCACGGATCCACCACGCGGCAGATGTTGGTCTCTTCCTGTAGGTAAATCTGCGTGTTACGGGCAATACGTGCGCTAAAGTCGGTAGGCAGGGCGATAGCCTCGTCGAGGGCGTTGGTGTGCAGGCTCTGAGTGTGTCCCAGGGCGGCACCCATAGCCTCGATGCAGGTGCGGGCCACATTGTTGAAGGGATCCTGCTCCGTGAGGCTCCAACCCGAAGTCTGGCTGTGCGTACGCAGGGCCAATGACTTGGGGTTCTTGGGGTTGAACTGACTGACAATCTTGGCCCACAGCATACGGGCGGCGCGCATCTTGGCAATCTCCATGAATTGGTTCATGCCCACACCCCAGAAGAACGACAGACGCGGCGCGAAGTCGTCAACGCTCATGCCCGCACTGATACCGGCACGCAGGTACTCTAAGCCGTCGGCCAGCGTATAGGCCAACTCGATGTCGGCGGTGGCACCGGCTTCCTGCATGTGGTAACCGGAAATACTGATACTGTTGAACTTAGGCATGTGCTTCGAGGTATACTCGAAGATGTCGGCGATAATCTTCATCGACGGCAGCGGAGGATAGATATAGGTGTTGCGCACCATGAACTCCTTGAGGATGTCGTTCTGAATGGTGCCCTGCAACTGGTCTTGCGACACACCCTGCTCCTCGGCGGCGATGATATAGAAGGCCAAAATCGGGAGCACAGCGCCGTTCATCGTCATAGATACGGACATCTTGCCCAAGTCAATCTGGTCAAACAGAATCTTCATGTCGAGGATACTGTCGATGGCCACACCGGCCTTGCCAACGTCGCCCACCACGCGCTCATGATCCGAGTCGTAGCCACGATGGGTAGCCAGGTCGAAGGCGCAGCTCAAACCCTTCTGACCGGCGGCTATGTTGCGGCGATAGAAGGCGTTACTCTCTTCGGCGGTCGAGAAACCGGCATACTGACGGATGGTCCAAGGACGCATCACATACATCGTCGAATAGGGGCCACGCAGGAACGGGGCAATACCGGCGGCATAGTTCAGATGCTCCATGCCCTCCAGGTCCTTCTTGCCATAGGCGGGCTTCACATCGATCTGCTCCGGAGTCTTCCAATTCTTCTCATTATGTGCTTCTTTCTCCCATTCGGCGAAAGATTCGCGCTTTCCATCGACAGCGCGGAAGTCGACATTCTGAAAGTTAGGTCTCATTATCAGACGTTTATATCGTTATCGTATCGTATTATTAAAATGCAAATATAAATAATAAAATCGACACAGCAAAATAAAAATGCTTAGGGTCACGCATAATTAGCAGTGTGGTAATGGCCAACCCCCAACCGCTAACCGCTAACTATTAACCGTTTATAATGCTTATGAACCACCACTGCAGTAGTCGATGGGTAGTCCTTGGGAAGTCGATGGGTAGTCCTTGGTAGGTTCTTGGTAAGGCATTAGGGGGTGGTCTGGGCGGGGGTGCAGGGTGTCTATTTCTTTACGAGCTGGAGGTCGTAGTGGTGGTCGTAGCGGCCACCACCCAGGCTGTGGCCCCACGAACCGCCGGGGCGCAGGGTTACCTCGCAGGTCTCCGACAGGCTGTTATTGGGGTTGAAGTAATTGGTATACAGCAAGGTGATGCTATCTTCGCCGATTTCCTTGCACTTTACGGCGGGGTAGCCCAGCAGGTCTCTGTCCCACTTCACGGCCTCACCCTCGCGCAGGTCAGCGACGGGGCAAAAGTACTCCGACCGACCACTGACGTCGCGGCCGAGCGAGTCCTCGCCCTCGTAGCTGCATACATGCTTCAACACGTATCCGTCCCAATCCATATACTGCTGATTTATTGTCCGGTGACTATCTTGTAGGTATCCACTGCGATGGCCAGCTCCTCGTCGGTTTGCACCACAGCGGTGGTGACGCGGGCACCGGGCTTGCTGATGACTGCGTCGACGCCGGCGGTGCGGTCGTTGAGGTCCATATCAATCTCAACACCAAGCCAATCCATATCCTGCAAGATAGCGTGACGCATGAACCAGGCGTTCTCACCGATGCCACCGGTGAAGATAAGTAAATCGCAACCGTTCATCTGCGCCATGAAGGCACCGATATACTTCTTGCAACGCTGCGCGAAGACCTCGAAAGCCAGCGTGTTACGCTTGTCACCGCGCTGTACACCGGCCCAAATGTCGCGCATGTCGGGCGAGCCGCCGGTAAGACCCACAAGGCCGCTCTTTTTATATAGTATATCATTAATCTCTTTTACGCTGAGGTTGGCCTTCTCCATCAGGTAGAGCAGGGCACCCACATCGATGTCACCGCAGCGCGAACCCATCGTGAGGCCCTCAAGGGAGGTCATGCCCATGCTGTTGTTCACACTCTTGCCGTGGTCGATGGCGCAAATGGAAGCACCGCTACCCAGATGGCATGTGATGATTTTCAGGTCTTTCCAATACTTGCCTATCATCTTGGCACCGCGCTTGGCCACAAAGCGGTGGCTGGTGCCGTGGAAGCCATAGCGACGGATGCCATACTGCTCGTAATATTCGTAGGGGATGCCGTAAAGGTAGTTCTTCGGCTCGATGGTGAGGTTGAAGGCGGTGTCGAAGACGGCCACCTGCGGCACATCGGGCATCACGTTGTTGATGGCCTCGGCGCCCATGATGTTGCCTGGGATGTGGAGCGGCGCCAAGTCGATGAGCGACTCCTCCTTATTGATAACGTCGCGCGTAATCTGCACGCTCTCTTTAAAATACTCGCCACCATGTGCGAAGCGGTGGCCGATGGCCCCCAGCTCTTTGATGCTGGAGATGACACCTGTTTTCGGGTCGGTCAGCGCCGCCATCACCATGCGCAGACCCTCCGTGTGGTTCGGAATGGGGCACTCCGTGGTGTGTTTCTCGCCACGGCTGGTGTAGGAGAAAATGCCTTTTTCCAAGCCGATGCGTTCCAAAAGACCTTTTGTGAGGACGGTACGGGTATCAACGTCAATCAGCTGATACTTGAGCGACGAGCTGCCGCAATTGAGGACCAATATCTTCATAATAAGAGGTATTGAATTCGGAAAAATAACGCGAAACAGGTCTTAATATTGTGTTAAATTAACCAATGGTAAATTTTTATTTGGCCATATCAGTTTTTTTGTGTATCTTTGCAACATGAAAAGAATACTTTTTGTATGCCACGGCAACATCTGCCGCAGCCCCATGGCTGAATTCATGCTCAAGCGCATGGTACGCCGTGCGGGGTTGGAGGATGATTTCGAAATTGCCTCGGCGGCCACCCACGACGAAGAGATTGGCAACCCCGTCTATCCTATGGCGCGCCAAGAGCTGGCCAAACACGGCATCGGCTGCCCAGGCCACTCGGCACGCCAACTGACGCCCGATGACTACAGCCGCTACGACCTCATCGTCGGCATGGACGAGGCCAACATGAACGACATGCAGGCCCTCTTCGGTGGCGACCCCGACGGCAAGTTGCACCTGATGATGGACTACGTGGGCAAGCACCGCGATGTGGCCGACCCCTGGTTCACACGCAACTTCACCACCACCTGGAACGACCTCCAGGCCTCCCTCACCGCGCTCTTCAACCAGCTGACCGCCGATGCCGGAGCAAACCATTGACTTTGAACAAGTCGAAGCCCTCGGCATCTCACGCGAGGCCTACGACGAAGTACTCGACATTGTGGGCCGTATCCCCACCATGGAAGAATTGTCTACCCTGCTGGCCATGTGGGAGAGCAACGGCCGCCAACAGAGCCTCTACGGCTGGTTGCGCGGACAGCGCCACACCGTGGAACGCGACGAATACCTCTACACCGGCAACGCCGACCACCGCAGCATCCGCGAGCCACGCGTCAAAGAATGTCTTGCCATTGCCAAAGACCTCTGCAAAAATTCTCAATTCTCAACTCTCAATTCTCAATTCAGCACGGGAGCGCTGCTCTACATGGTGGGCAACGTCAGCACCGAGTTCGCCGACTCGGAGTATGCCCGCCGCTGCCTGCACCTGATTGACGGCGCCATGGCCACCGGCGGCCATGAGGAAGACTGCCAATACATCGAGATGATACTTGCCGCCCTGCAGGACAACGCCCTTATGCTTGACAGCCTGCCCATCGCCGAGGGTGGCCTCTTCTGCTCGCTGCTACGCTTCACGGCTCCGTTGGGCTACGACATCCTCACGCCCCGCGAAGTGCGTCTCGATGCATTCCTCTTCGGCGAAGAAGCGGGCCGCTACCTCGTGGCGCTCCCCGAGGAGCAGGACGACACCTTCCTCCTCAAGATGGACGAAGCCCGCCTCAACTGCTGCTTCCTTGGCCGCACCACCAAGAACCGCCTCCTTGTCGACGGTTTCGACTTCGGCCCCGTCAGCGACTATATTGCACAATAAAAAAGAAGCAACGCACTGATTAGCACGTTGCTTCTATAGTCAAACCGTATCGCCAAAGTGAAACGATTAGTGGCGTTTCTCTTTGATACGGGCTTTCTTACCGGTGAGGTCGCGCAGGTAGAAGATGCGGGCACGGCGCACAGCACCACGCTTGTTGACATCAATCTGCTCAATGAACGGGCTGGCAAAGGGGAAGATACGCTCCACTCCTACGCCGTTCGTGACCTTGCGGACAGTAAAGGTCTCAGTAGCTCCGCTTCCGCTGCGTTGCAGGACAACGCCCTGGAAGTTCTGGATTCTCTCTTTGTTACCTTCTTTAATTTTGTAATGGACAGTGATGGTATCGCCAGCCTTGAACTCGGGGAACTCCTTGCGCTCGACAAGGTTCTCGACAAACTGCATTATTTCATTTTTTCCCATGGCAAATAGATTCTTTAGGTGTTAGACTTATTTCTTTACCATCTTGACAACAGCGGTGAAGGCCTCGGGATGATTCATAGCGAGGTCGGCAAGCACCTTGCGGTTGAGTTCGATGTTGTTTTTGTGAAGTTCGCCCATAAAGACGGAGTACGAGATGCCGTTGATGCGGCAACCGGCGTTGATGCGGTTGATCCACAGCGAGCGGAACTCGCGCTTTTTGTTCTTTCTGTCACGGTAGGCGTAGGTCTGACCTTTTTCCCATTTGTTCTTGGCAACGGTCCATACGTTTTTACCTCTGCCCCAATAACCTTTGGTGCGATTGAGGATTTTCTTTCTGCGGGCTCTGGAAGCCACAGCATTGACTGATCTTGGCATAGTTTAATTGTTTTTTCGTTCAGGCGGCAACACGGTGCCTTGTGGTTCTAACCTGCTGCTCTTGTCAGCGCTGAACAATGGTTAATAACTCCGTTTACGCTAAAAGCATTCTCTTTACACGGGCCTCGTCGTCACGGCTCACGAGAGTGGTGTGGTCGAGGTTGCGCTTCTGGGTCGTCTCCTTCTTGGTGAGGATGTGACTGTGGTAAGCATGCTTTCTCTTGATCTTGCCGGTGCCGGTGAAGGTGAAACGCTTCTTGGCAGCGGCCTTGGTTTTCATTCTTGGCATTACTTTACTGTTTTTAAGTTAGACTATATTGATACGGTTTGAACTTTTTCTGTTATTGTTTCTTCGGGGCAATGATCATGAGCATGCGCTTGCCCTCGAGGCGGGGCATCTGCTCAGGCTTGCCGTATTCGAGGAGAGCCTCGGCGAATTTCAGCAGCTGTTGCTCACCCTGCTCCTTGTAGACAATCGAGCGGCCACGGAAGAAGACGTCGACCTTCACCTTGTTGCCCTCCTTGAGGAAGCGGATGGCGTGGTTGAGCTTGAACTCAAAGTCGTGGTCATCGGTCTGCGGACTGAGGCGGATCTCCTTGATGACAATCTTCTGCGAGTTGGCCTTGCGCTCCTTTTCGCGCTTCTTCTGCTCGTAGAGGAACTTTTGGTACTCGATGATCTTGCACACCGGCGGATTGGCGTTGGGCGAAATCATGACCAGATCGAGACCGTCGTTGTAGGCACGGCGCAGGGCCTCTTTAGTGTTCATGATGGTGGGCTCCATGCCCTCGCCTACCACGCGGACCATCGGCGAGTCGATGCGCTCGTTGATCAGGTGTTCAGGCTCTTTTTTCATTGGGCCGCGTCCCCTCTGCATATTGCTGTTCTGGGGTGCAATGGGTTTGAAAGGTGCTGCTATAACTTGGTTCTCCTATTTTAAATTATCAGCTTAACTATTTGATTTCTATACTTTAAATTGCTATTTCACAGACAAAATCGGACGGCAAAAATACAACTTTTTTATCTATTGGCAAAATATTTTTATCCGCGCGGCGAGAGTGCTTTGGTGTCGATGTCCTCGCGAATTTCGGCGATGAAGTCCGCCAACTTGGCAGCACCCTTGTCGCCGGCCTTGCGGTTCCACACCGAGACGAGGTTCTCGTCCTGTTCTTTCTGACCCACGATGAGGGCGTAGGGAATACGCTGCAGACGCAGGTCGCGCAGCTTGTAGCCAATCTTCTCGGCGCGCTCGTCCACCGAAGACCGCACACCAGCCTTCACAAGCTCGGCATTGACGGCGTTGGCATAGTCCATGAACTTCTCCGAGATGGGGAGCACCCTCACTTGCTCGGGGCAGAGCCAGGTGGGGAAGGCACCCTCGTATTTCTCAATCATCCAAGCCAGCGTACGCTCATAGCAACCGAGGCTGGTGCGGTGGATAACATTGGGGCGCACCTTGTTGCCGTTCTGGTCGATATAGAACATGTCGTAGCGCGGTGCCAGCAGGGCATCCCACTGCACGGTAATCATGGTGTCTTCCTTGCCGTAAACGTTCTTGGCGTTGATGTCCACCTTGGGACCATAGAAGGCCGCCTCGTCGTCATCCTCCACGAAAGGTATCTCAAGCTCGTTGAGGATATTGCGGATATGCTGCTGACTGTCTTCCCATTCTTCGGCAGTGCCGATATATTTCTTCGTGTTGTTGGGGTCCCACTTGGAGAGGTGGTAGGTGACGTCGTCCTGCAATCCGAGAGTCGTCAGGCAGTATTTGGCCAACGCCAGGCAACCCTTGAATTCTTCAACCATCTGGTCGGGACGCACGATGAGGTGACCCTCCGAGATGGTGAACTGACGGACACGCGTCAATCCGTGCATCTCGCCCGAGTCCTCGTTGCGGAAGAGCGTCGAGGTCTCGCTGTAGCGCTTCGGCAGGTCGCGGTACGACTTGGGCGAAGCCTTGTAGACGAAGTATTGGAACGGGCAGGTCATGGGGCGCAGGGCCAACACCTCGGGATCTTCGGGATCGCCAATGACAAACATACCGTCGCGGTAGTGTTGCCAATGGCCGGAAATCTCATAAAGGTCTTTCTTGGCCATGAAGGGCGTCTTGGTGCGGATATATCCCCACTCGTTGTCCTCCAGGTCCTCAATCCAGCGCTGCAGCGTCTGCACAATCTTGGCGCCCTTGGGCAGCAACAACGGCAGACCCTGGCCGATGACGTCAACCACGGTGAAGAGCTCCAACTCGCGGCCCAGCTTGTTGTGGTCGCGGTTCTTGATGTTCTCCAGGTATTCCATGTGGGCCTCGAGGTCTTCCTTGCTGAAGAAGGCCACGCCGAAGATGCGGGTGAGCGACTTGCCGTTGCGGTCGCCGCGCCAATAGGTGTTCGAGTTGGCAATCAGCTTGAAGCCCTTGATGAGGCGGGTATTCAGCAGGTGGGGACCCGAGCAGAGGTCGACAAAGTCGTCCTGGCTGTAGATGGTGATGCGGGCGTCGGGGGCGATGGCATCGAGCAACTCGAGCTTGTAGGGCTCGTTCTTCTCCTCGAATATCTTGCGGGCCTCGTCGCGCGACACAATCTTGCGCTCCAGGCGGGTGGCTTTCTTGATGATGGACTTCATCTCCTTCTCAATGGCGTCGAGGTCCTCGCGGTTGAAGGGACGGAAGTCGAAATCATAGAAGAAACCTTTGTCGGTCGAGGGTCCTATGGTGAGTTTAGCCTCGGGATAGAGGTGCTTCACGGCCTCGGCCATGATATGGGCGGTGGTATGACGGAGGATAGGCAGCGACTCGGGAGCGTTCTTGTCGAGCAGTTCAATCTCGCAGTCCTCCTCAATCACGTCACGCAAATCCACCACGTTGCCATTGATCTTGGCAGCGCAATAGTTGTTCAATTCCTCGGGCTTCAGCTTCAAAATCATGTCAATAATGGAGCATGGAGAGGCCTCTTGAACCATACCTAACTGTTTAATATTCACATTCATAATATAGCGATATATCAGTTGTTTTTCAATTCAAATCGAACTGCAAAGATACACTTTTTTTATAATATAAATGAAAAATAATCATTTTTGTCACAATATCAAACAGCTATGGAACCCTTCCCTGAAGGTAATGCCTGACACCGCCACTTCTTCAACCCATCAACAGCAGTTCTTCAACAGTTCTTCAAGAAAATGTTGAAGAACTGTTGAAGAACTGCTGTTGAACAAATGAAGAAGAGTGGGAGTCAACACCGTCCGTTCAACGGTTGTTTTTTGCCCGTTCTTTGGTCGTTCTTTGGAAAAAAGCAAAGAACGACCAAAGAACGGTCGAAAAGCGGACGGCGTTCAAAGGGTCTTGAGCAGGTCGGCGGCCTGCTCCATGCCAGCGTCGGCGGCCACCTGCAGCCAGCGGCGGGCCTCCTTTTTGTCCTTCTTCACACCCTCGCCGTTGAGGTAGAGCTGGCCCATCACATAGGCGCTCCGCACGTCGCCCGCCTCGGCGGCACGCAGGAACCAGCTGGCGGCCTGCTGCATGTCGTACTCGACATAGAGGCCCTGTGCGTAGCAGTCGGCCAACAGGCGCATGCCCCAGGCCGAGCCGCGTTCAGCAGCCTCGCTGTAGCAGGCATAGGCTCGGCGGAGGTCTTTGTCGGTGCCCTCGGCCAACTCGTGGCAGAGGCCTACGCGACAGAGGGCGTCGAGGTTGCCTTGGTCGGCAGCCATGCGGTAGAGCTCGAAGGCGCGCTGCGGGTTGAGCGGTGCCGTGCGACCCTGACGGTAGCTGCCGGCCAACAGCATCATGGCACGCACTGAGCCTGCGGCGGCGGCACGCTCATACCATTCCACAGCCTTGAGGGTGTCCACCGGCACACCGTCGCCGACTACGTAGCGCTGGCCGACAGACATCATGCCTCGGGGGTTGCCGAGCGCCGCAGCGGAATCCATATAGTTGTATGACAGCTGCTTGTCGACCGCCACGCCGAGACCGTTGCCGTAGGCGTAACCCAACAGGAAGTAGGACTGTCCCGAGGCGTCAGCTGACGCCAGATTGTGTAGTAAGGTTATCGCCTTTTCCGCGTCTTGCTCCACGCCGCTGCCGGTCATAAGGGCCTGGGTGTAGAGAACAAGGGCTTCAAACGAGCCGTGGTTGACAGCCGAAAGGATAAAGCCCATAGCGTTGTCGTAGGCACCCAGCTCGTAAAGGTAGGCGCCCATCATGTAGTCGCCGCGTGGGTCGTCACCCTGCGAAGCCAGCTGATAGTAAATCATGGCGCTGTCGCCGTTCTGCTTGAAGCCGGCGCGACCGTATTTGTAGAAATCGCCCAACACGGCGGCGGCATAGGCCGAACCGGCCTCGACGGCATCCTGCAAATAGGGCACAGCCTTGAGGCTGTCCACACGGGTGCCTATGCCGTTGAGGTAGCAGTCGGCCACACTCCAAAGACCATAGGCGTTGTCCTCACCTGCAGCAGCTGCCTGCTGGTAGAGCAGGAAGGCGTGCGGGAGGTCGATGGCGGTGCCGCCCAGGCCGTAGCGGTAGTAGTCGCCCAGGTAGGCGTAGCCGTCGCTGAGGCCTGCCTGACCGGCGCGCTCCAGGTAGCGCATGGCTTCGAGGCTGTCCTTGGGCACACCGTGGCCTTCTTCGCAGTAGCTCGCCATAGCGAACAGGGCCTGCGGGTCCTCCTTGGCAGTCAGTCGGTTGAGCATGTAGACGGCACTGTCGTAGTTCTGCTCCACAATGGTGCCGGCGTCGAAGAGGCGCGCCATGACATAGATGGCGTCGCGGTAGTCCTCACGCTCGGCACTGCGCACCAAGCCGAGGCCACGCTGCAAGTCGGCATCGGTCTGCTTACCTATGCCGCCCGCCAGGTAGAGGGCGCCGAGCGAGAAGCGGCCTTCGGCATCGCCGGCCTGCTTGTAGTACTTGGCGGCGGTCTTGTAGTCCTCCACCTCGTAATAATAGTCGCCCAAGCGGTTGCAGCACAGCACCGAGCCGCGCTTGATGCCTTGCTTGAGGAGTGCTACGGCACCTTTGTCGTCGTCGTTGTCGAAGTAGGCGGCCGCACGTTCGGCATAAATATCGGGGTTTTCGGTCTTGTCAACCTGCTGCGCACGCACCATCAAGGGCAGCACAAGGAACAAAAAGGGGATTATCTTCTTCATAACATACATGTATTTCAAACTGTTATACAAATCACTATTATTGGGTATTGTGGGGTTTCGGAAACGGGCGTACTTTTGCAATCGTTTTAGGATTAATATGGCATAGAGGTCGCCCAGGTACAGCGGCCTCTTTGTTTATCCAGTAGAGGCGACACACGCCGAAGGTGAGCTGCCTCTGGTGGCAACTGAGAATTGAGAATTGAGAATTGAGAATTATTTTCAGGAAGTCGTCACCTTTAGGAAATCGTTCTATGCTTTCGTGCAGGTAGGTGTAAGCCTCACGGCTGCCAGCAATGCGGCTGCCCAGCCAGGGAATGATGTGCTTGGTGTAGAGGTTGTATAAGGGTCTTACAAACTTGCTGTCGGGGGTAGCCAATTCAAGGATAACTATTCTGCCTTCAGGTTTAAGCACCCGAAGCATCTCGCTCAGGCCTTGTTCGAGATGGAGGAAGTTGCGGACACCGAAAGCGCAGGTGACAGCGTCGAAGGTGTTGTCCTCAAATGGCAGATGCTCGGCATCGGCCTTTTGTAGACACACGCCCCCGTCTGCCCGTTGGGCGGCCACCCCCTCTAACTTAGAGGGGGAGCTGGCTGACACTGTCATACTATCTCGCTGCTCCCCTAAGTTAGGGGAGCTGGCAGCCGCAGAGCGGCTGACTGAGGAGTGTGTCAGTTTCTGTCTTGCAATGGAGAGCATCACCTCCGACAAATCCACTCCCGTCACTGTGCAGTTGTGTTTCTCCAATTCTACCACCATATCCCCCGTCCCGCAAGCTACATCCAACACATTGCCATGCAGCCCTCGCACCGCCCGTTTCCGCCAGCGGCGGTCGAGTCCGAAGGTCATCAGCCGGTTCATCCGGTCGTAGTGAGCCGCTATATTGTCGAATTGATAGGCCATAGATACAAGAGGATGCCTAATGAATAGAGGATTCCAAGTAAGAAAGTGCTGAGCACCAGCAGGGGCAGCATGGGGTCGAGGCGTTTGCCCTCGTTGCGCCATGTGCCGACGAGATGCCAGACGAACAGCGGCAGCGTGCAAAGTATCAACACACCAAACAGGGGATTGCCACCATAGGATAGGGCCATCAGCACCCATCCAATCGACACCAGCACCGTCTGATATATCCTGGCACGGCGTACCCCTATTCTCAAGGGGATGGTCTTTCGGAGTCCCGCATCGCTGGCCATATCGCGGATATTATTTACATTAAGCACTGCCACACTCAGCAGGCCGATGCCCACTGCCGGAATGAAGTAGTACCCATGTATGTGGTGCGCCAACACAAAGTAGCTGCCCATCACGCTTGCCAAGCCAAAGAAGAGGAAGACAAAAAGGTCGCCAAGGCCTTTATATCCATAGGGACTCTTTCCAAGGGTATAGTGTGTAGCTGCCCAAATGGCGGCGGCACCCAGCAGGAGTATCCACCAGGGACAGCCAGACACCAGCACCATTGCCAGGCCGCTCACGCAGCAGGCCACCACGGTGCCGTTGATAGCCTTCCACATTTGCTTGACGGTGAGACCACCGTCGGCCATGCTATAGTTGGGGCCTTCCCTACCCTCTCCGTCCACGCCGCTGAGGTGGTCGCCCAACTCATTGCTGAGATTGGTTAGCACCTGTAGCGCACAGGCCGTAATCAGCACCAGCACAAAGGCCCACCAGTTGCCACTACTCTCGCGCTCGCCCATAGCAAGCAGACCTCCGCACACCACTCCTGCCAACGACAGGGGCAATGTGCGGAGACGCATGGATTTTATCAAGCTACTTAACATCCAGCTTAATCTGGAGTTCTTCAAGCTGCTCAGGAGCAATCGGCGCGGGCGACTGACTCATCACGTCGCGTCCGGCGTTGTTCTTCGGGAAGGCAATGAAGTCGCGGATCGAGTCGGCACCAGCAAAGATGGAGCAGAGGCGATCGAAGCCAAAGGCGAGACCGGCGTGTGGCGGCGCACCATAGGTGAAAGCATCCATCAGGAAGCCGAACTGCGCGGCGGCGCTCTCGTCGGTGAAGCCGAGGGTGTGGAACATCTTGTTCTGCAGCACGCGGTCGTGGATACGGATGCTACCGCCACCCACCTCGGTTCCGTTCATCACAATGTCGTAGGCGTTGGCCCTAATGTCGCCCCAGCGGCTGGGGTCGTCGAGCAGCGCCTCGTCCTCGGGCTTGGGAGCTGTGAAGGGATGGTGCATGGCGTAGTAGCGCTGCGTCTCGTCGTCCCACTCGAGCAGCGGGAAGTCGATAACCCAGAGGGGTGCGAACTTCTGCGGGTCACGCAGGCCGAGTTGGTTGCCCATCTCGAGGCGCAGGGCGCAGAGCTGCACGCGCGTCTTCATGGCAGGACCGCAGAGCAACAGCATCAGGTCGCCTGGCTTGGCCTCCATCTTGTCGGCAATAGCCTTGAGGGCCTCGGCGTCGTAGAACTTGTCCACGCTGCTCTTAAAACTACCGTCGGCGTTGTATTTGATATACACCATGCCGCCGGCACCCACCTGCGGACGTTTGACGAAGTCGGTCAGCGCGTCGAGCTGCTTGCGGGTGTATTCAGCACAGCCCTCGGCCACGATGCCCACTACCAACTCGCTATTGTCGAACAGGCCGAAGCCGTGACCCTTGACTACGTCGGTGACCTCCTTGAAGGTCATACCGAAGCGCAGGTCGGGCTTATCGCTACCGTAGAGACGCATGGCGTCGTGCCAGGTCATGCGGGGAAACTTGTCGAACTCGATGCCCTTCATCTCTTTGAAGAGGTGCTTGGCGAGGCCTTCGAACATATTGAGCACATCTTCTTGGTGCACGAAGCTCATCTCGCAGTCAATCTGCGTGAACTCCGGCTGACGGTCGGCGCGCAGGTCCTCGTCGCGGAAGCAACGCACAATCTGGAAGTAACGGTCCATGCCGGCCACCATCAGCAGCTGCTTGTACTGCTGCGGACTTTGCGGCAGGGCGTAGAACTCGCCGGGATTCATACGGCTGGGCACGACAAAGTCGCGGGCACCCTCGGGGGTGCTCTTAATGAGCATGGGAGTCTCTATCTCCAAGAAATCGCGGTCGGAGAGGTAGTTTCTCACCAACATGGCCATCTTGTGACGCATGATGAGGTTGTTGCGCACGGGATTGCGGCGGATATCGAGGTAGCGGTATTTCATGCGCAGGTCGTCACCGCCATCACTCTGGTCCTCGATGGTGAAGGGAGGCGTCTTGGCCTCGTTGAGGATATTCAACTCGGTAACCTCGAGTTCGATGTCACCTGTCGGTATCTTGTTGTTCTTCGAACTGCGCTCGATGACCTTGCCGGTCACCTGAATGACGTACTCACGTCCCAGCTTGCGAGCCTGCTCACAGAGCGGCGCATTGGTTTCCATATTGAACGCCAACTGCGTGATGCCATAGCGGTCGCGCAGGTCGATAAAAGTCATGCCGCCCAGGTCGCGCGAGCGCTGCACCCATCCGGCGAGGGTCACTGTCTGTCCCACATTGGCGAGTCTCAACTCACCACAAGTATTTGTCCTATACATTATTATAATTTATTTACAAATCTATGCAATTGTGCAAAAATACAAAAAAAGGGTAAAGCGGCAAAATATTTTTACCTTACCACCTCATTCAATGCGTTCCAACCAACGCTCTGTAGATATCACGGTCAATGTCCTTGAACACATTGAAGATTACACGCATACGTGCCTCCTTACAGACATTGACGGCAATCTCGGCCGCGCGGCGGTTCGGGAAGTGGAACTCGCCGGTGGAGATGCAGCAGAAGGCGATGCTGCGACATCCCTGCTCTTTGGCCAGATAGAGGCAGGTGCGGTAGCAGGCCGCCAACTGCTCTTCCTGTCCGGCCGTGGGTGTGTCCGTCCCAATGATGGGGCCTACGGTATGGATGACAAACCTGGCCGGTAGATTGTAGCCGGGAGTGATGATGGCACCGCCGGTGGCAATCTCGTCGCCCTGCAGTATCCTGTTGCACTCCTGCCGCAGTTGCAGACCTGCCGCCGAATGGATGGCGTTGTCGATACAGGCGTGCAGCGGATGCCAGCAACCCAGCCCACGGCTGTTGGCGGCGTTGACAATGGCGTCAACCTTGAGCCGCGTGATATCTCCCTGCCACACCCTCTCGCGCGTCGTCACGACACCCTTCTCCTGCAGTTGTGCCTGCAGTTCGGCATCCTGCGCCCTCAGAAAGTCAATGTCCAGAAGCTGTGGCTTCCAAATATTCATCAGCGCGCGCATCAGCAGCTTTTTGTCCTCCAACTTTTGGGGTATCTCCGCCTCCGCCTGGTTCTGTTTCAGCAGATAGCGTATACAGTAGTCGATGTTTTCTATTCTGTCCATATCCAGCCCATTCTTTAATTCTTCTGCCGCTTCAGGCGCAGCAGCAGGGGCAGGTGGTCGCTAAGGCCACCTTCGTATTTCGGCCCCACATAGGTGCGCCGAGGTCGCATGCCTGGCCTGTTCTTTTCTTCGGCGAGCAGGTGGTCGAAGCGCTTCAGCTTGAGGTCGGCCACCAGCCAACTGCCATCGGCCAGCAGGAACACCTGGTCGATGTAATCCCACAGCCCCTGGTACTTGTGGCTGCCCCAATCCTTCGGCAGACGGTGGGTCAGGTTGCGTATGCCGTCGGGGTTCACGCTGTCGGCGCCGAAGCCCATGCCCTCGGTCAACGGAGCCTCGCTGATGGTGGAATTCATGTCGCCCATAGCGATGATGGCGGCCTGCGGATGCAGCGCACGCTGCTCGTTCATCAGCGAGCGCAATGTGCGCGCCACCTCAATGCGGTGCATCTCGGCCTCGTCGCCGCCACGCTTCGAGGGCCAATGGTTGAGCAGCAGCACCACGCTGTCGCCTGCGGCCGTGATGCCTTCAACCAGCAGGATGTCTCGCGTAAAGAAGTCTGCCGCGCTGTCGCTCACATTCACCGCACGGCTGGCCGTAACGCGGAAGCGGTCGGTGCGGTAGATGAGGGCCACGTCGATGCCGCGACGGTCGGGCGAGTCGTAGTGCACATAGCGATAGGGCACCTGAGCCAGCGGCGTATTCTGGCAGAGCTCGCGCAGCACATAGTTGTTCTCCACCTCGGCCAACCCCACCACGTCGGGCAGGTCCATCATGGTGAGGGTCTTGTAGATGCCCTCTATCTTGGCGTTCAGCTTGCGGCGCGTCCAATGCAGGTCACCCTGCGGCGTGAACTCGTCGTCGTTGGTCTCGGGGTCGTCGCGCAGGTCAAACAGGTTCTCCACGTTCCACCAGGTGGCGGTAAACGTGGAGAACTCCTGGGATTGTGATGCCAACGGCGTCATCAACAACAATAGTAGTATTGCAACATGGCGCATCACTCGGCAGGGACCTCCTCGGCCACAGCCTCAACGGCCTCCGCCTCGGCTGGTGCTGCCACCTCCTCGGCCACAGGCTCCTCAACCACCTCAGCCACAGGCACGGGCTTCGGCTCCCACACCCAGCGGTGCTGCGTCAGCTTGAAGCCGACGACAAACACAGCCGCCAGAATGACCAACCAGATCAGGCACTTCTTCCACCAGGCCATCTTCTTCTCGGCAAAGGGGTCGTTCATGACCATCTTTGGATACTTGGCCATCGAGGTCAGCGTGGCGCCGAAGGTGGTGTTGACCTTCACATTGCTGTTGATGGCCCATCCGTTGGCGTTCAGCACGGGGCCCAGGTTGCGCTGGCGCAACTTCAGCCAGGCCAGCAGCATCGACGGTCCGCTAATTAGGATAACGATGGCGGCAACCAGGATGATAACATTGTACCAATGGCCCATAACGAACCCACCCAAGGCAGCCAGCGCGCCGCCGATGGCACCGATGGCCAAGCCGATGGCGGCAAAGATACCAGCGAACTTGGCAATGTCGAACATCTGGGCTTTCTTCTCGTTGGCTTTGGCTTCGGCAGCGGCACCCTCGTCCTTGACGGTGAGGTTGGTGGTGGCGGTGTCGGCCTTCGAGGTCATCTCGTCAAACTGCTTGCTCTCCTTCTCCGAGGCGCTCTTGGTAATCTTCTCCGTCACCCAATTGCCGAACTTGCGGTAGGGGCTCCAGAAAGCCTGGCGCACGCTGATGGGGTTGTCGACAATCTTCGTCACCACTGCATCCCAATCCTGACCCTTGCGGTCATAGAAGATGGCGTTCTTGCCCTCGTGCAGGCCTCCGATGTCGCCGTCGGTCAATGCGGCCACAATGTCCATCTGTGCGCCGCCCTTCGAGGTGCAGTGGCAGTAAATCAAGTACATGCCGCTCTTGCCGGCCGAAGCGGTGCTCTTGCCCATGTCGATCACCTTGATGCACAGGTCGCAGCAACGCTGGTCAATATATAGCTTGCCAGCTTGGAAGATGGCCAGACAGCTGTCGTCACGTTTATAGAAATCCTTGAAGACGACATAGTTCTGCAGCAGCTTGAAGTAGTCGCGGCAGTAGTGCAGCAGGCGCTCCACCGGCGCGATGGCGTCGGCATGCTCGGCCACCTGGGCCGCAATGGCCTCGTTCATGGCCGTCTCGCCGGCAGCCTTCCACGCCGTATAGGCATCCACCTTGGCCACCACGGCCTTCCACTCCTCCTCTGCGATGCTCTCTTTGCCCTCAAAATCGGCCACGCCGCACAGCGCGGCCATAGCACCCTGCCAGGCGGGATTGATGCCCTCTCTGAGCGGCAGCAGGCCCTCCTTGCGCGGACGGGCCAGCGGATAGGTCGAAATCTCCGCCACGTTGGCGTTCAAGTCGCCGCCACTGATGGCCGCTATCTTCTCCACCTGCACATCGAGGGCGCCGGCGGCATCCTCGTCAAACTGCACCAGCTTGCAGCGCATGAAATAATCCTCCACCTTGGCGCGCACAGCGTTCACCGCCGCCTCGGCGGCGTCGCTGCCCTCGCCGTAGGGAGGCTCGTAGGCCTCGCCCTCGGCAGCAGTATACTCGTTCTTGCATTTCTCCTCATACACAGCCAGATAATCCACCACATCCTGCAGCGCAATGCTCTGCTTGTCGCGACCCAAACTGCTCAAAATCAGCTTGGCGGCCGCAAGCACCTGTTTGCCCTCGTCCGAGGTGTCACTCACGGCTGAAAACTCGATGCTGTCGTTCCCTTCCAGCAGATACTCCATCTCCACCAGCACCTTCTTCAACCACTGCGATGCCGCAACCACCTCGTGCACACGTATCTTGCCGTCACCGTCGAGGTCCATCA
Organism: Bacteroidales bacterium; assembly: GCA_017551765.1. Classification (GTDB taxonomy): domain Bacteria; phylum Bacteroidota; class Bacteroidia; order Bacteroidales; family P3; genus Colimorpha. The sequence continues at coordinate 26,930 of JAFZKV010000007.1, forward strand.
GCGCCAGCGTCCGCTCGTCGAACTCCAGACCTTTCACCGGACAGCTCAGCACTGTCCATAACTTCTGGTCAAGCTCGTCCAGGTGGGCAACATCCTCGCCCGACTCAATGTTCACGCGGGCCACGCCGCCCACCGTGCTGAACTTCCAATCGTAACCGTCTTTGGAAATGAGATTTGCAATCTTTGCCATAATATGATGATTAAAATTTACTAATCACTATAAATCAACTCACTACACACTCCCACAAATCGTCGTCCGTCGTTGCAAAGATAACAATAATTTTTTAATCCACCAACAAAAAAAAGAAGAAATCACCATATCACCTGATTACCTAAAAAAAGGGACCGCCAAACTCATGACCGCCCCGCTTCACATTTTAAATGTATGAAAACCTTTAAGATATTTGTCGCTGAAGAATGTTTTTAATCCTCCGGTGTCATCGTGTCAGTCATCTAGTTATTTTACAATTTCTGCAACAACCACTCCAATGCCGAAACTATATGGATGGTTTTCCCTTCAATCTCCACATCGCGTGTCGGCAAAAAGGCAATGAGGGTCAGGTGGTTACAAGAAAAAGTGTCCGCTGCTTTCACCAGCGAGGATGTTTCGCGGTCGTAAGCCCGCTGGGTGTCAATCTCGTAGGCTACCTGTATCAATTCCACAGCTTTGTTTTTGTCGCACACCACAAAGTCTATCTCTTTGGCCCTTGAATCCGGTTTGTGATAGTAAACATCCAGAAAATCATGGGCACAACGTCTCAGCAACTCAATATATACCACATTCTCCAGTCGCCACCCCAGATTCTCGGGTGCCAATGCATTCTCGCGGTTCCCCTCCAAACCCGTATCGACAATATATGCTTTCTGGTTGCGGATGCGTTCCGTGCTTTTGAATGAGTGTTTTGTCAGCAACTGAACAAGGAACGCCTGACTGAGATAGTCGACATATTTCTTCGCCGTCTTGTCGGCAATGCCCAATAATTCCGACAGCTCATCATAATTCACCTCCTGGCAGGCGTTGTTGATCAAGTGATGGGCAAGTTTGCGCAATGCCTCGATGTTACGAATCTTGAAACGCTTCTGGATATCCTTGCGCAGGATAGCCTCAATCAAGCTTTGGACGTATGCCCTCTTGTTGCGGAGCCCCTGCATTTCCGGGAAACCGCCGTCGTGGATGAAATCCAGGAAGGCACGTTTCCGCTCGGCGTCGGCTTTGGTGGTGATGCCCTGTGTGTCGATATGATGGTATTGGCAATACTCCGAAAACGAGAATGGGTAAAGGTGAATCTCGTTGTAACGTCCGGTCAGATGGGTGGCCAATTCCCCTGATTTTCTCGTCTAACATAACCGGATAATTTTCGGGTGCAAAGATACGAATAAAAATTGAATTACGATAAAATGCAGAAAAATTTTAGCCAAAATACGATAAAATGCATTTACATTTCTGCTTAAATACGATATAACGTGGAATCATCTCACCCCATCTACCCTTTTACACAAATCAAATGCAGCGAAAAAAAGAAGAAAATAACGCCATTTCTTGAAACAAATAATGTGCCGCTGATACCGATTTTTATTCTCATTTTCAAAAAAATTTGCACGGTTTCTGAAAAGTTCGTACTTTTGCAGATTGAATCATGACGCAACAAGGTACCATATCAAGCCCGTCGACGGGCATATTCTCGAGGGCAACATTCTGGGATACAGATATCTCCAAGATTGATTGGTCTCGTCATGCCGATTTTGTCATCGAGCGTGTTTTTGGCTTTGGTACCGCGGAAGAGCAGGATTACGTCCTGAACCTGTACGGTCAAAACCGCTTACGTCGCTTTGCCGACACCTTTTCCCCTTCGCCCTACAACCGCAACGTCACATCCAACCTTCAAAAGGCGCTGTCTTATGCTGCATTATGAGACAGTTACGCCCTATCTGCGTAACACTTTGATGCGGCTGATGGCTGACGCCACCTTCGACTCGTTCCGTCTGGTTGGCGGCACATCGCTCAGCCTTCGGTTGGGACATCGAATGTCGATAGACATCGACCTTTTCAGCAACGCTCAATACGGTGACCTCGACTTTCACGCCCTGCAGAGCCATCTGCGGAGCATGTTCCCCTACTGTGAGGGCGACTGCGGCCCTGTGCCTGGCATAGGAGCCACCTGGTTTGTCGGCAACAGCCGTGATGACGCGGTGAAACTCGATCTCTTCTACACCGACGACTTCATTGGCGAGATGGTGGTTGAGGACGGCATTCGGATGGCATCCATAGAGGATATTATCGCCATGAAACTCGATGTTGTGGCTCGTGGCGGACGCAAGAAAGATTTTTGGGACTTGCACGAGTTGAGCACGTCGCACAGCGTCTCGCAGATGCTCGACCTCTACGAGGAGCGGTATCCTTATAACTACACCCGTGAGCAGGTTTTGCAGGGATTCTCCCACTTCGAGAAGGCCGATGCGGAACCCGACCCCATGTGCCTCTTCCTCAAGGATTGGGACACAATCAAGCGGGACCTTACGAAGACATTTCTTGGCGCGAGATAAGCATCCTGTTTCTTGTCCGCACACTCATCTGTCCTTCAGAAGATAAGCGGTAGTTCGTTGCACTTTTTCAAACGAATAATTCGCATTTATTGCATTTTTTCAAGCGAATATTGAATGTATTTCTACACTTTTCAAAGGAAATCTTCGCCTCGAAAATACACTTTTCAAACCGAAATAATCGGAAATAACGCCATTTCTTGAAACACATAATGTTCCTTATAATCCGATGAAAAGGAATTCACTATATTACCTGATTACCTGAAAAAACAGGGCAGCCTACTCGAGGCCGCCCCGTTTTACACTAGCTTCTGCTAATAAAACCTTTATCGTTTCATTACTACTACCTTCTTGGCTGGCAGGATGCCCACCTTAACC
>JAFZKV010000035.1 GCA_017551765.1 Bacteroidales bacterium
CACCACCGAGGCCATCAAGGCGTTGATGGTGGAAGGTGAAAATGGAAAAGTGAAAAGCGAAACAAAGGATGCTGTTCAAATGATGGTCTTCGGCGAACCTATGAGCACTGAGGTACAGGGGGTGGAAGGCTATCAATCGCAGCGTTGGACAGGAGCAGCCCTTGATACGCTCATCACTCATCACTCATCACTTATCACTATAAAGAAGCAAGATGAAGGTATCGCTTGGGGCGCCGTCTATTATCAGTTCACCGACGACATGGACAAGATACCCGCTAGCGAGATGGGAATTACGATTAAGCGCACATTCTTGGATCGGAATAATCAGAATATTATGAATAGCCAGAGTATCTTGAAGGTGGGTGATAAAATCAAGGTGCGTGTCGATATCACCTGTGACCATACGATGGAATACCTTGAGCTCATCGACGGCCGTCCTTCGTGTGTCGAGCCTCTCGACACCCGTGCCGGCTGGCGCTGGAACGAGGGACTGAGCTATTATATTGTGGTCAACACTACCGACACGCGCTGCTACATCGACCGTCTTGAGAAGGGCAAATACTACTTCGAGTATGAGGTCTATGTCACTAACCCGGGCCACTTCCTTGCAGGCCCCGTCACCATGCAGTGCATGTACGCCCCCGAATTCCGTGCTGTGGCACCGGCACAGGCTTTCAAAGTAGGGAAATAGTAGCACTGTTTTACAACTCTTTAGATGTTGTTTAACTGCTGTTTAACTACAACTTTTAGTTAAACAGCAGTTAAACAACACATAAACGGTTGAAGAACAGTGGGTTTTGGTGGGGGTTAAAAAAGTGGTGATAAAAAAACTTGCATTTTACTATTATTCTTTATACCTTTGTGGCGGTGTAAAGAAACACCTTTATTTGTGCAATCTATTAATCTATAAAACGATACGATATGTATAGGATCGAGAAACACCCTATCTTGGACATCCCGCAGAGCGAGGTGGTCGAATTTCTTTTTGAAGGGAAGAAGGTACAGGGCCGTAAGGGCTATACCATTGCCAAAGCATTGCATGAGGCTGGCTACCCTGTGCATAGCCATTCGCTGCAAGGCCGCAACCGCTCATTAGAGTGCGGCATCGGCAAGTGCGGTGCCTGCGAGATGCTGGTCGACGGACGTGTGCGCCGCATCTGCATCACTAAAGTGGACGGTGTGAAGGAGGTGCGAGCCATCGCACACGAAGCCGATTTGCCGGGTGTCACTTTTGATGCCCCTGTGAAGGCGCAGGAAACCAAAGCCCTCACCATCTACAAGACCACCGTGGCCATCGTGGGTGCCGGTCCTGCCGGTTTGGCCTGCCGTGAGCAGCTCAACGCCTTTGGCATCGACAACCTCGTTATCGACAACAATGCCCGCATCGGTGGACAGTTCAATATGCAGACCCACCAATTCTTCTTCTTCGAGAAGGAGAAGAAATACGGCGGCATGCGTGGTTTCGACATCGCCAAGACCCTCGCCGGCGACAGCCAGGAGGGCATCCTGCTCAACTATACTGTGTGGGACATCCTCGAAGGACCCAGGCTGGCCATCAAGAATATGGAGACGCAGGAGATGGCCTACGTCGACGCGCAGCACCTCGTGGTGGCCACCGGCGCAGTACCGTTCATGCCGGCCTTTGAGAACGACGATGTGCCGGGTGTCTACACCGCCGCCGTCTTCCAAAAGATGATGAACCAGGAGCACACCCTGCTGGGCAAGCGTGTGCTCACCGTGGGCGCCGGCAACATCGGCTACCTCACCTCCTACCAGGGCATGCAGGCCGGAGCCACCATCAAGGCCATAATTGAGGCCATGCCGCGTGAGGGCGGCTTCCCTGTGCAGGCCAACCGTGTGCGCCGTCTCGGCATCCCCATTATGACGGGCTACACGCTGGTACGTGCCATCCCCAACGCCGACAAGACAGGCATCACGGGTGCCGTCATAGCCAAGTGTGAGAACTTCAAACCCATTGCCGGTACCGAGCAGGTCATCGACGACATCGACATCATCAACATCTGCACCGGCCTCGTGCCTGACAGCCAACTGCTCACCAAGGGCAAGGAACTCTATGGCCACCACGTCTACGGCGTGGGCGACGCCGTGCGTATCGGCGAGGGCACCAGCGCCGTGCTTCGCGGCCGTCAGGCGGCCTACGAGATAGCGCAGGAGATGGGCCTCCGCATCAACTATGACGAGTATCTCGACATCTCGCGCCAATACATCGACTCGCAGCAGCACCCCGTGCGTCTGTTGGAGAAGCCCAACCTGCCCAGCGAGGAGCGCATGATAGCCAAACCCTTCGTGCAGCTCGACTGCCTCTACGGCTTCGCCTGCAACCCCTGCACCTTCAGCTGTCCGCAGGGCGCCATCAGCAAACCCACCACCAGCAGCACGCCCACGGTAGACTACAACAAGTGCATCGGCTGCATGGAGTGCGTCAACCATTGCCCGGGCCTTGCCATCTTTGGCTACAACCTGCAGAAGGAATGGTGCTTCCTGCCCATCGAATACGAGGTGGCCGAGGGCGCCGAAGTCTATCTGGTGGACAACAACGGTCAGAAGATTGGCGAAGGCGTGATTGAGAAAGTGCTCAAGAAAGACAACAAGACCAACGTGGCCCGCGTGAAAGTGGGCAACGTCGACGGCCAGATGACCGACGTCAAGGGCTTTATTGTCAAAGACCGTTATCCGAGTAATCTGAGTACTCAAGCAATCAAACAATCAGACAATCAGGCAATCACCTACATCTGCCACTGTGAGGACATCACCGACGAGCAGATGCTGGCTGCGGTGGGCACCGACCGTAAGTATATCTCGGTCGACGAGCTGAAGCACATCACCCGTATGGGTATGGGTCCCTGTCGCGGCAAACGCTGCATCGCCCGCGCCCGTGGTGTGCTGAAAGCCCACGGTATCGAACTCACCGGCGACGCTACGCCGCGCGCCCCGCTGAGCAACCAGGTGACCCTGGGTGACGTCTATACCGAAGGCCGCAAGGAGGTGTACGTCTTCCCGAAGGGAAACGACGTGCAGCACGAGGAGGTGAAGGTCTTCATTGCCGGCGGCGGCATCTCGGGCAGCGGCCTCTTCCGCTACTTCAGCGAGGCTGGCCTCAAGCCTGTTATGGTCAACTGGAGCCGTGGTGCCTCATGGCGCAACATTGGCGGCGGCCGTCCCGCCTTCAGCAACCCCGACATTGCCGACATTGCACAGCACAGCCACGAGATATTCAAGAGCATACAGAAGGTGCACAACATCAACTACAAACCCACGCACTATGTCAACCTGGTGCATGATGAGGCCACCTACAAAGCCCTTGATGCCAGCCGTGCCTGGAGCGACGCCTACATGATTGACCGCAAGGATTTCAAGAAGGAGATATCGCCCCTGTGGGACGACACGCGCGACACCTACAGCCACGCCCTCATCACACGCGACTGCTGGCAGGCCACCCCAGGCCGCGTCATCGACTACATCCGCGGCATCGGCGTCAGCCTCGGCGGACGCTACTACGAAGACACCGAGTTGCTCAGCGTTTGGCGCAAGGACGACAAGGTGGTCGCCCTGGTGCGCAACCATGAAGGCAAGTACATCGAGTATACCTGCGGCCACTTCGTCAACGCCATGGGCTGGGGAGCCGAGCGCTTCACCGACATGCTGGGCATCGACACCGGCCTCTATCCTGTGAAGCATCAGGCCTTCATCACGCGCCGTCTGCCCATGATGGGACCCAACGGCGGCCCGCTCGACATGATTATCGACCGTCGCCATTACAAGGGCTTCAGTGCCGTCTATGGCCAGCAGTTCGAGCACACCGGCCAGATTATCGGCTGCGCCAGCCCCGACACCGACGCCTACGAGACGCGCCAGAACATCAAGTACAACAGCCGTGAGTTCCTGGAGATTGTCAGCCAGGTCTTCGCCGAGTGGCTGCCGGGCCTCAAGGATGTCAGCTTCCTGGCCTGCTGGGCCGGCCGCTACACCGAGCCGCGCTACATCGTCGACCCCGAGGTGGGTCTGCTCACCGGCCTGCGCGGTCACGGTTTCATGCTGGGTCAGTACCTGGCCAAACTCTATGTCGACAAATACCTCGGCCGCGAGGTGCCCGGCTACATGAAGGATTTGGCCCTCAGCGGTCACGGTCTCAGCGAGAACGCCTTCAAGTAGGATGAACAAAGAGGAGAAATACGGCCACCTGCTGCCGCAGGTGGCCGCCCTCTGTGAGGGCGAGCGCGACTTGATAGCCAAGATGGCCAACGTCAGCGCCCTGCTGCATCATGAATTCGGCTTCTGGTGGACAGGATTCTACCGTATTGCTCCCGCCTGTGGCGTAATCCAGAACCCCAGAGATAATAAAGGATTAATGGATAACAGCGAAGCTGGGAGATATGAACTTGTCCTCGGGCCTTTCCAGGGACCGCTGGCCTGCGTGCATATCGGCTACGGCAAGGGCGTGTGCGGCACGGCCTGGAAGGAAAGGCGCACCGTGGTGGTGCCCGACGTGGAGCAGTTCCCGGGTCACATCGCCTGCAGCAGCGAAAGCCGCAGTGAGATAGTGGTGCCTGTGTTTCAGGGTGATGAAGTGATTGCCGTCCTCGACATCGACAGCCGCGACCTCAACACTTTTGACGAGGTGGACGCCTGTTGGTTAGAGCGCGTTGCGGCGCTGCTGACAACCGACTGACTTTGGTTTTTCTTTGACCGTTCTTTGGTCGTTCTTTGGAAAAAAGCAAAGAACGACCAAAGAACGACTGTATAACAGCCAAACACCGACCGTTGTCCAATCGTACTTCATCAGTTCTTCAACAGTTCTTCAAGAAAGAGTTGAAGAACTGTTGAAGAACGACTGTAAAGCGGTCGAACAACGGACGGTGTTTGGCAGTTCAACGGTAGTTCAACGCCTTATTCCGTTGAAATACCGTTGAAGTACCATTGAACTGCCGTTGAAGAGACGGAATTGGGATTTAGAGCGAGTTGTAGTTGGGGCTGAAGGTGTCGCCGCCGCGGGTGTTGCCGGTAGTAAGGCCTTTCTTCAGCCAGCGCATGCGCTGTTGAGAGGTGCCGTGGTTGAAAGTCTCGGGCATGGTGCGTCCGTAGGCTTGTTTTTGAAGGTAGTCGTCGCCGATTTTGGAGGCGGCGTTCAAAGCCTCTTCGATGTCGCCGTCTTCGAGTGAGCCGAACATTTTGTTGTCATGGTAGGCCCACACGCCGGCATAGTAGTCGGCCTGCAGCTCGAGTCGCACGCTGGTTTGGTTGTAACCGGCCGAGTTTTTCCCGTATTTGGCCATCTGCTGGTGGGCGGCGTCGAGGGTGCCCAGGAGGTTCTGCACGTGGTGACCCACCTCGTGTGCAATCACATAGGCGTAGGCGAAGTCGCCATCGGCGCCGATTTGTGATTTCATGCTTTTGAAAAACTCGAGGTCAAGATAGACGGTCTGGTCGGCCGAGCAGTAGAAGGGGCCTGCCGCCGAGGTGGCGTTGCCGCAGCCCGAGTTGACGGCGTCGGAGAAAATCACCATCTTCGGAGGGCGATAGGTCATGCCCATCTTTTTGAATTCAGCGGTCCACACGTCCTCTGTGCCAGCCAAAATCTGTTTGCAGAAGGTCATCAACTCCACGTCCACTTGGCTGTAGTCCTTGCCGTCGGTGTACTCTGAGGTGGCGCCTTGCGTCATCTGTTGCAAGGTGTTGGCGTCGGGCGCCTTACCTGTCAGCAGCCATATCAGTCCGATGATGACGATGCCGCCCAGGCCGAGGCCACCGGCTTTTACTGCTCCGCCTTTGCCGCGGCGGTCTTCCACGTTGGTGCTTTGTCTGCGTCCGTTGAGGTCCATGATTAATTAATAATTAAAAATTAAGAATTAAGAATTTCTTCCAAAGGGGCGACGGCGGCGGACCAGGAGAAGTGCTGCTGTACGAAGCGGTGGCCGCTGTCGGCAATGGAGTGGTGTGTCTCTTCGATGGTGAGTTTCACTATCAGGTCGGCAATCTCTTCGGCAGTGTCTCCCACCAGCAGGTGCTCCCAAGGGGTGGCTCCCAGCGGGGTGGCGGCAATGGAGGTGGTGACGCACGGCAGGCCCATCGACATGGCTTCGAGCAGTTTGTTCTGCATACCGCTGCCTATGCGCATGGGGGCTACGAACACACGGGCCGAGGCGTAGGCGCTGCGTATATCGTCCAAGCGTCCGCTGACGGTGACCTTGGGGCCGGCAAGTGCCTTGACAGCAGGCTTGGGGTCGGCACCGGCCAGCAGGACGGTCGCAGATGGGATCTGCGACCACACCAAGGGCATTATCTCTTTCACCAGGAAGCAGGCCGCATCCACATTGGGGGCGTAGGACATGTTGCCGGTGAAGGCGATGGTATAGTGGCTAAGTGGCCGAGTGGCTGAGTGGCTGAGTGACTCGGTCACTTTGTCACTCTGAAACTCTGTCACTTTAAAATAGTCTGTGTCTACGCCGTTGGGGACGAGTGTGATTGCCTGATTGCCTGATTGCCTGATTGATTGATTGATGGCATCGCGGTCAATGGAGCTGATGACGGTGGTGGCGTCGAAGAGGTGCAGCGCCTGCTGCTCGGCGCGTTGCAGGGCCTTGTATTCATACCGAAGCAGCCACTTCAGCGGTCCATGACTCCGCTCCATGCGGCGACGGGTGTTGAGCGACAGGGCATCCTGATAGTCGAGTACGCCGCCACCGCTGTACATCATTGTGCGCACCATCTGCCGATACACGACGTCTGGCTGCACCTGACTTTTGAACTCATCGAAGGCCTTTTTTGCGCGGTGGCTGGTCCAATAGCCCACCTGGAGGGATTGTCCTTGGAAGAAAGTGCACAGCACGTTAAGGTTGAGACGAGGCAGGCGCTCCACATGGATGGCCTTGCAGTAGGGTCGTAGGGCCTCGACCTGCGCCTCGCCGACAGCCTTGTGCGAGAGGGCGAAGAGGTAGATGTCGTGCCGCTTGGCGAGCTCTATAATCTGGTAGTAGGCTCGCAGTTTGTCCCCTTTGTCGAGAGGGTAGGGGAAACGGGGCAGCAGGACAAGCAGTTTCATGGGTTAGAAGAGTTCGGTTTGTGTGCCTTCGGCAAAGCCCATGCGCTCGTTGGGGAGTGACGAGGTGTCGGTGTCGGCGATGGCATCGTCGACCGCAGAGGGTTCGGGGTCGGGCTTCAGGGGAGAGAGCCAATTGAAGCGGTCGACGGCAAAGGTGGTGATGCGCTTGCCCTTGGCCTTGTGACTTTTGACGCCGATGAAGTCCTCCACCTCGATGATTTCGCTCTGTATCTTCTTGCCGCTGCCTTCGGCGTAGACCACTTCGAGGCGCGGATAGTAGTCGAGACAGAGGTTGATGAGTGTACTGCCGTCGTCGTCGAGGAACGGGGTCTTGCGGTCGGTGGCTTCGGGGGTGAAGCGTTTGAGGTAGGGGTAGCCTTCAGCCGAGCGGTAAAGGGCGGTGACGATGCCGTCGGGGTTGAACTTGCGCAGTTCGATGAGGTCGTCGTCGTAGTGGTTGGCCAAGTCGAAGGAGGTGGTGCGGTAGGTGCCGCCCTGATTGATGCTGAGAATCTTGTCGCTGCCGCGGAACTCGCCGAGGTAGCGACCTGCTTCATTCACATTGAGACGCTTCACGCTCTCGTCGAACCATATTTTGCGTGCGCTGAGGGTGCTCACACCTTCGTCCTTGAGGTTGATGCTGCGCACGGCGTTGCGGGTCAGTATGTTGCCCATAGCGTCGCGGCCCTTGATGGCCAGCGTCTTGAAATCGAAATCAAAGCTGACCTTCTTGAGCTTGGGATTGCTGACGTGGTGCACGGTGACCACTTCGGCCTCGCCGTTGGGGTTGGCAGTGAAGTAGAGCACCTTGCTGTTCTTGGTGCCTTTGGTGAGCGGGTAGTCGCGGTCGCGCGTGATGGCGGTGACGCTGAAACGTTTCACCATAGCATATCCGGCGCTACCGTCGCGGTAGATCATGTTGTAGACGGTGCGCTCGTCGCGTTTGCGGAAGACGCTGATGAAGAGCAGCTCCTTGCAGTCTTTTGAGCCCACGAAGCCCTTCTCCTGCACCTTGGTGACCATCATGGTGCCGTCGCGGCGGAAGACGATGATGTCGTCCATGCGCGAGCACTCGCAGGCCACCTCCACGCCCTCTTCCTTCTTGAGCCCCCAGCCGGCGAAGCCGGTGGAGTAGTTGACATAGAGCTTCTCGTTGGCCAGCGCCACGACGGTAGACTCGATGTCCTCAAAGTTGCGTATCTCGGTCTTGCGTTCGCGTCCTTTGCCGTATTTCTTCAGGATGTCCTGGAAGTAGCGTATGGCGTAGTCGGTGAGGTGCTCCAGGTGGTTCTTCACCTCGTCGATGGTCATCTCGATGCTCTCGATTTCTTCGGCGGCTTTCTTGATGTCGAACTTGGATATCTTCTTGACAGGCTTCTCGGTGAGCTTCAGCACATCGTCGCGGGTGATTTCGCGTTTGAACTTCTTGCGGTAGGGACCGAAGGCAGCCAGCATGTCGTCCACCTGTTCGTCCCAGCTGACGCTGTCTTTCCGCTCCATCTTCTTGTAGATGCCTTTCTCGAAGAATATCTTTTCGAGAGAGACCCAATGCCAGCGGTCCTCCAACTCGCCGAGCTGTATTTCCAGCTCCTGGCGCAGCAGGTCGCGGGTGCGCATGGTGTTGTGGCGCAGGATGTCGCTGGCGGTCATGAAAACGGGCTTCTCGTCGACGATGACGCAGGTCTGCGGCGAGAAGCTGATCTGGCAGTTGGTGAAGGCGTAGAGGGCGTCGATGGTCTGGTCCGGACTGACACCGGTGGGCAGGTAGACCACGATTTCCACCTCGGCGGCGGTATTGTCGTCCACTTTCTTGATCTTTATCTTACCCTTCTCGTTGGCCTTTACGATGCTGTCTATCAGCACGTCGGTAGTCACGGTGTAGGGCAACTCGGTGATGACGATGGCCTTGCGCTTCTCGTCGTAGTGCATCTTGGCGCGGATGCGCAGACGGCCGCCCTGGGCTCCGTCGTTGTAGCGGCTCACGTCTATCAGGCCGCCTGTGGGGAAGTCGGGATATATCTCGAACGGCACATTCTGCAGTATCTTGATGCTGCTCTCCAGCAACTCGCAGAAGTTGTAGGGCAGGATGACGCTCGTCAGGGTGACGGCGATGCCTTTGGTGCCCTGGGCCAGCAGCAGGGGGAACTTGATGGGCAGGCTGACGGGTTCCTGCTTGCGTCCGTCGTAGCTGGGTTTCCATTGGGTGGTCTTGGGGTTGAACACCACCTCTTTGGCAAACTTGGAGAGGCGCGCCTCGATGTAGCGCCCCGCAGCGGCATCATCACCCGTCAGTATGTTGCCCCAGTTACCCTGGCAATCAATGAGGAGGTCTTTTTGTCCGAGGTTGACGAGGGCATCCTTGATGCTGGCATCGCCGTGGGGGTGGTATTGCATGGTGTTGCCCACGATGTTGGCCACCTTCGTGAAGCGTCCGTCGTCGGTCTCTTTCATGGCGTGCAGTATGCGGCGCTGCACCGGCTTGAGGCCGTCGTCGATGTCGGGCACCGAGCGGTCCAGAATGACGTCGCTGGCGTAGTCTATCCAATAGTCTTTGAACATGCTGTTCAGCGACAGCGTGCTTCCTTGTTCCTGTATCTCTTCTATTTCGTCCATTTTCTCTTGGTCGGATTATCTCTTGTTGGCATCGCGGAAGAAGCGCTCCCAGCGTATGCGTTTGTGGTCTTTGTCGCGGCTGAAGTAGATGCTCTTGGCCTTGCCCACAATGTGGTCCTCGGGCACAAAGCCCCAGAAGCGGCTGTCTACACTGTTGTGGCGGTTGTCGCCCATCATCCAATAGTAGTCCATCTTGACGGTGTATTCGTCGGTGGGCTCGCCGTTGATGATGATTTGACCGTCCTTGACCTCGAGGGTGTTGCCTTCATACACCTCAATCACGCGTCTGTAAAGCGGCAGGTTCTCCAGGTTGAGTTTCATGGTCTCGCCCTTGGCTGGAATGTGCACGGGACCGAAGTTGTCCACGCTCCACGGATGGCCGGCGGCGTGGGGGAAGAGGTCGCCGCTGTCGGTCGAGTCGGCAGGGTAGACGATGCACTGCACGTCGCGCACCTCGTATTTGCCGCTCAGTTGCTGTGCGGTGCTACGGTTCATGGGCAGGAAGAAGTAGGGTGAGCCGCTGTATTGCATGCGGAGGTAGGCACTGTTGATGTCTTCACTGCTGAAGCCCATCTTGTCGAGCATGTGCGACGGGTTGGCGATGGGGTCGAACAGCACCCCGTAGCTGAACTGCGCGTCGTGGGGTGTCTCGATGGGGTTGCCGTTGATGAGCACCTGCTGGTCCACGATTTGCAGATCCTCGCCCGGCAGCCCGATGCAGCGCTTGATGAAGTTCTCGCGCTTGTCCACGGGCCGCACCCTTATCTTGCCTATCTCGATGCGCTCGCCGGTGTAGCTGTCATACACGCGGTCCTGCTCAACAGCCTCCTTGCCGTATTGCCGCACCAGGTCATGGTAGCTGCGGTTGCTGAACTGAGCTGTGCACATCGTGTCGCCGTCGGGGTAGTTGAACACCACCGCGTCGAAACGCTTCACATGCGAATATCCAGGGTAGCGGTGATAGGGCAACTGTATCAGCTTCGAGTAGCTCTCCACCTTGCCGCCCGTCAGCGGCACAACATTGTGCACCAGCGGGATGGCCAGCGGTGTCATCGTGACGCGCGGACCGTAGGCCAGCTTGCTCACCAGCACATGGTCGCCCACCAGCAGGCTCTTCTCCATGCTCGACGACGGAATGTTGTACAACTCGAAGATATTGCCGCGGATAATCATGGCGGCCACCAGCGCGAAGACGATGGCATCGGCCCAATCGCGTCCTTCCTTCACCTTCGCCGGCGGGTCGGTCACGGGGTCGTGATACGTGGCTGCAGGGTGCAGACCCAACACGGGCAGGTAAATCCACGGGAAGACGACCGCCGCCAGCTGCTCCCAGAAGCCGTAGCGGCGAAACACCTTGGCCGTCTCCACTACCATCAGCAGGAACATGAAGACGTTCCATGCGGGGATGAGAAACCCCACATACCAGGTCCACTTCTTGTTGCACATCTTCACCCACACCACGATGTTGTAGACGGGTACCAGCGCCTTCCAGGGTGCCAGGCCGGCCTTCCTGAAGACGAACCACAGCCCAGCGACGGTCCCCACGAAATATAGCACTAACAGAATGTCGTATATCATAATTTGAGTTTTTAGTTTTTAGCTTTTAGTTTTTAGTTTAAGATGTTCAGCAACTTCTTCTCCTCATTGTCCCAATTCAGGTCCTCGCGGGCCGCTGCAAAGCGTGCCTCGCGCTCGGCAGCGTCCAGCCTGCTCCAGCGTTCCAGCAGGCGCTTCACCGCCTCGGCCAGCGCCCGCGCCTGGGCCTTGCCGTCGGCACCGTGAAGTCGCTCAATAACCTCCCCGATGTCGTAGCGGCGCACCACGGCGACGGTCTCTGGCATGTCGCTCACCACCATAGGCACGCCTGCCGCCACAAAGTCACCCACACGGTTGGGCAGTGTCAGGTTATAGCTGAGCCCCATGTGTTCCAGCATCAACAGCCCCACATCGGCTTGCGGTGTCAGGCGGTCCAGCTCCTCGTGCGGCAGGCGTCCGAGGAACTCGATGCGGTCGGCCCAGGGCTTCTGTGCCGCATAGGCCTGCATCTCCGCTATCAGGTCCCCATTGCCGGCTATCTTCAGCAAACAGTCAGGTAGCCATTCCAGCGCGTCGATGGCCCAATCCACCCCGCGCCCCACGTTCACGGCCCCTTGATACAGCAGCACGGGCTTTTCTGGAGTCTCTGCTTTTGGTTTTCCTGCGCCGCTGGTGGACTGCACGTTGCGCACCACTGTCATCTCCACGCCCAAGTGCTGCTTATAGTACTCTGCAAAACTGCCGCACACTGTCAGCAGGGCGTCGCATTGCGGCATGAAGAGACGGTTGATGATCTTCCAGGCCAGCCGCACCAGCGGACGGCCAATCACTTCGGGAAGCTCGGGGAACAATTCGTGGGCATCCATCACCAAGCGGCTATGTTTGCGGTGGGCAGCCAGCCAGCAACCCGGCAGTGTGTCGCTGTCGTTGGCCCACACGACGTCCACCTCTTGTGAGCGCAGGTAGCGGACCAGGGCCAGGTTGAACTCGGCGTAGAACAACGGTCCGCGACGGTGACGCAACACCATGCGGTGGGTGGCGTAGGGACGCTCCACCTTGGTGCTCTCGGGCAGCTGACGCCCAATCAGCAGCACCTCGCAGCCCGCCTCCATCAGCGTCCGACAGTGGCGGTCCACCCTCCGGTCGGTCACCAAATCGTTGGTCACCGCCATTGCTATCCTCACTTTTTTGCCGTTGTTCATAATATTTGATAACGCACGTCGTTATTATTTCGTATTTTTATACTCGAATATTTATCAACAATGAACCTGAAAACCTCTCTGCTGCTCCTCTCGGCCCTGCTCCTCTCGGCCTGCACCGCCCACCGCCCGCCGGCCACCGGCGACCAGGCGCCCCTCTCATTTGACAAAAAACAGGTGTGGCAACTCGTCTCCATGCGTGGCAAAGAGTTCAAGGTCTCCGACGGGGTGGTGACCCTCATGTTCTATCCCGAAGGCAACGCCATCCGTGGCCTGATTGCCTGCAACCGCTATTTCGCCGACTATACGCTGCGCCTCAAAGATGTCACGCCCGAAGGCACGCGCTACATTATCAAAATGACTGATCTCAGTGGTGGAGACGTGCAGTGTCCCGAGGGCGACATGGCTGTGCAGGAGCGCTACCTGGCCCTGTTGGAGAAGGCCGACGCCTGTCTGCTGACCCCTTACACGCTCACCCTCTTCCGCGGTGGCAAGGAGACACTAAAGTTTGAATTGCAATGAGACTGTCCTATAAGTACTATACCTTCCATGTGCCGCTCTTTTTCCTGCGCTTTTTGAAGCGTCGCATGCGGTGGGTGAGGGCCGCCGGCGGCATTGTTGAGGCCGACGAAGGACGGCGCCTGCTCATCCTCCGCAATGGCCGCTACGACCTGCCCAAAGGCAAAGTCGAGGCCGGCGAAACCCTCCGTCAGGCAGCCCTGCGCGAAGTACAGGAAGAGACAGGCATCGCCCCGCTCCATGCCGGCCGCCTGCTGCTGAAAACCTACCACGTTTACAACCTCTATGGTGGTTGGCATCTCAAGCAGACTTCGTGGTTCAAGATGAGTACCGAAGGCTTCGAGCCCGACACCCATCCCCAACGCGAGGAGGGCATCACCGCCTGTCTGTGGACCGACGGCAACGATTGGCGCCGCAAACTCAAGCACTCCTACGGCACCATGCGTATCATAGCAAAACATTGATTTCCTATGGACAAAATCGCACAGATAGCCCTCTCCATGATACCCAACCTCGGTCCCTCCAGCTGCCGCAAGTTGCTGGAAGCGTACCCGGGCGAGGATATTTTCGCTCTTCCACCCAAAGAATTGCGTATGGCCTTTGCTGGACATCTTGACATGGCCGAGGCCATTATCGGTAAGACCACCCATGCGCGTGCCGAGGAGGAATGGCGTTTTGTCGAGCGATATGGCTTGCGAGTGCTCTTTTGCACTGACGCTGAGTATCCTGAGCGCTTGAACCGCGAGGAGACGCAGGACTGTCCCGTGCTGCTTTATGTCAAAGGGCTGCTCGACCTCAATCCCGAGCGAGCCCTCGCGGTGGTCGGCACCCGCCGCGCCACCCCGCAAGGGCGCAACTTTGCCGACCAGCTGATTGGACTTTTAAAACCTCTGGAGATGCCGGTAATCAGTGGATTGGCCTATGGCATCGACACCGCTGCCCACACAGCGGCGCTCAATCATGGACTGCCCACCGTGGCAGTTCTCGGTCATGGGCTCGACCGCATCTATCCCTCTCAGAACCGGCGTCTTGCCGCACAGATTATTGAGCAGGGCGGCGCCTTGGTGACGGAATACCCCTCAGGCACCGCCATCAACCCAGGCTATTTCCCCGCCCGCAACCGCATCATCGCCGCTTTGTCTGACGCTACGGTGGTTGTTGAGGCCTCTGAGAAGGGTGGGGCGCTTATTACCGCCGCCATTGCGGCGGGCTATCATCGCGAGGTATTTGCTGTGCCCGGACGCCCGTCGGACACCTATTCCAAAGGCACAAACAATCTGATTGCCACCAACAAAGCACTCATATTGCGCGATGCCGATGACCTGTGCTACCAGATGGGGTGGCCGCTGCCCAACCGTCAGTCTGCCGGCGAGTTGCAGCGGGAGCTCTTCCAGACGCTTTCGCCCGATGCACAACGCCTTTACGACCTGCTGAAAGGGCATGGGCAACTGACACTCGACGAGTTGGTTACCCTTAGTGGCATGTCCATGCCCAAGGTGGCGGGCCTGATGTTCGACCTCGAGATGCAGAAGGTTGTCCAGGCCCTCCCGGGACGCCTCTACCAACCTGCCGACTGAGTCCGACCCTTCTTTTGCATTTCTTTTACACTTCTTTTTTCCAAAAGAACTATAATAGAACTCCAATAGTTCGACTGAAGAACGGCGGGTGTTTAACTACTGTTTAACTAAAACCTGTAGTTAAACAGTAGTTGAACAATAGTAAAACAATTGTAAAACGGTCGGATTTTGTCCGTAGTTTTAAAAAAAATAGTATCTTTGCAGTCTTAATAGAAATACTATTGTTATGAAGAAATGTTTGATTATGATTGCGTTGCTGCTCGTCCTGGGGGCGATGCAGGCGCAGGTGACCGTCACCGTGGTGGGCACCGACGGCACCTCGCATGAGGTGGCGGTCGACGCTACAGGTGAAATTTATTTTGGCGCTGATTACATGGCTATTATGCCTACCGAGTCGGCCTCGCAGATGGAGACTTTCCAGATGGACGACGTGCGCAAGGTGCTCTTCAGCGGTTCGGCTCGGATTATCGACGTGCGTGGTGCCGAGCTTACCATCATGCCCAACCCCGTGGCTGAGAGTTTCGCGGTGAAGGGCATCGGCTCAGAGCCTCAGTTGCTGACGGTCTACAACATCGGCGGCACGCCGGTGTTGCAGGGCCGCTACAGCGATGGCGAACGCGTGGAGGTCGGCGCCTTGCCTCAAGGCATCTACCTGGTGCGTGTGGGACGTAATGTTGTCAAACTGATTAAAAGATAGCCGGCCATGAAAAAGATACTTTCCGCATTATTGATTGTGCTGGTCTTCGGTACCGCAACCTTGCAGGCCCAGCAACGTTATATCAAGGTCTACTCCGGCGGCGAGGAGGTGTACAGTGCCTCCACTGCCGACAGTAACCGTTTGAAGTTCAACCACGGCGACGCCACCTTTACCCATAACGGTGACAATTGGACTACCGCCATCGCGGCCATCGACAGCCTGGTGTTTGTCAGCGATGCGTCGGACGGCAGCGACACCGTGGCGGTCGACACCGTGAGCGCCGTCCGCATCACGTGGACCGGCGACACGGCGATGGTTGTCAATCCCTTGGCCTCGTCGGGCGTCAGTGTGACGGTGACGGGAGCCAATGTCAATGTGACGTCGACCTCCAGCAGCGCCTATATTCATTATGTGCTGAGCGGAAGCTGCAGCGCAGGCTCGTTCGTCCTCACCACTAACAAGAAGGTGGTGGTTTGCCTCGATGACCTGACGCTCACCGCGGCTTCGGGGCCTGCCTTGCAGGTGGCTTCCGACAAAAAGGCGGTGTTCCACCTGATGGGAACCAGCACCCTCTGCGACGGCAACAGCGGCAGCCAGAAAGGCGCCCTGCAGAGCGCCGGCAAGATTGCCTTCCAGGGCAACGGCACGTTGAATGTCAGTGGCAGGAAGAAACATGGCATACAAAGTAGTGGCAGCTGTACGGTCAACGGCGGCACCATCAATGTGCTCACCGCTGCCAAGGACGGCATGAATGTGGACTGCTTCGTTATGAACGGCGGCACCGTCAGCGTCACCAATCCCAACGGCGACGGCATCGACGGTGACCAAGGCAGTATCGGCATCTATGGCGGCACGGTGACTGTCAACTGCACGGCAGATGATGTGAAAGGAATATGTTGCGACAGCACGCTGACGCTGGCCGGCGGCACCGTCACGGTGACCGTCACCGGCGACCAATCCAAGGCCATCAAGACCAAGGGTAACCTTGTGGTCAGTGGTGGCATTATCAATGTCAACGCCAACGGTACCTTGGTCCTTGAGGCGGCTGGCAGCGGTTACGACCCCTCTTATTGCACCGGCATGAAGGCTGACGGGAACATTCTGTTTGTCAGCGGACAGACCACCATTACATGCCCCTCGGTCAACGCGGGTGGCAAAGCTGTGAGCGCCGACAACGACATTATTGTCAGCGGCGGCACGCTGGACCTCACCGCCACGGGAGCCTGCGACAAGTATACAGACAGTACGGGTACCTATGACAAATATTCTTCGGCTTGTTTGACGGCCGACGGGAATATCACCGTCAGTGGCGGTACCATCACGGCCACTGCTGGTGGCCGTGCCATCAACTGCGACGGCAACTATACGCAGAGTGGCGGCTCGGTCACCACGTCGACCAGCGCGATGGGCTTCACTACAATAGGTACCGGCACTTCGTGTACCGACGGTTTTGCCGCGGCTTGTCTCAATACCGATGGCGACATCACCTTTATTGCAGGCTATTTCCACGGCAGCAGTACCGGCAAGGGTGGCCGTGGTCTGGTGGCCGATGGCACCCTCACGGTGGGTGTGGCCGGTGCAGCCGACAGCCTGTTGCACATCTATGTCACCACCAGCGGCGCCCCCGTCAACGCGGTTAACAGTGGCGGCCCTGGTCCGGGCGGCAGCCAAACCGACTATTGGAAAGGCCTGCCCAAGGCTGTCAAGATAGACGGCAATATCACCATCAACAGCGGTCACCTGCAGAGCTACTGCTCACAGACCAGCGGCAGCACCACCGGCGAGGCCATCGAGAGTAAGGACTCGCTCATCATCAATGGCGGCGATATCGAAGCCAATGCCTACGACGATGCCATCAATGCCGGCAGCTACATTGAAATCAACGGCGGCCGTGTATGGGCCTATTCACGTGGTAACGACGGTATAGACTGCAACGGCACCCGTGTGGAGATCAACGGTGGCCTCGTTATTGCCCGTGGCAGCGAAGTGGCTGTTGACGACAATGGCGACCACAGCGGTCGTCTCTATATATCTGGCGGCACGGTCATCCTCTATGGCGGCAATATGGGCACCACAGAGGCAACGCCCACGGTTACCAACCAGAAGTCTGTGCGCATCAGCAGTTCCTCGGTGGCCACCAGCGGCTTCTGCATCAAGAACGAGACTACCGACACCCAGATACTGACCTACAAATGGAGCAATGTCTCGGGTAGTGGTTTCGAGAATGGCACCAAGCCGCCTCCCGGAGGTCAGAGCGGCATCTACATCTCCACGCCCGACCTGCAGACAGGCAATACCTACAAGTACTATACCTCGCCCAACATTAGCGGCGGCACGAGTTGGCATGGTTATTACAGCGGCGCCACGGTGACCCTCTCGGGCAACGGCAATTCTTTGACTTTGCAATAAATAATTTCGACATGAAATATTCTATGGTTTTAGCGTTGATTTTAACGGCCTTGACGGTCGCATGTACCCCCAAGACACAGGAGTTTGCCGCCGCCGACGGCTCGGTGATCGCCACGGTGAAGGTGGGTACCGACCAATGGAAAATCACCGACGCCCAGGGCAATGAGCCGATGACCGACTACGACTCGATGCGCGTGGTCGAGGTGGGCGAGGACGGTCACCCCATGACCATTGTCTACTACAAGGGCAACGAGCAGCTCTGGCTGCAGTACTACACCACCATGCAGCTGCGCAGCGAGGGCCGTTTGGTCGACGGTCTGCGCGAAGGACGCTGGGTGACCTACCACGCTAACGGCAAGGTGCAGAGCGAGTGCAACTATGTCAGGGGTCGCGAGGATGGCAACTACCGCGTCTACCGTGAGAACGGAGCACCCTACTACATCGGACAATATGAGGACGGCAAGCCTACCGGCACGTGGGAGATCTACGATCCTGTCGGCAACTTGGTGGGCACTAAAGAATATTGATGATAGACCTTGGCTTGGCAATCTATCGCGTCATCGGGCGCGAAGCCGACCGCATGGGCATCGATGCCTATGCCGTGGGGGGCGTGGTGCGCGACTATTTCCTCCAGCGACCCTGCACCGACAT
The DNA here is from genome assembly GCA_017551765.1 of Bacteroidales bacterium. Taxonomy (GTDB): domain Bacteria; phylum Bacteroidota; class Bacteroidia; order Bacteroidales; family P3; genus Colimorpha. The sequence goes on from JAFZKV010000035.1 coordinate 18,262, forward strand.
CGACATTGTCTGCATAGGCCATGATGACGGTGGCGAGGTGCATATAGGCATCGAATTGGCCAAAGCGGTCTCCGAGGCCGTGGGTGGCAGCAAGGTGTCGGTCTTCAAGACTTTTGGCACCGCAAGTTTCAAAGTGACTACTTTAGAACTTGAGTTCGTCGGAGCGCGCCGTGAGAGCTACAGCCACGACAGCCGTAAGCCTGTGGTTGAGAACGGCACTCTTGAGGACGACCAGCGCCGCCGCGACTTTACCGTCAACGCCTTGGCTGTCTGTCTCAACGCTGAACGCTATGGAGAGCTGATGGACCCCTTCGGCGGCATCCGCGACCTCAACGAGGGCATCCTGCGCACCCCGCTCGACCCCGACATCACCTTCAGCGACGACCCGCTGCGCATGATGCGTGCTGTGCGCTTCGCCTCGCAGTTGGGCTTCCGCATCGCCGACGACACCTTCGAGGCCATCGGCCGCAATGCCGACCGCATCAAGATTGTCAGCGCCGAACGTATCACGGTGGAGCTCAACAAGATTATGCTCTCTGGCTCCTCCCCTAAGTTAGGGGAGGGGGACCGCCCACAGGGTGGTGGAGGAGTGTGTGGTCCTTCCCTCGGCCTCAAACTGATGCAGAAGTGCGGCCTTATGCAGCTTATCCTGCCCGAAATCAGTGCCCTGCAAGGCGTTGAAACGGTGGACGGCCGCGGCCACAAGGATATCTTTTACCATACACTCCAAGTTCTTGATAATGTAACCGCTGGGAGTGATAATTTGTGGTTGAGGTGGAGTGCATTGCTGCACGACATCGGCAAGCCTGGCGTGAAGCATTACGACGCCAAACAGGGCTGGACTTTCCACGGCCATGAGGCACGGGGAGCCCGTATGGTGAAGCGCATTTTCCAGCGGCTGCGTCTGCCGATGGGAGCCGAGATGCGCTATGTGGAGAAACTCGTCATGCTCCACATGCGCCCCATCGTGCTCAGCGAGGAGGAGGTGACCGACAGCGCCGTGCGCCGTTTGCTTTTCGAGGCCGGCGACGATATCGACGACCTCATGCTGCTCTGCAACGCCGACATTACCAGCAAGAATCCCGACAAGGTGCGCCGCCACAAGGCCAACTTCGAGTTGGTCAAGCGCAAGCTCGTTGAGCTGGAAGAGCGCGACCGCATACGCAATTTCCAGCCACCTGTCAGCGGTGAAGACATCATGCAGACCTTCGGCATCGGCCCCTGCCGCGAGATAGGCACCATCAAAGACGCCATCAAAGACGCCATCCTCGACGGCCAGATACCCAACGAGCGCGACGCCGCTTGGCAGATGATGCTCCGCCTCGGCGCCGACCTCGGCCTGCAGCCCGTTGAATAAAAAACTTTTGGCCACATGAATATTATTTTGTAATTTTGCAATCTCAAAGTAAAAGGATTATGTACGAACATTTGAAGATAGAAGAGCGCGGCACGGTGGCCATTATGACAATCAGCGCACCCAAGAGCCTCAACGCCCTCAACACCACCATCCTCAAGGAGATGGACGATTACCTGACTCATTTCGATTGCAACCGCTTGCGCTGCCTCATCGTCACCGGCGACGGCGAGAAGAGCTTCGTGGCGGGTGCCGACATCAGCGAGATGGCCATCCTCAACGTGCCGCAAGGCCAGACCTTCGGCAGCCGTGGCGCGGCCGTCTTCCGCAAGCTGGAGACGCTGCATGTACCCGTCATCGCCGCCGTCAACGGCTTTGCCCTCGGCGGAGGATGCGAGTTGGCGATGGCCTGCGACATACGTATCTGCAGTGACAACGCCCGCTTCGGCCAGCCCGAGGTGGGGCTGGGCATCATCCCGGGCTTCAGCGGCACCGTGCGTCTGGCCCGTCTGGTGGGCATGGGCATGGCCAAGCAACTCATCTACACCGGCAAGCCCATCAAGGCCGACGAGGCACTGCGCATCGGGCTGGTGAACGCTGTGGTGCCCCAAGCCGAGCTGATGGACAAGGCAATGGAAATGGCCAACCAGATTGCCGCCAACGCACCCCTCGCCGTGAAAGCCGCCAAGCTGTGCATCAACACCGAGTGGGACATGGAGGCCGACGAGGCCGTCATGTACGAGAGCGGCATCTTCGGCCGTTGCTTCGCCACCGAGGACCAGAAGAACGGCATGAAAGCCTTCCTCGAGAAAGGAAAATATGTTTTCCAAGGCAAATAATTTTTAATTTTTAATTATTAATTTTTAATTCTATGAAAATCTGTGTTATTGGAACCGGCACGATGGCCAAGGGCATTGTGAAAGCCTTTGCCGCCCAGATGCCTATCGTCATGAAGAGCCGCACGCAGGCCAGCCTCGACAAGGCTATGGCCTCCATCGCCAAGGGCTATGGCAAGCTCGTCGAGAAGGGCAAGATGACCCAGGAACAGGTCGACGCCCTGCTGAAGAACATCACCACCACCACCGACTATGCCACCTTCGCCGACGCCGACCTCGTCATCGAGGCCGCCGTGGAGGAGATGCAGCTCAAGAAGGATGTCTTCGCCGAGTTGGATGCCATCTGCAAGCCCGAAACTATCTTCGCCACCAACAGCAGCTCGCTGAGCATCACCGAGATTGCCGCCTGCACCAAGCGTCCGGCACAGTTCATCGGCATGCACTTCTTCAACCCCGCCGACCGCATGGCATTGGTGGAGGTGATCCGTGGTCAGCTGACCAGCGACGAGGTGACCAAGACGGTCGTCGACCTCGCCACCAGCATCGGCAAGCAGCCTGTCGAGGTGAAGGAAGCCCCCGGCTTCGTGGTCAACCGCATCCTCATCCCCATGATCAACGAGGCTGTCGGCATCCTGGCCGACGGTATCGCCACCGCCGAGGACATCGACAAGTGCATGATGCTCGGCGCCAACCACCCCATGGGTCCCTTGGCTCTGGCCGACCTCATCGGCAACGATGTGAACCTGGCCATCATGGAGGTGCTCTACAAAGAGTTTGGCGATCCCAAGTATCGTCCGCACCCCCTGCTCCGCAAGATGGTCCGTGCCGGCCTCCTCGGCCGCAAGACCGGCGAAGGTTTCTACAAGTATTAATTTGCTTTTACAGCAGTTCCTCAAGGGTCCAAAGCCGATTGGTGTTGGACCCTTTTATTAATATGGTGGCGCCGCTGACGGGATGCTCCAGCAGGTAGGTGTGCACGGCTTCAGTGTCGTTGAACAGTTGCATGTTGTCGGGGTGGGGGAGTGCCTCCCATTCGGGACCCACAAGCAGCACACGGTCCAGCCCGCAGGCGGCCAACTGCTCCACCACTTTCCCATGCTCCTCTTTTTCTGCTGCTCCCAGCTCATGCATGCCGCCGATGATGGCCATCGTGCCGCCCATGGCTTTGAAACTCTGGATGGCGGCAGCCATTGAGGAAGGATTGGCGTTGTAGCAGTCGAGGTAGAGGTGGTTACCGCGGGCGGTCTCCTTGTATTCGGAGCGCTGGTTGGAGGGGATGTACTCTTCGATGGCCTCTTTGATGTCCCACGGCTCGACGCCGAAGTGCAGGCCCACAGCCACTGCGGCCATGCAGTTGTCGAAATTGTAGGCGCCCAGCAGGTGCGTGTGCACATTATATACATTGTCGCCCACCTCGAAGTAGAAGTGCAAATAAGGTGACTGGGTGACTGAGTGGCTGAGTGGCTGAGTGTCAGTGACCAGGGTGCCGCGAATTTGTGCGGTCTCCCCTTTACCATATCTGACAATATTCTTAATTCTTAATTCTAAATTCTTAATTAGTATGGGGTTGTCGGCGTTGACGAATACCGTTCCCTCCTTGACGGCCAGGTGGCGGTAGAGTTCGGTCTTGGTCTGGATGACACCCTCGAACGAACCGAAGCCTTCGAGGTGGGCGCGCCCCACGTTGGTGATGAGGCCGCAATCGGGGTCGGCGATGCCGCAGAGAAACGCTATCTCGCCCGGGTGGTTGGCGCCCATCTCCACGATGGCAATTTCGGTGTCGGCGGGGATACTGAGCAGCGTCAGCGGCACGCCGAGGTGGTTGTTGAAGTTGCCTTTGGTGGCCGAGGTACGGTAGCGCTTGCTGAGCACGGCGTGCACCAGCTCCTTGGTGGTGGTCTTGCCGTTGGTGCCGGTGATGCCGACGACGGGGATGGTCAGGTGGCGGCGGTGCTCGCGGGCCAGCTCCTGCAGGGTGGCCAGCACATCGGGCACCACGATGCAGCGGTCGTCAGCCTTGTACTTCTCGTCGCTGATGACGCACAGCGCCGCCCCTTGTTCGAGGGCTTTGGGTGCAAAGGCGTTGCCGTCGAAGCGTTCGCCCTTGAAGGCGAAGAAGAGGCATCCGGGGGTGATGGCGCGCGAGTCGGTGGTTACCGTGTGCGAGCGCAGGTAGGCTTGATACAGTCGGTCAATCATGGCGTTATGTTGCTTTTTGTCCTAATAAACGCTGACTCCCCCCGTTTATTGTGTTTTCTTCAATCGTTCTTTGGTCGTTCTTTGGAAAAAAGCAAAGAACGACCAAAGAACGTACAAGGAACGACCGGATAGCGGACGGAGTCTGGCAGTTCAACGGTAGTTCGACGGAAAAAAGCGTTGAAATACCGTTGAACTGCCGTTAAACAGCCGTCGAAGGGCCGGACTTACTGACACGCCGACTGCCATTTTGTCAGTTTCCCTTAAACTTTAAACCTTAAACCTTAAACTTTATGGTTTGGCACGGTTGTTGTTATATGATGGGTGTGAAGCTCAATCAGAACGAAAAGAACAAAAAGAATAGATCACACAAATTCTGATGGTTCTGATAGTTCTGATTGAGAAAATTGAGAAATAAAACAAGAAAACAAAAAAGAAAGGAAACATATTATGAGCAAAATCATCGGAATCGACCTCGGCACAACCAACAGCTGTGTCAGCGTCATGGAAGGCAACGAGCCTGTAGTTATTGCAAACAGCGAGGGTAACCGCACCACCCCCTCCGTGGTGGGCTTCCTCGAGAACGGCGACCGCAAGGTGGGCGACCCCGCCAAACGTCAAGCCATCACCAACCCCCACAACACCGTCTACTCCATCAAGCGTTTCATGGGCGAGACCTACGACCAGGTGACCAAGGAGATTGAGGCTGTGCCCTACAAGGTGGTGCGCGGCAACAACAACACCCCCTGCGTCGACATCAACGGCCGTCAGTACACCCCGCAGGAGATCAGTGCCATCGTGCTGCAGAAGATGAAGAAGACCGCCGAGGACTACCTCGGACAAGAGGTCACGGAGGCCGTCATCACCGTTCCCGCCTACTTCAACGACAGCCAGCGTCAGGCCACCAAGGAGGCCGGCGAGATTGCAGGTCTGAAGGTGCGCCGTATCGTCAACGAGCCTACGGCTGCCGCCCTCGCCTACGGTCTTGACAAGAAGGCCAACGACATGAACGTGGCCGTGTTCGACCTCGGCGGCGGTACCTTCGATATCTCCATCCTCAACCTCGGCGACGGCGTCTTCGAGGTGAAGAGCACCAACGGCAACACGCACCTCGGCGGCGACGACTTCGACCGCAAGATTATCAACTGGATGGCCGACAGCTTCCAGAGCGACAAGAATATCGACCTCCGCAAGGACCCCATGGCCATGCAGCGCCTGAAAGAGGCTGCCGAGAAGGCCAAGATTGAGCTCTCCAGCTCGATGGAGACCGAAATCAACCTGCCCTACATCACCGTGGCCGACGGCGTGCCGCAGCACCTGGTGATGAAGCTCACCCGCGCCAAGTTCGAGCAGCTCTGCGACGACCTTATCCGCGCCACCATCGAGCCTTGCCGCAAGGCCATGCAGGACGCCGGCCTCAGCAACAGCGACATCAACGAGGTCATCCTCGTGGGCGGCTCCAGCCGTATCCCCGCCGTGCAGAAGAAGGTCGAGGAGTTCTTCGGCAAAGTGCCCAGCAAGGGCGTCAACCCCGACGAGGTGGTCGCCATTGGCGCCGCCATCCAGGGCGGTGTGCTCACCGGCGAGGTGAAGGACGTGCTGCTGCTCGACGTCACCCCCCTGAGCCTCGGCATCGAGACCCTCGGCGGCGTGATGACCAAGCTCATCGACGCCAACACCACCATCCCCACCAAGAAGAGCCAGGTCTTCAGCACCGCTGCCGACAACCAGCCCGAAGTGGAGATCCACGTCCTGCAGGGCGAGCGCCCCATGGCCAACGACAACAAGACCATCGGCCGCTTCCACCTGGCCGGCATCCCGCCAGCACCGCGTGGAGTGCCCCAGATTGAAGTCACCTTTGACATCGACGCCAACGGCATCCTCAACGTCAGCGCCCTCGACAAGGCCACCGGCAAGAGCCAGAACATCCGCATCGAGGCCAGCAGCGGCTTGAGCGAAGACGAAATCAAGCGCATGAAGGCCGAAGCTGAGGCTCACGCCGACGCCGACAAGAAGGCCAAGGAAGAGGTGGAGAAAATCAACAACGCCG
>JAFZKV010000036.1 GCA_017551765.1 Bacteroidales bacterium
GTACACCGTTTTCTCGCTCTGGGACACCTACCGTGCCCTGCATCCACTGCTGACGAAGATTGAGCCTGAGCGCACCGTGGACTTCGTCTACACCGCCATGAAGAACTTCGAGCAGGGCGGTGAGCTTCCCATGTGGGAGCTGGCCAGCCACGAGACCCACTGCATGATAGGCTACCACGCGGTGCCGATGATGCTCGAGGCCTATATCCGTCTGGCCAAGCCCGACGGCACCATTGCAGGCTATACGCCAAAGCAACTGCTTGAGGCTATGGTGGCTACCAGCAACCGCACTCCCGAACAACGTGCTTACGCTGCGCAGGGTTATCTCTCGTCGGAGATTGATAACGAGAGCGTCAGCAAGACGCTGGAATATGCCTACGACGATTGGTGCATCGCCCAGATGGCTGAGATTGCAGGAGACAGCGCTGTTGCTCGCGAGTATTGGATTCGCAGCCAGAGCTGGCAGAATATCATTGACAGTAATGGCTTTTGTCATCCCAAGCGTAATGGTGGCTGGGTGACACCCTTTGAGCCTACCGAGGTCAACAACCACTTCACCGAGGCCAACAGCTGGCAGTACAGCACCTACGTGCCACACGACATTGACGCCTGGGTAGAATGGTTGGGTGGCAAGGAGAAAGCCATCGCCTTCCTCGACAGCCTCTTCGAGGGCCACAACACCATGAGTGGCCGCGACCAAGCCGACGTCACCGGCCTTATTGGAATGTACGCCCACGGCAACGAGCCTTCGCATCATGCTGCATGGTTATATACCCTTTTTGGCCAGCCGGAGAAGACTGAAAAGTATGTGCATAAGATACTCAATGAGTTGTATACCAGCAAGCCCGACGGCCTGTGTGGCAACGAGGACTGCGGCCAGATGAGCGCCTGGTACGTCCTTGCCTCGCTGGGCATGTACGAGGTGTGTCCAGGTAGCGGACAGTGGGTGCATACCAAGCCAATATTCAAGATTGAAAGAGAGGTTGAGGCTCCGTATGCGTATGTTATTACGGAAGATGTGTTGACTTGCCCGGATTCGTTGCGCATCACCCCCTGCCCGGTGTTCGACGATTGGCGCATGCAGATGGGTGAAGAGAAGATTGGCGAAGCGAGAGTTAATACTGACAAGGAAGTGCATTTTTATTGTCCGGATAATAATGGTAAGATGATTCCTGTGCTTAATTGCATGGAGGAGAGGCAGAATGTCAGCCCATTTGGTATTTTTCCTGATGTGCAAGAGGCCGATGTGACTTTTGCTGCTCAGATTGACGGTCTCTTGATGTCGCAACCGGTAACCCAACATTTGGTTCGCACCTCCACCGACAAGCATGTTACCTACCTTACACAGCCCGCGCCGCAGTACACAGAGAATGGGCCCGAGGGGATGGTGGACAATATCTTTGGCACTACCAACTACCGCATCGGCGGTTGGCAAGGTTGGCAGGGCGATATGGTGGCCGTGGTGGAACTCGACAAGGAACGGGTCATCCATCATGTGGGCCTTGACTGCCTGGAACACATGCGCTCATGGATATTCTTCCCGATCAACGTCAAAATGGAAATCAGCCTCGACGGTAAGGATTGGAAGATATTCGGCGAAGTGAGCACTACGCAGTTCCCCACTGAACACTACCGTCAGGAGGAGATGGTGCGCCACGAGTTCTTTGCCGACGGCAATGCTCGCGCCAAGTACATCAAAATAACGGCCACCAACTTCGGCGCCTTGCCCGATTGGCATATCAGCGCCGGCAAGCAGGCGTGGCTCTTTGTAGATGAAATAATAGTAAAATGAATATGAAGAAAAAGCTTTTGATACCCGCAGCCTTGCTGCTTTGTGTTGCTTTTGCCTCGTGCGACAGCAAGTTGTGCTACTGCTACGAGGGCAACCGTGAGGCAGAACTCTATGTCAACAGCGATACCCCATGTAGCGCCTATACCACCGACCGCCGTGGTTGCGTGGAGGCTAATGAACGCATGAATTTGGGCGGTATTGCAGAGGAATACAAGAAGCAAGCTACAGTACAAGAATAGCGTTCGACACGGGCCGCTGACCTTCGTGGTTGTGGCGGCGGTTGTCCGACGGGTAGTTGACGATGCCGTCGTGGTCGCGGTCGTGCACATACATGGTGGTGCTGCCGCCTCCGTCGAGGTTGATGGCATCGGTGCAGCCCAGCCAGCGCATGATGCGTTGCAACTCGAAGAGCGATAGCCCTTCAGCCTGATGCTTGAAGCGTCCGTCGGCCACCAGCAGCAGCGTGGTGCCGTCGGGCCGTATGCCGAGGGCCGTGCGGTTGTGGCGGTGGGTCACAAAGGTGCGGTCGTCGCGTTGCGGCACCTCCTCGCCACCGATGAGCAGCATGGGGCCTGCAGTCATAATATTGCTGTCTTTCAGCGTTTCTTCCCACACGCGACTGCTGTCGGGCACCGCCAGCTTGGGGCGCCCCCCGTTGAGTAGCAGGGTGGCGTGCTGATAGTATTTGCGGTGCAGCGAGTCATCCTGCGAGGGGGTGTTCTCGCCCACGGCAATGCCGTCAATTTTGAGGTAGCAAACGGGGTTTCCTTGCTGCATGTCGAAGAATGAGCCATTGATGGCGGCATAGGCGTTGTTGCGTTGCGCCAGGGTGGAAAGTTCGGTCAGCACGGTGTCGCAGGTGAAGGCCAGCCGGCGGTGCGAGCGGGCCGGTATCTCGAGGATGCACAGGTACTGTGCCGAACAGAAGAGCGCGCCCTCGCCAAATTGGTAACGCTTGAGGTAGAAGCCTTCCAGCGTGTCGACACGCCATTCCGCCGTCACCACACGCAATGAGTCGTTGGAGTAGTTGACCTGCGCCCGCAGCAGGGTGGGGCAGAGCAGTAATGAGGCCAGAATGAGTGTCAAGCGTTTGTGCATGGTGTCACTATTTGTGTTCCGAGAAGCGGGCCATCACCTCTGTGGCGTAGCTTTTCGAGACAGGGATGTCGCCCACGCCCTCGAAGTCTATCTCGGCGAATATGCCTTCGGGTGTCTTGCGGAGCAGTTTCACTTTGCTCAAGTTGATGTAGTAGCTGCGGTGGCAACGCACCAATGGACTGCCGGCACACAGCTCCTCAATACCTTTCAGGGTGTTGCGCAGGCTGTAGCGCATCAGACGGCCGCCGCTGATGTGCAGGATGGTGACGTAGTTGCCCGCCGCCTCAATGCTGATGATGTGCTCCGAACCCACGACCAACTTTATGTTGCCTTTGTCGTCCACAAAGCGCATCATGCCTTTCTCTTCGCGTTCCTCGCTGTGCCGCAGGCGCAGGATGGTGCGTTGCGCTTCGGCGATGCGCAGGTCACGGTCGATGCGTTCCGACAGCAGCCAATAGAAGGTGTAGGGATAGACGGCTACGGAGATATAAATCAGCAGTACTCGTGGCAGGTTCGGGAAGTAGCCGAGGTGCAGGTAGAGCGAGAGAAAGAGGTTGGTGAAGAGGGCCGTGGCAACCACCTCGACCAGCTGCCACAGCAGGTATTCCCATTCGCGGATGCGGGCCGTGCGGGTGGTGAGTAGCAGGATGACGCGCGAGAGGGTGGTGGCCGTCAGGATGATGGCGCAGGTGATGGAGAGGCACATGGTCTCGTGACGGTACCATTGCGCCACTGCCTGCTCACCTTCTCCCATGTCACTCAGGCTGATTACCTCCTCTGAGAGACCGTAGTTGGGGGTGTAGATGATGGCGAAAAACAGCGTGAACAGCACCAGCCCCGCTACAAACAGGATGGTGCTTTTGATGGAATATACGGTCTTGGGTATCCTCATGGTCTATTTCTTTTTCTTCTTCTGTTGATGTGTGAACAGCTCGCTCCAGCGGTTGAAGTCCTTGGTGAGCTTCAGTCCCACGCCTTGCTTGTAGGGCAGGTCCATGCGCGTGTAGTCGTTGGTGTTGGTGCGGTTGTAGGCGAACAGGTGCACCAGCGGGCTCAGCCGGTAGCCAATCAAGGCATCGATGACGGCACTGTTGCCGCCGGTCTCCAGCTCGCGGCTCTCACCGCCGTAGCCGAGGGTGCTCTCCAGGTACCAACGGCCCCAATCTTTGCTGATGTTCACGTCCAACTGTTCCTTGGTGACCTCGTTGGCGGCCTTATAGTCCACGTTGATGTCCACCACCCCCACCAGGTCGGTCAGCAGGCCCGACAGGGCGCCGATGCCGCCCGAGGTGGCTATGTTGCCGTTCAGGGCCGCCGTGTTGGCATTGTAGAACTGTCCCAGCACCAGCAGCGACACCGTCTGGTTCAGCATATCGCGCTCGTTGCTGCGGTCTATATAGGCAAACACTTCCTCTTCCACGCTGGCGTCGGCGTTGGGTAGCCTGATGTCGAAGCCCAGGGTGGGCTCCTGCAGGGTGCCCGTGACGGCTATCACATCCTCCACCTGTATGTATTTCTGTGCGCTGCCCACATCGGTCATGCTGCCCGTCAGCGTCGACAGGTTGACGCGCTGCGAGTAGACGGCCCGCAAGTCGAAACGCGCGCTCGGCAGGCTCCCTTGGAAGCCCAAGCTGCTCCCGCTCTCGATGGCAAAGTTCTTCTCTATCAGCGACAGCAGGCCGAGCTTCATGGTGCCCGACGTAATCTCGTAGCTGCCCAGCACCTCGGGCTCGTCCTCGCCAGCAAGGCTCAGGTGCAGGTCACCCATGCCTGTGGCGGTTACCTTGGCGTTCACTTCGTTGAAGTCCATCGGCAGGGTCAGCTGCACATCGGGCGTCACTGCCAAGTCGAGTTCCAGATTCAAATGGGCATCCTGTTTCTTGGTGCTTTTCTTTTCAATGGCCTCGGGCTTGTCGCTGACAAAGACGATGTAGTTGTGCGCCTTCACTTGGCGCTGGTCGGTCACCGGCACAGTCAGGCGGCTGCCCGGATTGGTGCGTGCGTTGACATATACCTGCAGGCTGTCGGTGCGGCCCTTCACCGTCCCCGAGGCCGAGGCCAGCAAGGTGCCGTAGAATTCCTCACCCTGCCGTTTGTCGAGCAGCAGCAGGTTGGTCGTGTTCACACGCAGGTCGAGGTTGATGTCGTTCAGGTCGTTGTACCTTATCTCGCCGTCCACGGTGGCTATGTTGTTGCGTGGGTCGCGTAGGGTGAAATGGTTGAGCCTGATGAGGTGGTTGGCAAAGCTGATGCTGTCGTCAAGATAGTAGGTGACACCCGTCATCCCGAGGCCCAGCACGCCGCCTTCCACGTAGGCCTCGCCCACCACCAGCGGCTGCGACGGAGTGCCTGTGATGTCCAGGTCGCCGTGCAGACGGCCCTCCACACGGCTGGCAAACTCGCTCAGCAGCGGCGCTATCAGGCCCAGCTCGAATTGGTTGAAGCCTACGTTGAAGTTGATTTCGGGCTCTTTCTTGCCCAGCTCCACCCAGCCGGTGGCGTCAATCTGGTCACCTGCCAGGTCGAGGTTGAGCATATTCAGTTCGGCGTTCCAATTGCTGCGCAACTTCACGTCGCCCAGCGGCTGCCGGTTCACCACGCAGCTGTCTATCTGCAGGTTGGCGTTGAAGTAGGGGGTCTGGTTCAATCCGTACAGCGAGAAGCGGCCCTTGATGTCGCCGGCCACGCTCACGGGGCTCTCCTGCAGAAGTAGGTCGGCCACTCCCTTGAGGCTGAAGTCGTCGAAGGCCAGCTCCACACAGTCGTTGCTCTCTCCCAGCAGGCTTAGCCGAGCCGTGAGCGATTGGTCGTCGCCGTGCAGCGCAATGCGCTCGCCGCTGACGCGCAGTCGACCGTCGTTCCTGATGACCACACTGTCGGTTTGCAGCCTCCAGGCGGTGCCGCCTATCGTGAAGTCGGGCTTAAGCACACTGACCAACCCCTCACGCAGCCGCAGCCGCAGGTCGCCCGTTGTCTTGGCGCCCTCGGTGCCCCACGTCAGGTCGGCAATGGCGCGCTGACGGTTGCTGTTGAGCGTGATGTTGGCGCGCCGCAGCAATTCCATAGCGCCCAGGTTCACCTCCTGCGCCTCTACCTCCAGCACGTAGCCCGAATTCGTGGCGTGGCTGCTCAGGCCTATGTTGTCCAGCACCACCTCGCCCAACCGCATCGAGTCGCTGCGTAGCACCATCTTCAGCAGCTCCGAGTTGTTGTATTTGCCTTCAATGCGCGTGCCTGCCGACACCCGCAACCCGTCGCTTACGCCTTGCAGGAAGCGGCCGTCGTCCTTCCACAGCAGTTGCAGGTACATTCGGCTGTCCGCTATCTGTGCCAGCTCGTCGTCGCTCAGGGGTTCAATCGCGAAAAGGTCTTCAGGCAGTATCTCGCGGCCCATGTAGCGCACCATCAGCGGCAGGTCTTCGTACTTGAAGCCGCCTGACACGTTCGCTTCTACAGGGTCGCTCTTCAGCAGTATTGTCTTGGCTCTTTCGTGGGCCGCCACACTCACGTCTATATTGTCCACCGCGATGCTGCCCATCCGTGTGTGCGCCATCGTCAGCCTCCCCTGCATCTCGTCGAGGTCTTTGCCGTCGAGGGTCAGCTCGGCGTGGGTCTTCACGTCGCCGTATTTCTCGGGCAGCAGCTTGAAGGCCACAGCGTCGAGGTGCTCGATGTCGAGGTGTGTATGGATATGTGTCGTGCTGTCTTGCTGTGCCATCTGCGCCCTCAGGGTCATCTTCGCCAGGCTGTCGGTCGACACCACCGCCACCGTCCCGTTTCCATCCTTCAGCTGTCCTTCGATGCTCACGGGCGCAATGCGCTGCCCCCTCACCACGCTGTTCATCAGCTCGCCCTGCAACTTTCCGCGCAGGGTCTTCGGGTTCTTCGGGTCGGCCCAACTGCCCGACACGCTGGCTGCAAAGCCCGTGCGGCTCAGCCACTCGCTCTGAAGCATCTGCAGCCTCAGGCTGTTGCTGCCGGCCTCCAGGTCGAAGGCCATGCCGTCGCCCTCCAACGGCCGCAGGCTTGCGTCGGCGCGCAGGTCGCCCAGGCCGCTGGTGAGGTTCAAGTTGGCTGTGGTGTGCTGTTTCATGCCTCCGCGCAGGCGCAGGCCGAGGTCTATGTAATCCACCTCGCGGGCCATCTTCAGCAGGCTTGGGTCGGCTTTCAGCAGCACGAACAGCGGCTGCAGGTCCGCATAGTTGGTCCCTAAACGCTCTATGTCAATGTCTACCGTTGCCGTGTCGGGCACCGCTATGTCGTTCAGCTTGCCCGTCAGCAACAGCTGCGAGTGCTCGCCCCAGCCGATATTCAGGTCGGCCACCATACGGTTGATGGTGCCGCTGGCGGTGCCTTGCGCCTCAATCTGCGTCTCGGCGCCCCACAGCATCGGTGCCCAATAGGCTATGTCGCTCAGCGCCACGCTGGTGCCCTCGTGCAGCACCACCTCGTGCTCCACCGTGTTCAGGTAGTCCTCCATCACCTCCCAGCCGTCGTAGGTCATGTGCACGTCGGCCAGGATGGTGCTCAGCGGCATCCGCGCCTCGAAGTCCGTCACCGTGATGTCGTGCGGCCCCACATGCACGTTGGCCTTGATGTCGTCCACCGTGAAACCGCTCCGCTCCACCGTCTTCAGGTGCAGCAACTTGCAAGTCACGTCGTCGTTCACCACGTGGATGTTCTTCACCCGCCCGCTGATGTTGAAGAACTCCATGTGCGGTATCTCCACCCCCACGTCGTACACCACCGGCCGCACGTCCGGCAGGTCCATCTTATAGTGCACATGGCTCAAGGTGAGCGACTTCACGTCCACCGTAAACACCCCCTCACCTGGCTGCGGCGGCTGGCCATCGGTGTAGTGGTCGATGATGTACTGCAGGTTGGTGACATACATCGCGCGCGCCGAATCGTAATCCGACCGGAAGTAGTAGTAGCCGTTGCGCATAAACACGCGCTCCACATCCAGCCGGTCGCCGTGGAAGGGGAACTTGCGGAAACTCACACGCAGCGACTCCACGTCCAGAATGGTGTCCCCGTCGGGCGGCACCAGGCGCACATTCCTCAGTATCAGATGGTCCCACGGCATCGCGTGCAGCGACCCTATGTGCACCTCGCCACCCCACTGCTCCGAGAAATAGCGGCTCGCGGCGGCACCCAGATACGACTGCACCACCGAATAGTTCACCAGCGCCACCGCCACATACACCGTCAGCAGCAGCCCCAGCAACACGCGCCACACTATTTTCCAGAGCATTTTCATCTCAATCTACCTACAACGCGCTTTCTTCTGTTTTATTATTTATCAATGTATATTTTATTATGATGGGGAGTGAGAAGGGAGTGAGGGAGGATTGATTTGGGAGTCATTTGGACAATACTCTTGGTTGTCAGCAGAGTTCTCTGTATTGACAACAGTATCTATTGTCCCATTCACTCCCCCCTCACTCCCATTCACTCCCCACTCACTCCCCTCAGTCTCACTCCCATTCACTCCCCATTCACTCCCCTCAATCTCGCTTCCATTCCCCTCAATCAGAGGCCCGTAGCCGATATAAATCGTCTCCGAACTGCGTCCGTGCGCATCCTGCACGAAGCCGTACAGCTGCACCTCCTTGCCTGCGAAAATGCCAGGCAGCACCACGCTGATCCTCTGGTCCTTGCGGTACACCGGCGCCGTCAGGTAGCCACCGCCAACCTCGGGGCAGTAGACAAACAGATACACGCTGTCGCACCAGTCGGCGCGCACATGCAGCGGGTTCTTCTCGAAGCTGATGCTCAGCACATTGCCTGCCGTCACCTCCGGCGTGCCGAAGGCCACCGGCGCCACAGGACCGGCGCTCAGCACCAACTGCGAATAATCCACCGCCAACTGATTCTCCTCCAGCGAGAACGCCTCCTGGCTGGCCTTCACGAAGAGGTTCTGCGGCGTCATGTGCATCGAGCGCGCCACGCTGCCGAGCCCCTTGTTCAGCGCCTGTCCCATCGTGGCTGCCAGCTGCACCTCCTGCTTGAACAGCTCGCGGTGCTGCTGCTGCGCCTCCGTGCGCGGATTGCGCACCTTACCCGGCCTGCTGCGCAAGCACCACACGCCGTTCCACACATAGCCCACCGCGGGCCCCAACTTACCCCGGAACCCTCCGAGATAACCGTCAATCTGCTTTGCCATAACTGTATGTTGTTTTTATTGTTTTCTTATGGAGTGAGTGGGGAGTGAGAAGGGAGTGAGTGAGGAGTGAATGAGACGATAGTTATGTTTTATTTATTGTTGATAAACAGTTGTTTATGTAATATAAGCATAATTAAGCAATAATACTATTGTCCCCCTCACTCCTCTCTCACTCCCCTTTCACTTCCCTCTCACTCCTCATTCACTCCCCACAAATCACTCCCCAAATATTACTCATAACGTAACCTTCTCCTATTTATTGCCTACAGATGTAATATTTATTTTAGCGATGATTAAGAGAAGAGTAAGCGTTGAGTAAGACATAGAATTGTATCATCCTGATATTCATACCTGTTTTTGGGCTCCCGACTGCGGCGTAATCCATAAATTCAAAAGATTTCAAAGTATGTGGATTTCGACTCTGCTGGAGATTATAACTAATGATGTGTTATTTGTTACGTATGCTATTGCTAATCAATACTTTCTGAGTTATTAACAGCACTCTTCTCGTTTGTGGTGCAAAAAACGGTATTTTCCGTGCTCCTATGGTGCGATTTGCAGGCTCTCAGTTGGCCTTCCTTAAAAAAAGTTTGTTTTGTAGATAACTGAAATACAATGATTACAGATAATTTATTGGATTTTTTCAAAAAAATATTTTGGTGGTTTTGAAAAAGGTTGTATCTTTGCATCCGCTTTCGCCCGAAAAAAGGGTGTTGATAATTTAAGATGAAAGCGAGCGTTGTTTGAAATTAATGAGAGATTAGAGATAGCGTGTGTCAATCATTATATATAAGGTATAGTGAGGACACGAAGACGAGTCAAAGAGGTAAGAGGCGAACGTAAAACGTAAAACATCAAACGTGAAACGTAAAACCTCAAAGAACAATTCTTACAATGAAGAGTTTGATCCTGGCTCAGGATGAAC
>JAFZKV010000002.1 GCA_017551765.1 Bacteroidales bacterium
GCACCGCTCTGGCGCATGAAGGCACTTTGGCGTGCGGCCACCTCGCTGAGCAGCGGTGAGGCAGGCGACAGCGCCACCTCGTCGACGGCCGTCAGCAGTTCGTCGCGGTTGAGCCAGCGCATCTGCGCGCCAGCCATATCGTTGGTCATCAGTTGGAAGCGGTCGCCGACGCCGTAGGCGGCGGCCACCTCGCGGGCCTTCTGCCGCGCGGCGTCGAGTTGGCTGCCGTCGCTCGAGGCGCTTTCCATGCTGAACGAGTTGTCAATATAGATGCTCACCACCGTGCTGCCGGCCACCGTCTTGTGTCCGGACGAGGGCAGCACCGGCTGGGCAAACGCCAGCACCAGGAACACCACCGCCAGGATGCGCATCAGCAGCACCAGCCACTGCCGCACGGTGTTGCGACGACGGCTCTCGCTCTGCAACTCGCTGAGGCGGTCCACATTGCTGAAGTAGACCTTGCGGTAGCGACGGAAGTTGAAGAGGTGCACCGCAATGGGGATGAGCACCGCCGTGAGCCCCCACAGGAAAGCAGGATAGCTAAACAGCATCGCAGCCTCCCTTCTTGAGTGATGAGTGATGAGTGATAAGTGATGAGTGGTGGCGGCAAACGTCGGTCAGGCCGCATTGGTCGCACTTGGGCTTGCGGGCCTGGCAGACGTAGCGACCATGCAGGATGAGCCAATGGTGCGCCTTGGGCAACAGTTCGGGCGGGAAGTATTTGACCAACTCGCGCTCGGTTTGCAGTGGGGTCTTGCTGTTGAGGGTCAATCCTATGCGATTGGCCACACGGAAGACATGCGTGTCGACCGGCATGGCGGGTTGGTCGAAGACCACAGCGGCCACCACATTGGCGGTCTTGCGGCCCACACCTGGCAGGCGCTGCAGCTCGTCGACATCGTCGGGTACCACGCCGCCGAATTCCTCCACCAGCATCGTGGCCAACCCTTTCAGGTGGTGGCTCTTGTTGTGGGGATAGGAAACGGAGTGTATGTAACTGAAAATCTCCTCCTCGGAGGCCTGCGCCATCGTGGCGGCATCGGGGTAGGCGGCAAAGAGGGCCGGCGTCACCATATTGACGCGCTTGTCGGTGCATTGTGCCGACAGCACCACAGCCACCAGCAGTTGGAAGGGCGAGTCGAAGTGGAGCTCGGTCTCGGCCACCGGCATAGCCTTTTCAAAGTAGGCCGTCACATGCTTATAGAGGTCGCTTTTCTTCATGGCACAAGTTCAAGGGCGGTCATTACGGGGTAGTGGTCGGAGAGGTCGACGCGCAGCCGCTTGTAGCTGAGCGTCTGCAACCCCTCGCTATGGAAGACGGCGTCGATGCGGAACTGTGGGAAGCCACCGTTGTAGGTGTCGCTGAAGCCGCTGCCTTTCTCGCGGAAGCTGTCTTTCAGACATTCCGACAGGCGGCAGGAGAGCCATGAATTGGGTATGTCGTTCAGGTCGCCGGCCACCACCAGGGGCACGCTGCTGCCGCTGACCACAGGTTCGATGCGCTGCACCCATTCGGTCTCATGGCTGAGGATGGTTTCGCGCACCTTGCCGAGGGTGCGACGGCTCGACTCCTGCACCTCGCCGCGACGCATGCGCTCTATCTCCTCGCGGTCAGTGGCGTCGAAGCGGTAGCTGTCCATGTGGATGCAGCAGACGCGCAGCGGACGGCTCTCCTTCAGCAGCTCGACCAATATTTTTTCGCTGTCAATGCGGGTCACATAGGTGACGGGCAGCCGGCTGAAGACCACCGTGCCGTAGGGCAGGCCGGTGGTTGAGGTGTGGGCTCCGTAGTAGTGGTTGTAGCCCATCAGCACCAGGCTGTCGGTCACGCGCAGCGTCTTGGGGGCGGCATACTCCTGCAGGCACAGCACGTCGGGCTGCTGGCGGCGCACCAGGTCGAGGAACACCGCCGCATGGGTGTCGGATTGTGCCGGCTGGTCGTCGCGGCCCTGGAATTGATGCACGTTGTAGGTCATCAGCGTCACCATCATGGGGTGCTCTTCGCGGTCGGGCACCTTGGAGGTGCCGCCCACTTGGAAATACATGCCCACCATGCTCCACCGCAGCGCGATGACCGCCACGCTCAGCAGAAACTCCCACCGACCCATGAGCAGCCACACCACGACCATCAGCAGGTTGGCCCCCAACAGAGGCAGGTAGAGATAGGCCGCAAGGCTCAGCGGCATGAAGCGCGACGGGCTGACGCTTCCCGCCAGGGTGGACAGCAACAGGCCCACAGCCAGCAGGATATTGAGTATGAGTAGTATAGAGCGAATAAACTTCATAGCCAATCTTTTGCAAATTTACATAAAAAACTCGAATTACACACAGACGCGTGAAAATTTAACAACAGGTAGGTTTTCGCACCCTAATAAAACCGCTATAAGTCAGCCTGTTGTCCGTTTGTTGTCCGTTTGTTGTCCGCTTGTTGTCCGTTTAATAATCGAACAACAAGCGGACAACAAACGGACAACAATCGAATAACAGTGGGTGTCAGTGGGCAGTCATCCACTGCTTAGAGGGTGGTCACCCTCAACATAAAACATGAAAAAATTTTATAAAAATCAATAAATTGCTTGCAAAATTCAAAATAAGTGTTTACCTTTGCAGTTCTACAATATTCTGAGTATCATAGCGCAGGCCGTTGTAGAACAATAAGTTATAAACAAATAACGGTTAATAATATAAAGAATATACCATGCCTTGGGGAATTATCATAGCACTTGTGCTGACGTTGCTGGTGAGCCTGCTGGTCACCGGTATGAACGGACGTAAGAAACTGACAACCTTATCGTATATTGTTCTGGCAGTGGGCTTTCTGCTGCTGTGGCTCGAAGCGTCGGGCATGACGGGCGCCATCGAAGCCAAGCAGAACCTGACGGCCACGGTGGCCGGCGTGGGCGACGGCGTGAACAACATTGCCACCGCTATGGGGGCCGACGAGATTGTCAACTACGGCGTGTCGGAGATTTCCCAGAGTATTAACGACCGCATCGAGCGCACTGCCAACCGCACCATCATCATCTGCATCATCCTGATGGTGCTCACCTCGGCGCTGACCTACTTCATCACCGAGCGCACCATGCAGGACGTGAGTGGCCGCCGAGGCCCCTCGCGCCGACGCGACGACGGTGAGGGCTACAGCACCAACACCCGCTACGAGGACTTCTGATTGGGAAAACAAACAAAAATAAATCAACAAATAAACACACATTACTATGTCAAATCACCTTATCATCGGATTAGGCGGCACCGGCGGCAAAGTCCTGCGCGAGTTCCGCAAACGCATCTACGAAGAGTTCCGCACCACCGAGCCCGGCCACGGCCTGCACCTCGACTACGTCTATGTCGACTCGTCGCCCGCCGACCTCAACGACCGCAAGGATTGGAAGGTCATGGGCAAGAGCGTGCACCTGGGCGAAAGCCAGAAAGTGAACATCAACGGCATCAACGCCTCGATGCTGGAGAACATCAACATGTATCCCGGCCTACAGGCCTTCCTCAACCCCGAGGACGTCCGCATGATGCGCGACAAGATGGGTCCGCTGATCAGCGCCGGCATCGGCGGTCAGCGCCGCCGCTTGGGCCGTACCCTGATTGCCAATAACCTGAGCGACAAGAACAACACGCTCAACTTCGAGAGCGTTGTGCGTGGCGCCGTCAAGCGCCTGCAGCAGGACAGCGGCGAGAGCGATGTTACGTTCCACATCTGCGCCGGTTTGGCCGGCGGTACGGGTTCCGGCTCCATTGTCGACGCCGTCACCCAGATACGCACTTGGTTCCCCTACAATCAGGACACCAAAGCCTTCAAGATGCGCCTGATGGTGTACATGCCCGAGCAGACGATGGTCCACACCGACCACGACGCCGGCTTCTACCAGGCCAACGGCTATGCCGCCCTCACCGAGCTCAACGCCATGAGCGTGGGCAGCTACAAGCCCGTCGACGTCAAGGGCGAACGCGACATATTCAGCGGCCAGGTGCAGCGCCTGCTGCAGAACCAGGAGCCCTTTGAGGCCTGCTACATCTACAGCAACGTCAACGAGCGCGGCAAGGTGCTCGAGCTGGGTCATGCGCTGCCAGCCGTGGTGGCCGACTTCCTGTTCCAAACCGTTGTGGCCAGCACGTTGGCCGGCGGCCAGGGCAAGATGGCCCGCATGGAAGGCTGCGAGAACGAAGGCGCCGGCCCCGAGGTGGATCAGTCGGGTGCCCGTACCCGTTCGCGCAAGTTCCTCAGCTTCGGCATCACCCGCGTGGCCTATCCCGAGAGCGAGGTGCGCGAATTCGTCACCTACAGCTACGCCACCCAGGCTGCCAAGCAGCTCACCTATAACTATTGGCTCGACGGCCAGGGCTACAGCGAACGCACCCTCGACGAGGTGGGCTCCGGCTATGTGGAGGAAATCAAGAGCCCGAAGAACCGCGGCTCGCTGATGCTCGACAACAGCCACCTGATGCTGTCGGAGATGATTATCGAGAACGACTCGAGCAAGAAGTGGAAAGAGCTTGACAACACCTGGGCTACCCGTACCGCACGCGAGGTGAACGACATCATGCAGACCGTGGCCGACAAGAAGACGTGGGTCAACGAGCTCTCCGAGCGCTGCAAGAACTTCTTCGAGCGCGACTTCCGCAACCAGGGCGTCAAGACCTTCTATGCCAACCAGCGTAAAGAACTGAAGGCCTACGCCAAGTTTATCCGCCGCCACATCGAGAACAAGATGTTCACCGATTGGGCCACCGGCAACAAGTCGATGCTTGAGATTGAGAAATACATCGGCATCCTTATCGGCGACTGCAACGAGCGCATGGGCAAGTTCACCACCCAGAAGTCCAACTTGGCCAACGAGGCCCTGCCCAAAGCCATCGACGAGATGAAGTTGCAGAAGATTGAATACGACAACATCGGCTGGCTGCGCGATGCCATCACCGGTGCCTCGGGCAAGATCTTCGGCCGCTACCAGACCGCCATCAGCGACTACTATACCACCGCCACCCGCATGGAAGCCTACGACTACGCCAAGGAGCTGCTCGGCGAAATCGTGCTTGAACTGAGCAAGATGCAGGAAGGTGTGCGCGCCTTCAAGGACCGCATCTCCGAAATCAACGTCGAGGTGGAGAAACAGGCTGCCAGCAAGTGCAAGACCCACGAGGACGAGGACGAGTCGAACATCAAGAAGTACGACCCCGAGAAGGTGCGCATGATTGTGCGTCAGTACACCGCCAACCGCGAATATCAGGAACAGACGGCCCAAACGGTGCGCAACGCCCTCATTGCCAACCTCGGCGAGGACGGCGAGCGTTCGTTTGCCAACCTGTATGACAAGACCGACTTCAACAGCGTGAGCGACACCGTGCTCGACATCTGCACCGACAACGCCGTCAGCGCTATGGAGGAGACCGCCAAGAGCGACCCGCTGAGCCGCATGGTGGGCGTCAACATCCTTGACAAGCTGAAACAAGAACTCACCAGCGAGGACCGCATGGAGCAGTTCGTCAAACAGATTGTGCAGAACGCCAGCACCTATGTGCAGTTCAACTCCCAGGAGAAGAGCAAGGTCATCGCCGGCAACACCGGTGCCATGATGAGCATGGTGCAGGTGAGCATCCCTGCCGCCGACGAAAGCACCCAGGCCTTCCGCAACCAGCTGGTCGACGCCTTCATGAAAGCTGTCCCGGGCTTCACGCCGCAGGATGTGTCGACCCACTACAAACCCAACGAGATTGTGTGCGTGTGCGTCAACGCCGGCTTCCCGCTGCGCTACTTGGCCAACATGGTCACCCTGCGCGACAAGTATGAGCGCCTGCTGGCCGCCCCCGACGGCGCCTTCAACCGCATGGTGCTGCACACCGAAAGCGGCCTGCAGTTCCCCGCCCTCTTCGAGAAGGACAGCCGCGACATTCGCAAAGAGATTATCAAACCTCTGATGCTGGCCTACACCCTCGGCCTCATCCAGGAGCAGCAGAACCCCACCACAGGCGAACGCTTCTCGGCCATGAAGAAGAAAGATGTCTTCGGCAACGACGAGTGGACTCCGCTCGGAAAGACCTTCGCTTCGGTGTGGGAAGCCCTGTCCAACGACTACGGCAAAGCCGTCGAACTGCAGAACCTGGTGCAGCGCACCTTGCAGACCGAGGCTCGCAGCAACGACCAGAAGGCTGCCCTGAAACCCATCCTGGGACAGGTGCTCTCCACCCTGGTGAAGGACTCGCTCTGCGAAGGCAACGAATTCCATCCCGAGTTCCAGAAGTACAAGAACCTCGCCATCGAGATTCTCAACAACGAATTAAAAGAAGCATAAATTAAACACATACATTAACTATGGCTATCAAGAAAGGTATCTGCAAGAACTTTGACAACTGCAGCCTTGCAGACAATAATGAAATCCAAGAGGTAGATTCTACCGAATTCAAATGCCAGGAGTGCGGCAAAGACCTGCACGAGCTGGAAAACGTAAAAGTAACGCCCGGCAAAAGCAAACTGCCCCTGATTATTGCGGCAGCCGTCGTGGTACTCGGCGGCGGTGGCGCCGGCGCCTACTTCGGCCTCAACGGAAGCTCGAAAGCGGAAGCCGTCACCATCACCCTCGACCAAAACGAGATGAAGCTGAAGGCCGACGAAAACGCTACTCTCACGGTCTCCACGACCCCCGAGAAATATGCCAAGAAAGTTGTTTGGACCTCGGACAACGAGGCTGTGGCCACCGTTGAAAGCGGCATCGTAAAAGCCCACGACAAAGGCACGGCCAACATCACTGCCACTGTGCAGCCCAAGAAAGGCGAGGCCGTTTCGGCTTCCTGCCAAGTGACCATCAGCAAGAGCGGCAACAATGGTGGTGGCAGCACCGGAGGAAACGGTGGCGGCACCCAAACCGGCGCCAAGAACCTTGGCTGGGCCAACTATAGCGGTCCTACCCAGGGAGGCGTCCCCCACGGTGTGGGCGGCTCACTGAAAATCACCCAGAGCTACAGCATTGACCTGAAGGACGGTCGCGGCTCGACTCTTGAAGTGAGCGCTGGCGAGACCATCGAGAACACCAAGTTCGAGAACGGCCGCCTGCGTGCCGGCGAACTGCACCGTGCCGATGGCACCCGCAAGTGGTTCAATATCTAAGTAAAGTGGACACCAAACGTTTAATGACTACCTTCGTCCTGAGCCTCCTGCTCCTTGTAGGAGGCTCGGCGACGGCTGTAGCCCAGACCGGCGTGGAGCGCCAGCACTACCGCTTCCTGGAACGCTTGACCGAAGGCTATGCACAGGGAGAGATACAGGGCAAGCCGGTGGACACCTACCTGCGCGAGGAGAAGATTGCCTTCCTGCAAGGCGGCTTCAGCCAACTGCAAGCGGCATTGGCCGACACTTCGGCAATGGAAATCAGCCTTGTTGATGGCAAACGCTATGCGGTGAGTTTCTTCCGTGGCGACCAACGCACGGTCATTATCAGTTATCCTGCCTCCTACCAGCTTATCCTCGGCACCACACTGATGGAAGCCGAGAACCGGCTGTTCGAGGACGTGTGGCGCACCCCTATACCTAAAGCGGAGGAACACCAAGTGGTTGAAGAACTGCTGCAACAGATGGGCTCGAGCGCCGTCTACCTGCTGGCAGGCTCCAGCTACGTTTTGCCCGAACTGAACACCAACCGCTATTATGTCAAGAATGAGCAAGGCAAGTTTGAACTGCTATACAGCGAGGACCTGCCCTTGGAGACTATGGCCAACCTGGCCACCGGCACCGACATTGACAACCAGCTCATGCTCGACATACGCATGGTGAAATATGGCTACCGCACTGAGGATGCCACCGTGCCGCTGCGTCAGTGGGTGGCTTTCGGCATCGAGCAAGGCTGCACCCCATTCTTCGGCGTCATCAGTTCGGAGGAGGGCAAAGTGGTCTGCGAGTACGTAATGCAGAACGAGGCCCTCGGCTATGCCCACGTGATGAAGTTCGAGTTCAACCCCGCTATCCTTGTCGACCGCAAGGGCAACATGAGTGCGCGGCTGAACAGCTATGTACCTATTTCCAATGTCAAATCATTATTTAAGGAAAATGAATATAAATAAATACAAAAGAATGGCCCTCGTGGCCGCAGCATTGCTTATAGGGTTCTCGGCCACGGCCCAGACCACCTCGAAGCAAATCAACCAGATTAAGCGCAGCCCCCTCTACCTCTACGCCGAAGCGACCATGGAGAGCGAGACGGAAGCGCAGAGCGTGGCCTACGAACTGCTGCTGCAGCAAGTGCAGGAGTACATTGCCTCGAGCAAATCGCTCAGTGCGGCCGACAACGTGCTTATAAAGGATGTAAAGACCAAAGGTGAATCGCTCAGCATGATGCGCGGCGAGATGCACCGCGTGTTTGTCTACGTCAAGAAGTACGACATCGAGGCGGTCAGCAACACCGTGGCGGTGAACAACAACACCAACACAGCAGTGAACCTGCCTGCCCAAGGTGCTACAACCACCACCCAAAGCACCCCTGTGCCGACCGTCACCGAGACTCCAGCTCCCGCCCAGCCGACAAGTCAGCCGCAACAGCAACAGCAGCCTGCTGCCACAGCCACTACCACCGGCAAGGTGGAGTCGCCCCTCACGGGATGGCAACAGATGGCGATGGTGTCGCTGCTCGAGTGCCCCGACATGACGTCGGTACGCGCCAAATTGAACCGTCTGAAAGCCGAATACAAAATCAAGCGTTACGGCAATGCCGACAACTGCCCTTCGGCCACCGATGCCTATTGGGCCATCTTCGACGGCAGCGGCAAGCTGGTGACCATCCTCGGCCCCGGCACCACACAGCGCATCGACTACAAGAACATGCAATATTCCTCGCTCAGCGAGTACAAAGGTATGAACGCACTTTGGTTTAACTTAGCAAAATAACAACAAAGATGAAAAAGATATTATTAGCATTGGCCATGCTGCTTCCCTTAGCCCTGCACGCCCAGGACGAAGTGGCTTTCGAGTTCTCCGATGGCATCAACGGCAACATCAAAGCCACCATGGAGCAGAACACCGCACGCCTGCTGACAGCCATCAATCGCGCCGAGTCGAAAAACGCCGACATCAACTACAGCGGCATCGGCATCGACAACCTTGCATCACAGAGCATCGGCATGATGTGGAACAACGTCCACTTCCGCGTGGTCGACGACGATATCGTGGAGCACTGCCTCCGTGTCAAGTCCAGCTCGGGTGCCGTCATCGGCTACCAGGTGCGCAACATCGCCGTGGAGATGAAACCCCTCGACAACTCCTATGTGGGCGACCGCAACCAGGAGGTCTGCATCAACTATGACCGCAACGGCAAAATCAGCGACTTCAACATCACGATGGGCATGCAGCAGTACCTGCGCATCATCAAGGAGGGCGAGAAACTGAACGACATGGACCGCCGCATGCAGATACTCCATTGGGTGGAGCAGTTCCGCAACGCCTACTGCCAGAAGGACATCAACTTCATGGAGAACGTCTTCAGCGACGACGCCCTCATTGTCACCGGCAAGGTGGTCAAGCGTGAGCACACCGACATGAAGCCCATCAGCGTGGAGTACACCACCCAGGGCAAGCAGCAGTACCTCGCCGGCCTGCGCCGCGTGTTCAAGAACAACGGCTACATCAACGTCAAGTTCGACGACATCGAGATTGTCCGCCACGGCGCCAAGCCCAACTACTACGGCGTCACGCTGAAGCAGGGCTGGTTTACCAAGAACTACAGCGACGAGGGCATCGTCTTCATCGTCTGGGACTTCACCGACGAGTTCCAACCCAAAATCATGGTCCGCACCTGGCAGCCCATGCAAATCGACGACAGCGAGGTCTTCACCCTCAACAACTTCAAACTTAACTAACTTCGCATCATGAAGAAAGTACTGATAGCAGCCTTTATGGTCCTGCTTGCCTCCGTCGCCTTCGCCCAGGAGCTGAAGGTGCTTGAGTTCCGTGCCGACATGACCATGACCGACGCGGTCAAGTACCCCAAGGAGGATGCCAACGGCGTGCGCTGCGGCCTCATCCGCATGGGCCTTGTCATCCCTGACGCACAGTTCGAGGGCGACATCATCTCGTCCGAGTACAAGGACGGCGAGTGGTGGGTCTACATGATGAAGGGTGCCAATTGGATTACCATCAAGACCAAGAAGTACCTGCCCCTGCGCCACGAATTCGACCCCATCGAGAGCAACGTCACCTACGTGATGAATATCGAGCGCCCCCAGATAGCCTACGACGGCCCCACAGGCACCGTGAAGATTGAGAGCAACATCAAGGACGTGGACGTCTATGTGGACGGCGAGAAGATGAGCAGTGTGGCTCCCTACGAGTACAAAGGACCCGAGGGCAAGCACGACATCGAACTGCGCGCCAAAGGCTACAACGACGAGCGCCAGACCGTGGACATCCAGCTGAACAAAAAGATTACCTGCAGCATGACCATGCACGCCGCCGGCACCTTCTCGCTCGACGGCATCAGCTACGAGATGGTCAAAGTGACTGGCGGCACCTTCACTATGGGCACCACCGAAGTGCTGAACAAGGCCAACTTCAACGTGGCCACGCCTCACGACGTGGTGCTGCGCAACTACAGCATCGGCGCCACCGAGGTGTCGCAGGCTCTGTGGGAGAAGGTGATGGGCAGCAACCCCTCGGTCTACCAGGGCGAGCCCAACCGTCCCGTGGAGAACGTCACCTACGACGACTGCCTCGAGTTCATCAAGCGCCTCAACGCCCGTTGCGGCACCCACTTCCGTCTGCCCACCGAGGCCGAATGGGAGTTCGCCGCCCGTGCCCGAGGCACCAACGATGGACAGAAAGCCCCCAAAGGCTCCATCTACAAGACCAACACCCCTGGCCTTGTCTCGGCCTGCGGCGAAAACGCACTGAAGATTAAAGGCATGGCCGGCAACGTGGCCGAATGGTGCTCCGATTGGTTCGGCTACTACCCCACCGAACGCACCGTCAACCCCACGGGCCCCGACCGCGGCTGGCACCGCGTCATCCGCGGCGGTAGCTATGACACGCCCACCGACTACCCGCTCCGTGCCACCACCCGCAGCCACATGGACCCCAACGACTCGTCGCCCACCGTGGGCTTCCGCCTCGCCATGGACGATTGATAGCTGCAAGAAAACAACAACGAACAATACAAAACAATACAAACAATTTAAAACAACACCACTATGAAGAAAGTATTCGCTTTTGCGCTGTTGGCGCTGATGGGTATGTCGTTCTGCTATGCCCAGTACACCAAGGAGAAAGTTACCGTCGCCGTCGGCGAGTTCACCGGCAAGAATGCTGCCGCCATGCGCTCCGCCGCCTTGACCGCCATGCCCACCTGCCGCGTCAATGCCGTTGACCTGAACAACGTCGACAAGGACAAAGTGGACTACATTATCACCGGCCGCATCGCCGACCCCACCACCGAGAAGAAAACCAGCACCCTGACCGGTGACTATTGGGCTACCACCGTCAACTTCAACCTGCAGATCACCGACGCCCGCACCGGCAAAGTGATGGCTACCCGTGACGCCAGCAGCATCGGCACCGACAACGGCAGCAAAGACGCCTCTGTCAACGACGCCCTCAAGTTCCAAGACCAGGATATGCGCCGCCTTATCGACAAGGGTTGCCCCGTGCGCGTTCCCATCGTGGGCATCAACGAAACCAAAAAGGACAAAGCCAACACCGCCTACATTGAGGGTGGCGAAATGATTGGCGTCTGCGACGGCCTCTACTTCGACGTGCAGGTCGAGACCGAAATCGCCGGCAAGAAGGTCTACAAGACCATCGGCACCGCCAAGGTGAAAGAGGTGATGGGCGAGGAAATGTCCGAAATCACCATCACCAAAGGCAACAAGGAAATCAAGGCTAACTTCGACGAAGGCATCCAGATGGTTGTCACCTCCAAAGAGGAGCCCTGGCTGCACTTCTAAACAACACACATTATGAGGAAACTCCTAACATTGGCCGTTCTGGTGCTGTCGCTGTTCTCGGCGGCAGCCCAGAACTCCTATGACGGAAAAGTCGTGCTACTGGAGCACAAAGGCAAACAGGCCCTCTTCACCGTCGAGGTGGAGGTGGACAAGAAAGGCGACATCGAAGCCTGCGCAGGCGAAGCGCTGATGTACATCCTGCTCACCGAGGGCGTGCCCGGCATCAACAATGGCGAGAAACTGATGCAGAAGGAGAACAAGTATTGGCTCGCGCACACCTTCTTCACCGGCAAGAACGCCCCCTACAAGCCCCACATCGCAGGTGCCCAGCTCGAAGCCGAACCCCGCCAAACCCCTACGGGACGCTATCGCGGCTCGGTCTACATCAACCTCAACTACGACGCGCTGCTCCGTCAGCTCGTAGGCTACGGCGTCCGCAACAAGTAGTAACTCCGGCTTTTCGACTATCGGACAACCTCTGTTTAACTACTGTTTAACTACAATTCTTAGTTAAACAGTAGTTAAACAGAGGTTAAATTATAGTTTAAAGGGCGGCCTGAATAGCCATCTCGTACAGCTCGGCAGGGCTGATGCCCATTGCCTTGGCCTGCTTGGGCACGATGCTCTCGGCACTCTGTCCCGGGATGGTATTCACCTCCAGGAAATAAAGTTCGTCGGCCTTCATGTCGTGAATGAAGTCGAAGCGCACGATGCCACGGCAGCCCAGCAAGTCGTAGAGCTGCGACGAAACCTCTTGAATATGCTTTGAAATACGCTCGTCGACCTCGGCGGGCGTCACTTCGTTACTGAAGCCCTGATACTTGGCCTCGTAGTCGAAGAACTCGTGGCCTCCCTTGGGGATAATCTCGGTGATGGGGAAGACCAGCTTCTCGCCGTCGGCCTTGCGGAACACGCCGCAGTCGAATTCGCGCCCCTTGATGCACTCCTCCACCAGCACGGCATGGTCCTCGGTGAAGGCCTCGCGGATGGCGGGTAGCAGGTCGGCCTCATGCTTCACCTTGGTGGTGGCCACACTGCTGCCGCCGGCGGCCGGCTTAACGAAGACCGGCAACGTCAGCGTGAAGAAAGCCGTGTCCTTGGGCTCCTCGTTAAGCAAAATAGACTTGGCCACCTTGACAATGCCGAAACTCTTCACCACAGGGTTGCAAAAACCTTTGTGAAAGGTGAGGCTTGAGGTGTAGAAGCCGCAGGTGGTGTACTTCACGCCCAGCACGTCGAAATAGCCCTGCAGCACACCGTTCTCGCCTGGGTTGCCGTGGATGATAATAAAGGCCAGGTCGAAGTGGATTGTTTGATCGCCTGATTGCGTGATTGCTTGAATAGTGAAGTTACCGCGGTCCACGGGGCGGTGCTCTTCCCCGTCGAGCCAATACCAACCCTCACGGTCAATGACAATCTTATATACATTATATTTATTATGGTCCAGCTGACCGTACACCTGGTTGCCGCTGGCGATGCTGATGTCGTGCTCGCCGCTGTAGCCACCCATCACAAGTGCAATGTTCTTTTTCATATTATTCCTATTTATAATTCCATAACGTCACCCTATGCCCATTTATTGTGTCCGCCCCTTCTCCAACTGTTCAACAGCAGTTCTTCAACAGTTCTTCAAGAAAAAGTTGAAGAACTGTTGAAGAACTGTCGTCGAACAAATGAAGAAGAGAGGGAGCCAACACCGACCGTTCAATGGCAGTTCAACGGTCGTTCAACGGTCGTTCAACGGTCGTTCTTCGCTTTTTTCCAAAGAACGACCAAAGAACGGCCATTAAACAACCGTCAAACAGCAGGGGTTGGTGCGGGATGCAGGGGGATGTGGCGCTCCTGCTTGTGCTGCTTGCGGTTGAATTGAGCCTGCTGGCGGACGGCGCCGACCATAGTGGCGCGCTGGAAGTGCTCCCACACGATTTCGACGGCCAGGTCGGAGGGGTGGCACATGTCGGGGCCGAAGTAGCGATAGTCGCGTAGCTCGTCGAGGACCAGCTCGTAGGCGGGATAGTAAACAAGTGATGAGTGATGAGTGATAAGTGATGAGTAATGAGTGATGAGTTCGTCGATGGCCAGGAGGAGGGTGCTCTTGCTGAGCTGGTTGCCGTGGAGGCCGTCGGCCATGTGGCGGATGGGACTGACGGAGAAGAGGACGGCAAGCTGCGGATAGAGGGCGTGGAGCTCGTCGAGGAGCGGACGCCACAAGGCCACGATGTCGTCTACCGACAGGCGGCGGCGCAGGAACTCCTGCTGTGGCACCTTGTGGCAGTTGGCCACGACCTGCCCTTCGTGCTCAAACACCCAGGCGCTGCCGAAGGTAACCATGAGCAGCTTGGCGCTGCCGAGGGCCTGGTGGGCCTGATGGATGCGGCCATTGCATGCCTCGAGGGTCTCCTCGGGCGTGGGCCGCGAGAAGCTGCCGTGGTGGTGCCACGAGTGATAGAGGTCGTCTTGGAAGACCAAGTCGTCGGCAGTGATTTCCCTATCGTCAATCAGGCGGTGGAGCGCCGCGGCGATGGAGGCGGGGTTGTAAAGGGTGCCGAAGGGGTTGAGTTCGACATAGAAATCGCCGTCGCGCAGGCGCTTGCCTATCTCGTCGGCAAAGCAGGAGCCGAGGCTGACGATGCCGGTGGCAAAGTCAATCCTGAACGGCATGTGCGGCACGGGGACGGAGGTGGTGAGCGGCGGCATCATGACTTCTGCTGGGGTTTAATGTCATACACCCCCTTGATTTTCTCCAGGTCGGCCAGCACGTCGCGAGCAACGACACGGAGACTCGGGGAACCCATTGTGAGCGAGAGGTTGTGCACTGGATCGACAACCGTGGCTTGCAGCGCCACTTTGCCCTTGTGCTTCTTGGCCAGCCGCTCGATGGCGTTGCAGAAGTCGGCGTCGATGTCGGAGAGGTTGACCTTGAAGGTGAGTTTGGAGGTGTAGCGGTCCATCACGTTGGCGAGGTACATCATGGTGTTGATGTGCAGCTTGGAATAGACGCGCGGGTTGCCGTTCTTGTCGGTGTAGTTGCGGATGGTGACGCGGCCGCGGCAATAGATGAAGGTATCGTCCTGGAAGAAACCGGCGAAGTCGCCATACTCCTGTCCAAACAAGCGGAGTTCATAGCTGCCGCTGTAGTCGTCGATGGTCATGCTGCCAAAACCTTCACCGGAGCGCGAAGTCATCTTCTTGCAGTCGGACACAAGGCCCGCAAAGCGCACTTCGCGTTCGCCCAAGGCCTCGAGGTTGGCGAGTTTGTCGACGGTGATGTCGGTCATCCAGCGCATCTCGTACTTGTAGTCGTCGAGCGGATGGCCACTGAGGTAGGTGGATATGACCTCCTTCTCGTGCTTGCACCTGACGATGTTGGTCCAGGGTTCGCACTGCGGCACAGGCGGATGGTCCTCTTCCGACAGTTCGCTGCTCATGTCGAAGATGCTCATCTGGGCCGAGTTGGCGCCGTCTTGGCGCCGCACAGCCCAACGCACCAACTGATCCAGATAGGTGGGGGTGGTCTCCAACTCGTTCTCCTTGAAGAAGTACTGCGCGCGGTGCATGTCGCCGATGCCATCGAAGGCGCCTGCCTTGACCAGCACCTCTATGTTCTTGCGGTTGACGGCGTGCATGTCCACCCGTTTGAGGAAGTCGAAGATGTCTTTATACGGGCCGTTTTTCTCGCGCTCGGCGATGATGACACTGCTGGCTGCTTCTCCCATGCCGCTGATGGCCTGGAGCCCGAAACGGATGCGGCCCTCGCTATCGACACTGAAGTCCATGTCACTCTCATTGACCGACGGGGCAGCCACCTCGACGCCCTGCTTGCGGCAGTCGTCCATCAACTCGCGCACACGGCTGATATCGGTCTGCGCCGAAGTCATCACGGCGGCCATATACTCGGCGGGATAGTGTGCCTTGAGGTAGGCTGTCTGGTAGGCCACCCAGGAATAGCAGGCGGCGTGGGACTTGTTGAAGGCGTAGGAGGCGAACTTTTTCCACTCCTCCCATATCTTGGAAAGGATTTCCTTGGGGTGACCGTTCTTCTCGCCGCCCTCGTAGAAGAGCATCTCCAGCTCGTTCATCTTGTCAATCTGCTTCTTGCCCATAGCCTTGCGCAGGGTGTCGCTCTGGCCGCGCGTGAAGCCCGCCAGCAGGCGGCTCAGGAGCATGACCTGCTCCTGGTAGACGGTGATGCCGTAGGTGTCCTTGAGGTACTTCTCCATCACGGGAATGTCGTACTCGATGGGCTTGCGTCCCTGCTTGCGATCGATAAACTCGGGGATGTTGTCCATGGGGCCCGGACGGTAGAGGGCGTTCATGGCGATGAGGTCGTCGATGACATGCGGCTGCAGTTCGCGCAGGTATTTCTGCATGCCGGCCGACTCGAATTGGAATACGCCCACCGTGTTGCCCTCGCAGAAGAGTTTGTAGGTGAGCTCGTCGTCCAGCGGCAGGTGGTCCACGTCGATGTCGATGCCCAGCCGCTTCTTGACCATACGCACACAGTTCTTGATGATGGTAAGGTTCTTGAGGCCGAGGAAGTCCATCTTGATGAGGCCCACGTTCTCCACCACATGGCCGTCATACTGCGTCACCAGCACATCCTCGCCACTCTCCTTGTCGTTGATGACGCACACGGGGGCCACGTTGGTGATGTCCTGCGAGCCGATGATAACGCCGCAGGCGTGGATACCTATCTGGCGGTTGGTGTCCTCCAGCTCCTCGGCATAGGTGAGCATCTGCTTCAGTTTCTCGTCCTCGCCCTCCATGATGCGGCGCAGCTCAGGCACATACTTGTAACAGTTCTTCAGGTTGACCTTAGGCGACTTGCCCTTCTCGTCCTTGACGTTGTCGGGGAAGCCTCGGTCGGGGATGAGCTTCTTCAGGTCGTTGACGGTGTTGAGGGGTATCTTCTCCACGCGTCCCACATCGGCAATGCTGCTCTTGGTGGCCATGGTGCCGTAGGTGATGATGTGCGCCACGCGCTCCTTGCCGTACTTCTGGGTCACCCAGTCGAGCACACGTCCACGACCGGCATCGTCGAAGTCCACGTCGATATCGGGCAGCGAGATACGGTCGGGATTGAGGAAACGCTCGAACAGCAGGTTGTAGCGCAACGGGTCGAGGTCGGTAATCCACAGGCAGTAGGCCACCACGCTGCCGGCCGCACTGCCGCGACCCGGGCCCACACTGACGCCCAACTCCTCGCGGGCGGCACGGATATAGTCACTTACAATCAGGAAGTAGCCAGGAAAGCCCATCGTCTTGATGGTGTGCAGCTCAAAGTTAATACGCTCACGCAGTTCATCGCTCAGTTCCTCACCATAGCGCTTTTTGGCACCCTCCCACACGAGATGCTCCAAATAGTCGGCCTCGAACTTAATGCGGCGCAACTTCTCGTAGCCACCTAACTTCTTAATCTTCTTCTCGGCGGCCGCCTGATCCATCACCACCTCGCCCTTCTCGTTGCGTGTGAACTCATCGAAAAGCTGCTGGTCGGTGAACTTGGTGCGCCACTGTTCCTCGGTGCCGAAACTCTCGGGAATGGGGAACACCGGCATCAAGGGGTCGCTGTCAATGCTGTATATCTCCACCTTGTCGGCAATCTCCATCGTGTTGGCCAACGCCTCAGGCAAGTCAGCAAAGACGGCTGCCATCTCCTCGGGACTCTTCAGCCATTCCTGCTTGGTGTAGTGCAGACGGTTGGGGTCGTCGTAATCCTTCTGGGTGGCCAGACAGATGAGGTGGTCGTGGGCGTCGCCGTGCTCCTCGAGCACAAAGTGGGTGTCGTTGGTGGCTATAATCTTGATATTATGCTTGCGGGCCAACTCAATGAGCACAGGTTCCACTTTCTTTTGGAACCTATAGGTGTCGTAGTTGGCATTGGGCTTGTCGGTCTGGTGGCGCATCAGCTCGATGTAGTAGTCGTCGCCAAACACCTCTTTGAACCACAGCACCGCACGCTCGGCCCCCTCCAGGTCGCCCCGCAGGATAAGCTGCGGTATCTCGCCGCCCAGACAGGCCGAGCAGACGATAAGACCCTCATGGTACTGCTTCAGCACCTCATGGTCGATACGCGGACGGTTATAGAAACCCTCCGTATAGGCAATGGATGCCAACTTGCACAGCGAATGGTAGCCTTGCAGGTTCTTGGCCAGCAGGATCAGGTGGTAGCCGCTGCTGTCCACAATGCGGTCACGGCCCGTCTCAGGGTTAATCTCCTTCAGGTTCTTGTCCTTGTCGTGCAGGCTGCGACGGGCGCAGTAGGCCTCGGTGCCCACGATGGGCTTAAAGGCAGGTTCCCCTTCGGCTCGGCTCTTGTTCACCTTGCTGACGGTGTCAAGAAAGTCCTTGATGCCGAACATATTGCCGTGGTCCGTCAGGGCCAGGGCATACATACCGTCGCGGCGGGCCTTGTCGACAAGGTCGGGTATCTTCGACATTCCGTCGAGCATCGAATAGTGCGAATGTACATGCAAGTGAGTGAATTGGGCCATAGCGTGGGTATTTATCTGTTAGAAATCCTCTTCGTCACCGGCGTAGACAGTCTTGCTGAAGTGGGTGAGCCAATCGGTAACATCGCTGCGGCTGTTGCCGATATGGTAACGGAAGACTCCGAGGCCGTCCTTCTCAACGCGGCGCTTCTCGGCGGGGACCGACTTGATGGCATCCTCAAAGACACCCATCGAGGAATAGATGGTCAGGTCTTGTGACAGAATGTCGTAGCGGAAGAAGTACCAATGGTCGCGCGCAGCCTCCACATAGAGGGTCATCTGCTGGGCGTTGCCGCGCTTGGTGATTTGGGCCTTGAAGCGGACCTGGAGGCCGAGGGACTTGTCTCCCGCAGCCACGAGGCCCACCTTACCGTCGGCATAGAGACCGAAGCCCGGCAGGTGCTGCCAACGGACGTTGTCGAAGAGCAGCATACTACGCATGGCCTCGGGCACACGGTCGAGGCGTCCTTCGGAACTATATGCGGCATAGGCAGCGGCACCTTTTTCGGTGCCAAGGTGATACATCAGTGCGTGACGCATCTCAGCGTTGGAGGTAGGGCTGGTAGGAGCCAGACGGAGATCGTCCTTAAGGGCATTGACCATCGTAGCAACAGCCTCGGCGGCCAGCGGGAAGGTGAAGCCAAAGACGGTGTTGAGGCGGTCGTCATCAGAGCGTTGGATACCCACAGAGGCGCTACCGTAGGCGTAGATGTTGGCCTGGGTACGCTTGAGTGAGAGGTTAATGGGGCCCTCACCATCAACCACACAACCATCGGTGCGCATGGCGAGATAGGGCTCGGTGACAGCCTCGGGGTCGTCGACCTTCTCTTCAGAACCAATGATATAGGTGCGGCTGTCGGGCAGATAGGCCAACACGCCGTGGGCGCCAAGCAGCTCATTGTCGGCAGCACGCTCATTGGTGAGGAAGGCGGCGGTGGGCTTGAGGGTACTCTTGTCGAGGAGAATAGAGGCAGTAATGCGTTTGCCGCGCCAATCGGTGGGCAGCTCAGGCACAGTGATGTGTATGTCTTCGGGGTCGGTGTAGCCGGCATAGGCCAGGAGGCCCGTCTGCTCACGCGGGATGCAGGTCTGCAGCAGGCGCACACCACCTTCAAACCAGAGCAACTGCTTGTCGCCCTCCATACGCACCTTGCCGGCAAAAGCGAAGGCAGGGTTTAGGTTGATGGTGGCAGTTTCATTGACGGTGCCATTGCCCACCGTGATGCCATTAACGACGTTGATGTCGCTGAGGTAGATGCGCTGCAGGTCGGTGGCTGACTCGACCGTCGGCGGCCAATCAATATAGCCCTTGCCGTTGTAACTGTTGGCACCATTGACAACGAGGTAGGCATCACTGACAAGGTGCCAGGCATTGGTTCGGTCGCAGAGGATTGTAGCATTGGTGAGAGGCCGCATGATGCCACCCTTGTCGATGTGGAGGGTGTCGGCAGCAGGGGCAATGACGGCGTCAGCCACAGGAATGAGGTAGGCGCCGGTGGCGGTAAGGTCGGCGGCATTGTAGCGATAAGTGGAGAGGAGTGCGTTCCATGTAAGGCCATTGCGCTTGGGGTCGGTACTGACGAAGCGCACACCAGGCATATCGTCGGCTTTGGGCAGGCGCATACGGATATCCATGCCGTCGAGTCCCTCGGAGGTGCCACGGGTGGAATTGCTGATGTCAAGCACCTTGCGGTCCATATCCCACGAGAAGTGATCGGCATAAGCCTCATACTGCATCAATTGCAGTTCAGTGATTTGCGGTCCACCAGGCATCGTAAGGTCGGCGTGACGGGCATCATAGTCGACGTGCGACTGCACACGCTTGGCCGAGAAGGCAACATTGCCGAAGGTGGTGCTGCGGAGGGTAAAGTCGCTGACGGTGGCGTTCATCTCGCGTGCCAGCAGGTCGAAGCGGTTGCTGACAAGGGTACCCTCCTTGACGGTGGCAGTGCCGGCAGCCATTGCGCCCTTGGGCATCACAGCCATGTGGCCACGCAGCTGTGCATCGCTGTGGTACATGGTGAGGGGGCGGCCTTTGCCGAAGGTAGTCACATCGAGCGAGTCTCTATAGGGCAACCAATGGAGCGACGTGCGGCCACCCTGGACATCGGGATAGCCTTGCTCCTCGCGGACAAAGAAGGTGTCGGTAACAGCCAGCGCCGAATCGGGCAGGAAGAGGAAGTCGTCGGAAGCGGCGCGCGACGTGATGTAATCAAGTTTACCTTTGCCGTGCAGACCGTGACTGTCGAGACGGATATTGTTGCCGTAGGTACCGCGTCCACCGTAGGCGGGCAGGCCACCGGCAGGGGTCTCGATGTTGAAGCCCAGGAAATAGTCCTGCTGCACCTTCAGGGGCTCGACGATGTCGGGGAAGATACCGGCCGACGTGAGCACACCGTTGAACTGCAGGCTGTCCGTGACAAAGTCAGCCAGGCTGTTAATGGTGAAGGGGTGCAACGTGTAGTAGAAGCTCTCGCGCTTGTACTGCCCGTTCTGGATGGCCTTGCGGTCGTAGTAGACATAGCTGTTCTCGCGACTCTCGAAGATGGGGTATTCCTTGTTCTTGGTAAGGCCACTGTGGTTGTCGGGGCGGTCCACCTGCAGGCTTCCCACCAAACCGCTCAAGGGGGTGCGCACCAGCTGTTCATAGTCGGGATTGACAAAGTCGGGCACATAGAACTCCACCTTGTTGATGGTGGGCATATCGAAGGCAAAGCCCTCGTAGCTGAAGTCACAGTCAGTGACCTGCATAATAAACTTGCCGCACTCCACCGTGCCGCTGAAATGGATGCTGCGGTTACGGCCCACATGCACCATGCGTCCCGAAGCGGAGTCAGGGCGCACCACCACAGCGTGGCTGTCGCTGACCACGAACTGCTCCACGCCGCGGATGGTGAGGTCATAATCGTTGAGGTTCATGCGCGCATTGACACCACGCGTGGTGCTCTCAAGCGTCAGGGCGTCGTAGTCGAAGCCTTTGGCGTGCGAGAAAGCCTTCACGTAGTCCTCCAGCTTGTCCTTGACCAGCACGCGGCCCGTCATCTCGTTGTAGCTGACCAGACCGTGACGGCACAGCGTATGTATCATCAGCAGCGTCTGGCTCTCGTCGAGGCCGATATAGTTACCAAACTTCTTGATAGAGAAGTTGTAGTTGTTGCCCTCGGCATAGTCGTAGACGCGTTGCACAGGACTGATTTCGTCAATACCCTGTATGTCGCGGTACTTGCGGTAGGTATAGTAGTTGCTGCTCTCAAAGGTAGCGGTGCTGAGCGAACCCTCGGCGGCCAATGCCGAAAACTCAAGGCGGTCCTTGTCGGTGAGCCACACGATGCTCTCGCTGTAGATGTCAAGCTGGTGGTAAGTGTCGATATAAGGACTGTAGAAATTGCGCTGCTGATTGTTGACAAGGGTCACCTTGCGCTCAGCCGGAATGTAGCGCACCGTGACGCCGGTATTGGTAATGGAGTCGTCGCTGCCGATATAGAAAGCCACCTGCGCGTTCTCGGCACTGAGACGCTCGGGGGTAATGGTGAACTTCAGCGAGGTGACGCTCAGTTGGGGCTGGCCACCGCGATTGAAGATGAGCCGGGCGGGGTGCTTGCTGCTGGCAGTGATAAACTTGGAGCCGTTCATCATGAAGCTGCCGCTGTAGTCCACGTCGGGCATGATGTTGCGGATGACAAAGTCGCGCTGGTAGCTGCGGAAGCGGGGGTAGGTGTATTTCTCGGGCTCCATCGAGCCTTGCATGGCCTCCTCCACGCGCCCCATGATGGCTTGGCTGAAATAGTGGGTGTTGACAAACTGCACGCTGTCGGCGGTGAACTTGGGGAACTTCACCTCGGCCTTGTAGCGACCCAGGTCGGCATAGCAGGCTTCAGCCCCCAGGCCTGTGCGGGCCCAATCGATGCGGCCGCCTTGGCCTCGCCAGAGGCCGTCCTTGTAGTCAAACACACCTGTGGTGCTGTGAATGGCGTTCCAATCCTTCGAGGAAGCATAGTGCAGGTCGGCAGGGCTGTCGAACCACACGCGGACACTCCCCTCCTCCACCCCGAGGCGGAAGGGGGTCTTGTTGTCGAAACTCCACTCGCTACTGCTGGAACGGTAGAGCACACGCTCGCTGAGCAACAAGTCGCTCCACGTCACAAAATCCACCGTATACTTGGCTTTGGCGTTGCGCTTGGAGTAGGTCTCCAGGGCCACCATCCAGCCACCGAAGTTGTCGCCCTCATTGGCATAGGCCGTCATCACTCGTGCCAGGTCGCCAATCTCAGGGTTGCCCTTCATCTTGGACTTGACCGCATAGATGAAGACATTCACCACACGTTCCTGCATGCGCTCGTCCATCGCGTTGTAGGCCGAACCGAAGGCCTCGATGGTGCGCTTGTTCTCTTTCTGCTTGTCGCTGTCGGGCGCATTGCCATTCAGGTAATTCAGCAACTCTGCCGGCAGTTCTTCCACACTGAAGTTGGGCACCGAACTCCGCTGCGCCATCACAGGCAGACACAGCAGCAAGGCAAAGGCAATAAGGATGTATTTCTTCATAATCGTTAATTGTTTCAACCTATCGGGCCGCGGGGCGGCGGTGGTGGGATTACCCCACCGACGCTTTGAGTTTCTCGGCGTTTTCAGCCAATTGTAGGGCCTCGATGCAGTCCTCAATGTCGCCGTCCATGAAGGCGGGCAGGTTGTGCATGCTCCAGCCGATGCGGTGGTCGGTAACGCGGCTCTGCGGGTAGTTGTAGGTGCGCACTTTCTCGCTGCGGTCGCCCGTGGCCACCATCGTCTTGCGCTTGCTGGAGAGTTCCTCCATGTATTTGTTGTACTCGCGCTCATAGAGACGTGTGCGCAGGATGCTGATGGCCTTCTCCTTGTTCTTTATCTGGCTCTTCTGGTCCTGCATGCTGACCACAATGCCGGTGGGGATATGGGTGAGGCGCACCGCCGAGTAGGTGGTGTTCACGCACTGACCGCCGGGGCCGCTGGCGCAGAAGGTATCCACACGCACATCGTTCATGTTGAGCTCCACGTCGAACTCCTCGGCCTCGGGCAGCACCACCACGCCGGCAGCGCTGGTGTGAATGCGGCCCTGGGTCTCGGTGGCGGGCACGCGCTGCACGCGGTGCACACCGCTTTCATATTTCAGCAGGCCGTAGACACCCTCGCCCGTGACGGTGAAGGTAATGTCTTTATATCCACCCGAGGTGCCTTCGTTGAAGTCGGTCACCTCCACCTTCCAGCGCTTCTTCTCGCAGAAGCGGGTGTACATGCGGAAGAGGTCGCCGGCGAAGATACAGGCCTCGTCGCCACCCGTGCCACCACGTATCTCCACCACGGCGTTCTTCGAGTCCTGCGGGTCGGCGGGGATGAGCAGTATGCGTATCTCGTCCTCCATCTTGTCGCGGCGCTCCTGGCTGGCGGCGAGCTCCTCCTTGGCCATCTCGCGCAGTTCGGGGTCCTTCTCGGTCTCCAGCAGTTCGCGGCACTCGCTGATGGTGTCGAGCAGCGCCTTGTACTCCTTGTAGGCTTTCACCACAGGCTGCAGCTC
>JAFZKV010000037.1 GCA_017551765.1 Bacteroidales bacterium
CAAGTTCGACATTGGCGAGCAGTTTGCGCTGTCGCAGCTGCCGTTCTATATGGTGCTCGGCGTCTTCTGTGCCGCCGTGTCGCTTTATTTCCTGCGCGTCACCGACCGCGTCGAGGGCTGGTTTGCCCGTCGTCGCAACCCCTGGACGCGCATGGTCGTCGGTGGCCTGCTGCTGGGCTTGATGGTGGTGCTCTTCCCGCCGCTCTACGGCGAGGGCTATGCGTCGCTCACGGCCCTGCTGCGCGGTGCACCCGACGTGCTGCTGGCCGGCGCCCCCTACCGGGCCTGGATTACCGGTCCCTGGGGTATCCTTGGTGTGCTCTTTGCCCTCATCCTGCTCAAGGCGGTGGCCACCGCCACCACCATAGGCTCCGGCGGCGTGGGCGGCACCTTCGGTCCTTCGCTGGTGCTGGGTGGATTGAGCGGCTACTTCATCGCCATGCTCTGCAACCTGCTGGGTCTGCCGCCGCAGGACACGGCCAACTTCGCCCTGGTGGGTATGGCGGCGGTGATGACGGGCGTGATGCACGCCCCCTTCATGGCCACGTTCCTCATTGCCGAGATTACCGGCGGCTACGGCCTGCTGGTGCCGCTGCTGACGGCGTCGGCGGTGACTTACCTCTGCATCAGCCCCTTTGAACGTCACTCCATCTATGCCCGCAAGCTGGCTGCACAGGGCAACCTGCTGACGCACGACAAGGACGCGTCGGCGTGGCACCTGATGAATATGCAGAACCTCATCGAGACCAACTTCGTCATCGTGCGCACGGGCGACTGCCTGCGCGACTTGGTCGACGCCATCCAGAACTCGCGCCGCAACCTCTTCCCCGTGCTCAGTGCCGAGGACAAGTTTCTCGGAGTCATCGTGCTGGACGATGTGCGCAAGATTATCTTCCGGTCGGAACTCTATGACAGTGTGGTGGTCGACGACCTGATGCATCCCTTGAGCGAGGGCGACCTGGTGCGCAGCAGCGACTCGCTGAGCGACGTGGTGGAGAAATTCAAGATAGGCAACCGCTACAACCTGGTGGTGGTTGACGATGAGAACAATTACTTAGGCTTTATTTCGCGCGCCAACACCTTCAGTGCCTACCGCCGCTTTATCAGCGCCACCAGCGACGAGTAGGCGGCGGTTCTATGAGATTATCAGGCTGTTGGGGCCGTATTTCTCGTTGATTTGGTCGGCGACGGCCATCAGTCGGCGGCGGCGTTCGTCGGTTTGCACGGTGAAGAGGTCGAGCTGGTGACCCTCTTCGGGCACGATGCCCGACAGGATGACGCCGGCCTGCTTGTATTGGTAGCCGCTGCGGAAGAGTTTGGCGAGCAGTGAGGAGGCGGCCTTGGTGATGACGGCGGTGTCGGCGGTGGGCTTCTCCAGGCGGCAGGAGGCCTGGTTGCTGTATTGACTCAGGTCGTCGCGGTAGCGGTTGGTGGCGAGGAACACCGTCACGGTGCTGCACAGGCTCTGCTGGCGGCGCAGCGTGATGGCGCAGCGGCTGGCGAAGGCCGTCACTTCGGTGGCCAGCGCATCGTGCTCTTTTATCATCACGGCGAAGGTGTGGCTCTGCATGATGGACTTCTGGCGTTCGTGGCTGCTGATGGTGACGGCGGGGATGCCTTGCAGCTCTTGCCAGGTGTGCACGCCTGCGGTGTTGAGTGTCCGCATGGCGACCTCTTGGCTGAGATTGGCGAAGTCGAGTGCGGTGGTGACTCCCAGCGCCTCCAGATGTTTGCGGTTCTGGCGACCTATGCCCCACACGTCGCCCACGTTCATCAAGCTCAACGCCCGTTCGCGCTTGTCGGATGTCAGCACGCAGATGCCGCAATAGCCCGGGTAGCGCTTGGCGAAATGGGTGGCCACTTTGGCCAGCGTATAGGTCTGTGAGCATCCGCAGCCTACCGGTATGTGGTTGCTCTCCCAGATGAGGTCTTTTACCTTGCCCACATAGTGGCGCACCTCGTCGGGCTCGTCGACAGGCAAGGTGCCGAAGAACTCGTCGATGGAGTACTGTACGAAGTCGAGGATGATGCCCTGTCGGAGTACGTTGTCCATGATGTCGCGCGAGATGCGGCGGTATTTGTGGTGGTCGACGGTGCAGATTACCACGTGGCTGTCGGCCAGCTTCTGGCGTACCTTGAAGAGGGGGATGCCTCGTTTGAAGCCCAGCTGTTTGGCTTCGGCGTTGAGCGCCAGGATGACCCCTCCGCCGTTCTCGTTTTCGTTGGCCACCACGACGGCTTTCCCCTCCAGCTCGGGACGGGTGGCCACTTCGCACGAGGCAAAGTAGGAGTTGCAGTCGATGTGGACGTACATGAGCGGTCGGGGTGTTTACCGGAAGAGGCGGCGGGCGGTGAGGTAGCGCGAGCGGTAGTATTCTTCGGTGTTGCGGCTGATGATGACGCCGGCGGAGACGCTGGCGTGGATGAAGCGGAAGGTGCCGTCGTCGGCATTGGCGTCGACGACGATGCCTGTGTGGCCGATGCTTTTCTTGTTGTGGCGGCCGCCGAAGAAGACGAGGTCGCCGGGTTGCAGGTTGCGGGTGTCGCTCACCTCAGTGCCAAGTTTGGCTTGGGCGCCGCTCCAGCCGGGCAGTTCATGGCCGAAGTGGCGGTAGAGGTAGAGGGCATAGCCGGCGCAGTCGAAGGCCTTTGGGGTGCGGCCTCCGTAGCGGTAGGGGGTGCCGAGGTATTCCTTGGCCATAGCCACCAGCAGCAGGCCCGAGTCGGAGGGGGCGATGATGTAGGGGGCCGGAGGCTGGAAGTCGGTAGCAGGCTGCAGGTCTATGTCCCAACAGCGGTGGTGCTCCAGGTGCTGGGCATTTGCAGAATAGGGAAACGAAAAGTGAAAAGCGAAAAGCGAAACAACAAAGCACCACTTGGGTATATCAACCAGCGTCAGTCTGTGTTTGTTTCTCATTTTCTGTTTTTCTTTGTTTTTATGTATCATTGTCTCTTTCACTCTTCTTCACTCCTTTTCACTCCCTTCTTTTCGCTGTACAGGTCGAGGGCTACGACCACGGCGGTGAAGGCCCAGAAGGGGACGGAGAGTTTGTCTGTGTCGAGGAAGTTGTTGAAGACACCGTGGACATAGTAGGTCAGCAGGCTGAGAGTGAAGGCCAGCGCCGTGCGCGCAACGGCGGGGTCTTTGGCGGTGCGGTAGACGCGCACGCCGGTGGCGAAGGTGGTAAGGAAGATTGCCACCACGAGCAGCACACCCGGCAGCCCCTGTTCGGTCATGGGGCCGATGTATTCGCTGTGGGCGTTGCCGAGGTTGCCGGCGTTGGTGCTGATGACGCTGAGCTGGTAGCTCTTCTGGTAGCTGGCGTAGAGGAATTGGTAGGTGCCGGGTCCCACGCCCACAATGGGACTTTCTTTCCACAGCCTCACGGCCGATGCCCAGCGGTTCAGTCGCTCGAGGTTGCTGGCGTCGGTGCTGATGTTGGAGATGCTCTTCACCTGTCCGGCAAGGTCGTAGGAAGAGTCCTGCTTGTTCTTGCCCAGCTTGTAGAGTACGTCGTTCTGGTAGATGAAGAACATGCCCACACCGAGGCCGAAGAGCAGCACCATCCACTTCACTTTCATGCCCATGCGGATGAGCACGTAGACGCCGATGGCGGCCAGCACGCTGATCCACGCCGCGCGGCAGTAGCTGAAGAAGAGACCGATGCAGAGGCCTGCAAAGAGCAGCAGCGTGAGCACACGGCGCCAGCCGCGGTGGCTATGGGCGAAGATGAAGTGCATCGAGGCAGGCAGCAGGAGCGCGATGGCGCAGCCGTAGGCGGTGTGGTCGTTGTAGAAGGGCCGCATGACGCGGTGCAGCGTCTGCAGGTCGCTGAAGTTGCCGAGGGTCTTGCTGGTGGCAATGAGGATGACGATGCCCAGGCCGATGGCGTAGGCCCAATAGAACTGACGGATGCGTGTGTGGCTGCGGAAAATCTGCACTGCGGCGAAGTAGAAGGGCACCACGAACCAGAGGCGTGCCAGCAGGTATTTGAACGACACCAGCGGCAGTCGCGAGGTGCAGCTGGTCACCACCCACCAGGCCAGCGAGGCCAGCAGCAACAGGCTGACAGGGTGGCGCAGGATGCGCAGGTCGTAGTTCTTGGCCACCAGCACACGGAAGAAGAACATCAGCGTGAAGAGAATCATCATGGGCTCCACCGGCATCGAGAGCTCGGTGCCAGGCAGCAGCGCCACGTTGATGGAGAAGGGAGTGAGCAGGGCCATGAGCAGCAGGCCGGTCTCGAAGCGCACATAAAAGAGCCACACCACCAGCAGTGCCAGCGGTATGAGTGCCATCAGGAAGCCGCCCTTCCAATACATGACCAGCGCTTCGCCGACGATGAACAGCACCGTTAGAGCCAGCGCCGCCAGCAAGCCTTTATTTCTCTGCCACCAATTCATCCTCTTTCTTGGCGAAGACCAGCAGGCCGAAGATGGCCACCACTACGGCGCCGAGCATGCCAGCCAGCACGATGAGCAGTCGCTTGGGATAGGCCTTCTTGTCGGCCACTACAGCTTTGTCTACCAGGTATTTGTAGCTTACTTCGGTTTCCTTGTCCACGTTGGTCTGCACGGCGCGGCGCTGCAGGTCGGCCAACTGCTCGCACTTGTC
The DNA here is from genome assembly GCA_017551765.1 of Bacteroidales bacterium. GTDB lineage: Bacteria > Bacteroidota > Bacteroidia > Bacteroidales > P3 > Colimorpha. Next base: position 4,616 of record JAFZKV010000037.1, read on the forward strand.
GGCGATGAGGGTCTGCTTCCAGGCCGTGTTGCCTGCGGTGGCCGCGATGGAGTCAATCTGCTGCTCCAGCGAGGCCACCACGCCGTTCATCACGTTGGCGGCGCTCACGGCGCGGTCGTGGTGAATCTCGTGGCACAGCGTGTCGTACATCTCGGCCATGTAGTTGGCAATGTCGGCTGCCCATTGCGGATCCTGGTCCAGCACGCCAATCTCCACGCCGAGGAATTCGGTGCGCTTCACCGAGATGTTGCTGCGGTACTGCTTCTCGAGCTTGAACAACGGGTTGGGACCCTTGATGGCGTAGTGCTCCATTAGGTTGAAATGCTCGCACACAGCCTGTTGCATGCGCTTCGAGCTGAGTATCTGGATGGCATACTCGCAGTCGCGCTCGATGCCGTAGTCCATGAAGTCCAGACTGTAGTGGTAATCCATGATGGCCTTCGAGAGGCGGTTGCTGTTGGTGGGGAAGATGACCGCGCTCGACTTGTAGAGGGGCTTGATGAGCAGCGCCACGATGAGCGACACCACGGCGGCGGCCACCGCCACGATGGTCAGCACCCGCCACCAGCGGCGGAAGAAGCGTTGAGTGACCAGGTGGTCATAGTTGTTGCCAAAGGTTTGTTCCATTTGCTATATATATTATTGTACTTAATAATTTTCTATAACGACACTCCCTGGTGAATATTGTATGCTGCCCCAAAAACTTTTGCCCTTGAGCGCCCCATCACCGTAGATGCACCGTGTTTTGTCCGACTGTGGTCGGACTTTAGTCGGACTTCAGTCGGACATGAGTCGGACCACAGTCGGACATGAGTCGGAGTTGAGCTGGATCTGTTAAAGAATGTTAAATATTTTGTTGGTACGAAAATGTGTCGTACATTTGCAGTGTATTAATTAACTAATACACCACAACAGAACAATGAACAATATGATGAAATACAGCAATTTGAGTAGAATATTAGCCCTGCTTGCCATCGGTATGATTTCGCTGATGGGCAGTGCAAAGGCGCAAGATGTGACCGTTTCGGGCCGTGTGACCGACCTCAAGACGGGGGAGGCGATGCCTTTCGTGAATGTGGCGTTGATGCGTCCGGCCGACACGGTCTTTATGCGCGGTGCCACCACCGGCCTTGACGGCGAGTTTGAGATCAGGGCTGTGACCCCGGGCAGCTATCTGCTGCAGGCCAGCTTTGTGGGCTATGAGAGCTACCAACAGGAGCTGAATGTTGTTGAGGATATAAAGAACCTTGACTTTTCGCTCAAGATGACGGGCACCACGCTGAAGGAGGTGCAAATCACCGCCGAGAGGCCGCTCTATGTGATGGACGGCGAGAAGAATATGTACAACACCAAGGAGGACCCCAGCGTGCAGACCGGCACCGCCAGCGACGCCCTGCAGAACGCCCCTGGCGTGGAGGTGGATGCCGAGGGCAACATCACGCTGCGCGGTGTGTCGAGTGTGGAGATTTGGATCAACGACCGTCCCAGCCACATGAACGAGGAGGCCTTGAAGCAGTACATCAAAACCCTGCCCGCCAACGCCATTGAGCGCATCGAGGTTATCACCAACCCCTCGGCCCGCTACTCGACCGGCGGAGGTGTTATTAATATAGTAACCAATCAAAAAATTACGCGCAACGAGTTGCTGTGTGTCGGTTTGCGCAGCAACATCAGCCCCGAGAGCCGCCCGATGGTGAGCAACTTCAGCCCGTGGGTATCCTACGTGTGGGCCAACGAGAAGGTGGACTTCAACGTCTACATCAACGGCAACTATTCGCAGCACGACTCCAGGTCCATCGGCACCTCGTCGCTCTACGACAGCAACGGTGTTCTACAGCGTTATCGTTCGTATGAGACCGACAACAGGATGCCCTACTACGGTGGCTATGGGGGTGTCAACTTCAATTGGAACATCGACAGCGCGCGCCACCTCACGGCTTGGGTGGGCGGCTACCCCTATTGGGACCGCAACTCCTACTTCACCGTCGACACGGACTATATCTACACCCCTGTCTTTATCGACAGCAGCTACAAGGGAACCACCCGCAACAACGGCATCAGCAGTGGCGGCTACGGAGGCCTGTGGTATGAGCACCGCTACGACACCACGGGGCGCAAGCTGAGCATCAACTTCAACGGCAACTATTGGACCAACCGAGGCTACTCGGATGTGGAGCGCGACTATGTCCCTGCACATATCCCAGACCTGTCGCGCCACATGGTGGGCAACTATGTGGGGCCGCATTTCAGCCTGGGTGCCGACTACACGCTGCCGCTGAAGAACAACTTCGAGATTGAGGCCGGTCTCGACCTGGGCTATAGTCACAACAACAACGACGAGCACCTCAAGGACAACGGCGTCACGGTCGACAGGCGCAGCTATAACGCCGTGGGTACCGCCTGGCAGCCTGCCGCCTATGTCACCGCGCTGAAGCGTTGGGGTGGCTTCACCGCCAAGCTGGGCTTGCGTGGCGAGGGCAGCTACGAGTATGGCTCGGTGAACCACTATGGCGAAGAGGCGCTGCTGCTGGACACCTTCTTCTTCGGCCTCGTGCCCTCGGTGCACCTGAGCTACCAGACCAAGACCTTCGATAGCTACAGCCTCAGCTATACCCGACGCTTCTCGCACAGCGAGGACCTGTTGGACTACAGCAACTTCCGCATCTATGAAGACAACAGCTACCGCACCGGTAACCCCCTGCTGCGGATGAGCTACACGCACAACTTCGAGGCCGCCTGGAACAAGTATATCCAGAAGTTCGGCACGGTGGGCCTCAACGCCTATGTGCGTGTCAACGAGGACGAGCAAGGCACCAACTATGGCTACGACTACGACCCCGTGCTCGGCCCCGTCTACTACACCTTCCCCGACAACATTAGTTCGAGCCACACCGAGGGCCTCGAGGCCAACATCACCTACCGTCCCTCGGCCTTCGTTAACGTGAGGTTCAACGCCTCGTTGTCCAACTATGGCTACAGTTATCAGGGCATCGACACCAACGGCCTCAGCTACAGTTTCCGCCTCAATGTGTGGGCCAAGTTGTGGAAGAAGCTTGAGGTGTTCGCCAATGCGCGCTACAGTTCGCCGCGTCTGGGCCTCTACAGCCTCAGCAACGAATCCTATAGTGTCGACTTCGGCTGCTCGAGCGACTTCTTCGACCGCCAGCTGAGTGTCTACCTGACGGTCAACGATATCTTTGGCTGGATGGAGTGGGGCAGCAACACCACGGCGCCGATGTACCAGACCACCGGCACCAACAAGTTCAACAGCCGCCATGTCAGTCTCGGTCTCACCTGGCGCATCGGCAAGATGGAGCTTGAAAGCAAGGCACGTCAAGGGGCCTCCGACACGGGCAATACTCCGAAAATGTAAACCTAAAACAATATTATCATGATCGAAATCCGAAATTTAGACTTCAGTTACAAGAAGACGCCTGTCTTCAGTGACATCAATTTGAGTTTCCCTCAGGGTGCCATCTACGGCCTGCTGGGCGAGAACGGCGTGGGCAAGACCACACTGCTCAAGATTATCTGCGGCCTGCAGCGTCCGCTGAAGGGCACCTGCACCGTCGACGGCATGACCAGCCACGACCGCCTGCCCGAGATGCTGCAGCGCGTCGTCTTCCTGCCGGATGAGGTGACGCTGCCTGACAACAGTACTCCCCAGCGCTACGTCAGCGAGTTGGCCCCGTTCTATCCCACCTTCTCGCAAGGGGCGTTCTTGCACCTGATGCAGGAGCTCGAGGTGGAGCCCGAGCGCAAGTTCCGCGAGATGAGCTTCGGCCAGCAGAAGAAGAGCCTCATTGCCGCCACCCTGTCGTTGGGCACCGACTACGTGCTGCTCGACGAGCCCACCAACGGCCTGGATATCCCCAGCAAGGCGCAGTTCCGCAGCATCCTCAGCAAGATTGCCGACGAAGGGAAGACCATCATCATCAGCACCCATCAGGTGAAGGATGTGGAGAATCTCATCGACCCCATCGTCATCCTGAGCCACAACGCCGTGCTGCTCGATGCCAGCGTGCAGAAGATCACCGAGAAGCTCTACTTCGAGTATGGCGGCGAGGCCCGCGAGGATGCCCTCTACAGCGAGCTGATGCCGGCGGGCTACATGAATGTAATACCCAATACCACCGGCGACGAGAGTCAGCTGAACATCGAGGCCCTCTTCAACGCCGTGCTGCGCAACAAGAACCGCATTAATGAACTATTTAAATAATGAACATTGCTTGAATGCTTGATTGTGTTATTGCTTGAGTGCTACGCAGTCAAGTGCCGCGTCAGCCACTCAAACAATCAAGCGTTCAAACAATCAAACAATAATTGATATGAATAACAAATTTGATTGGAACCGTTTCTGCAAAGTCGTTACCAAAGACTTCCGCAACCTGTGGCCAATGTTTGGCACCTCGATGCTTATCCTGGCCGTGCTGCCTTTTGCGGTGTGGCTGTTTATGGTCGTTATCACTCGCGACGCTTCGATGCCGCCCGATTTCCGTCTGATGATGATTGAGTTTGTGGCCTATGTGGCCGCCATCATGGCTCCTTCGCGCTTGTATCGCACATGGAACCTGCGCAACGAGGGCATCTACTTCGCTATGCTGCCCGCCTCCAAATTGGAGAAGTTCTGCAGCGCGCTGCTTTTCTCGCTCATCATCTGCCCGCTCATCGTCTACCTCGGCAGCATGGCCCTCGACGTGTTCCTCACCGCTCTGCCTTTCGGCCCCTGGCGCGATTGGCTCTGGCAGGGTGAGATGGGCTTCCCCTTCACCTTCGACTTGTCAACACTCAGCGAGTGGTCTGCTGCCGAGGATGACGCAGAGATGTTTATGAATCTCGGTATACTGTGGAATGTTGGCTGCTGGATAGGCTATATTTGCACCGTGCTGATGTTCGTCTTCACCGCCACCCTCTTCAAGAAGCACAAGGTGCTGCAGACCATCCTGTGGATCTATGTCATCGAGTTTGCACTCAGCCTGATACTTATTCCCATTTTCATCGCATTGGCCGCCAGCGACAGTTTGCAGGGCCTCGCCGAGTGGATGGCGGAGCAAGACCCCAAGGCCTTGTTCGATTCGATGATGTGGTTCGCTATCATCTTCAACGTGTTGCTGGCCGCCCTCTTCGGATGGATCAGCTGGCGCCGCCTCAAAAAGATGGCCTATTAAAATGCGTTTGTTATGAAAAAGATAGCATTGATAAGCCTGTTGGCATGCCTGATGACAGGATGCCACATCAACTACAAGGGCGATATGTCGTTTACCTATGAACACCCCGAGCGTTACCAGGTGGGCGACGCCGTTATCAGTCAACCCGTCAACGATATTGATGTGAGTTGGGTTAAGGGCCGGATTGATATAGTTTATGCCGACCATCCCGAAGTGCGCATCTATGAGGTGTTGGACAGCACATTGGACGACAGCCTCCGCATGCGCTGGTATGTCGACGATGAGGGTTGCCTGGACATACGGTTCTGCAAGAGTGGTTGCTATAGTATCGAGCGTCTGAAGAGCATCAACTATAACAAGCGCCTCACCATCGAAGTGCCTCGCGGCATAGTCTTGAATGAAATAGACATGAGCCTGGTGTCGGCCAGCGTCAATATTGACAGCGTTGTCTGCCGTGAGCTGACCGTGGATGGTGTCGCTTTCGATGTCATGGCTGACTTGCCCAAGGCCCTGCCCAACGAGATTGACATGGAAGGCGTGGACTGCTCGCTCAGCATGTGTGTGCCCCATGAGGCTGGCATGACCATCGAGATGAGTGGGGTGAAGAAATACCTGAACAGTCAGCTGCCGACACGAAAGGAGGGCAAGAAAACCATCATTGGCGACGGTGCCTGCGAGATAGACATCGAAGGTGTCAACTGCACGCTCAATATTAATAAATAATAATTTTGTTATGGAATTCAGGAAACAGAAATCAATATACCAGCAGATAGCCGACCGCCTGATGGACCAGATACTTGCCGGCATGCCCGCCGAAGACGAGCGCATGCAGTCGGTGCGCGATGTGGCGGCCTCGATGGGCGTCAACCCCAACACGGTGATGCGCAGCTTTGACTACCTGCAAAGTGAAGAAATCATTAATATACGTCGCGGAGTGGGTTACTTTGTCAGCCCCGACGCCAAAACCAAGATACTCGCCTTGCAGCGGCGCGAGTTCCTCGAAGAGGAGCTGCCCGTCATACGCCAAAAGATGAAGACGCTGGGCATCGGTATCGAAGAATTAACCAAGGAGGATTAAGCTATGAAGACAAGACTGTTTGCTATAGTGGCAGCGGCGTTGATGCTGACGGCCTGCCGCTTTAATCTCAACCTCGACAATCTCAGCCTCGACTATGCCGACACCGCCGATGTGCGCGACGAGATGCTGCAAGGCGGCTATGATGCAGCCCTGATGACTATGGTGGGCGACACCCAGCGCGTCACCTATCTGCGGTTGGGTAGTGACACGGTGCTCTGCAACAGCGCCTATTTCAGCACGAAGACGGACCACAGCCTCTATGGCTTCTCGAAGCGCATGTACCTGACCATGAGTCAGAGCGACGGCAACGCGGTGAAACTTAAGGCTATTAACGATACCGTCCTGCAGGTCGACAGCAACACCACCCTGCTGCTGGTGCGGCCGATGACGGTGGGCGACGAGGTGCGCCGCTTCGTGGCCTGGAGCCTCAACGGCATACAAGAGGCCATCGACAGCACCGACGCGGTGATTAACTTCAGCACGGTGGACAGCAGTGTGGCTGAGATAAACCGTGCGGTGGTCGAGGTGGGCCGCACCATAGCCGAGTTCGACACGGTCATCGTCTCCCCGGGCTGCGACGCCCAGAAAAGCTTCGAGCGGTTGGAAAAGAAAGGCAAGGAGCTACATTATTCTGCCTTCGAGATACGTCACCATGCGGGGCATCGCGGCTGCACCTTCAGCTGCTCGCACGCTTTGCCTGCGAAGGCCAAGAAGTGTGAACGCCGTATGAGTCAGCTGTCGGCGCTTGCCGACCAGGAAGGCTTGGAATGGGAGGTTACCCACGACGACGCAGTGCATGTGAGTTGCACCTTCGAGGCGCATAACTGACGCCGCCCCTTCGCCGGTACATAAACAGCAGTTCAACGGTATTTCGACGGAAAAAAGCGTTGAAATACCGTTGAAATACCGTTGAACTGTCGGAGAAGGGTCGGAGAAATGTCGGACCTGATAGTTGTCTATTAGGGTGAACAAGGGAGGGCCGCCCCGACGGGGCGGCCCTCCCTTTCTTTAGCACTTTTTATTTATTGGTTTCGATGGAAAACGATGGTATGGGTTTCTCCAGATTCCGGATCAACGTCGGTAATGACGATGGTGTTATTGCTGGCGTTGTAGGTAAAGGGTGTTGTTCCGGTCTCGGTCTCGCCGGTCTCTTCATCGGTGTAGGTAACGGTGATGGTGCCGGAATTAGAGGCGGAGTTGTAGGTGTAAGTGAAGGGTATCTCTTCGGTCTCACTCTCTGTTTGACCGTATACGGTCACCTCATACCGTTCCATAATAATACCGTTGGTGGTGGTGGTGAAATTGATTACCATGTCTATAGAATATGTGGCGCTTTGGCCTTCATATTCCGTGGTCCCTGACTCTGAGTACGTCCAGATGGTGCCGGCCGGGAAGTCACCGGCGGGGGGATCGGTAGGGTCGTCGTTGCCGCCGCCGTTAATCTTGGTCAGGTGCATGGTGACGTCACCCTGCATGTCGGTGCCGGGCACCACGTTGCCGGTCAGCGAGGCTTCCGTCGCACTGATGCTGACGATGGTGAAGCTGTAC
>JAFZKV010000038.1 GCA_017551765.1 Bacteroidales bacterium
AGGCCCACGATAGAAAGGCTGCGGTGCTGTAGTATGTCGCGGATAAAAGGCATATTCCGAATTGCAAAATTACGAAAAAAAAATGAAGTGAAAAAAGTTATTTTATTTGTTCAATTATTAATAAATATGTATCTTTGCAAAATGTACCATTATGGCGTTTTCGCTGCAAGATATTGGTACAGAATTATTAATGTAAAGTAATAATAATAAATAATATGAAATCAAGAGGACTAAAAACCATTGTGCTGGCCGCAGTTGCAGGGGTTATGCTCTTTGCATCGTGCACCACGACAGAGGAGATTGCCTACATCAGTGACGCCACTCGCGACAGTGCGATGGCCATCTCGGGGCAGTTTACCAATGGCATCCAGGCCAATGACCTGCTGAACATCTATGTGGAGAGTGAAACACCTCTGGCCACTATTCCGTTCAACCAGGAGACCAACAAGATAGCGGTGTCTGAAGGCACGGTGATGAACCCCGGGGCTTCGGCCGTGAGTGGCTATCTGGTGAGCAATGCCGGCACCATCACCTTCCCTGTGTTGGGAGAAATACAGGTGCTGGGCATGACGCATGCCGAGTTGGCTGCCGAGTTGCAGAGGTGTTTGCGTGAGCAAGGCCATATCATGGATGCTGTGGTGACGGTGAAGCTCATGAATTTCAAGGTTAGTGTGTTGGGTGATGTGGCACGGCCTGGCCAGATCATGGCCACAGGCGAGCGCATGACCATCTTCGAGGCGTTGAGCATGGTGGGTGACCTGACTATCTACGGTCAGCGCCGCAACGTCACCATCTTGCGCGAGGAGAACGGTGTGCGTACCATTGGCGAGTTGGATTTGAGCTCGAAGGATGTCTTCAAGTCCCCCTACTACTACCTGCACCAGAACGATGTGGTGTATGTGGAGCCCAATATGAAGAAAAAGCGTACGGCTGCCAACGACCCGTACCTCTTGACCTATATCTCGGCCGGCCTCTCCGTCCTGTCGACCCTCAGCACGATGTTCTACTACTACATCCTCGCAAATTACTACTCCAACAGATAAGATTATCATCAAATTTCTAATTGGCTAATACTCGTAAGACAATGGAAAATAACAACAATCAAGTCCAAAACACAGAAAACAGCGAAAGCAGCATCAACATTCGCGACCTTGTTTTTATTGTGTTGAACAATTGGTATTGGTTTGTCATATCGGTGGTGGTGTGCGTCATTGGCGCCGCCTTCATCTACAAAGCGCAGCCCAAGAGCTACAGTGCTCATGGTACCATTCTGGTGCGCGACGATGACAACAAGCGCGGCTACTCCAAAGCCAATATGGATGCCATCCTCAGCAACATGGGCATGCAGGGATCCGGCATGTCTCTTGAGAATGAGATGTATATGTTGCGCTCATCGTGGTTGATGTCGCAAGTGGTGAGTCGGTTGGACCTGAATCACTACTGCAACAGGCACGACTTGTTCCGCAAAGAGTCCTACTACAAGGATGCTCCGGTCATGCTGGTGCTCGAGGACCGTAAAGAGGGACGCGAAGCAAGCTTGGGTCTTCAGGTGTCGCTGAAGGCCAACAATAAGTATGCCTATGAGGGTGTGTGGAAAGAGAAGAAGATTAAAGGTGAGGCTTATTACAACCAGCCCGTGAATCTGGACGATACGGTGACGTTCATTCTGGAGAAGACGCCCCGTTATAATGACAGCTTTGAGGGCGTGAAACTCAATGTCGGTGTCAGGCCCGTATGGCCGTTGGCCCGTACCATGATTGGAAGCCTCAGTGTCTCCCGTGTGGATAAGATGGCTACCATCCTGTCTATCTCGTATACCGACAGCAATCCGCAGCGAGCCAACGACATTGTGGATACCTTGATTGCCGTGTACAACGACGATGCCGTCAACGACAAGAACAAGGTGGCGCAGAAGACCGAGGAGTTTATTGCAGAACGCATCGCGTTAATCTCGAGTGAGCTTGGTGATGTCGATGCCGAGGTGGAGCAACTGAAGAAACAGTCCAATTTGGGTGACTTTGAAGGTGTCTCCGGCCAAGTGTTGCAGTCGGTTACCAAATACTCTGAGCAGGTGGTGCAGCTGGAGGTGGAATACCGTGCGATAGAGTACGTCAAGAATTATGTCTCCGACCCTGCCAACAGCGAGCAGCTGCTGCCGGCCAACGTGGCTGTCAGTGACGGCGCCACGCAGAGCATGATAGCCTCCTACAACCAGTTGGTCAATCAGTATCAGAAGGTGAAGACCACCGGTGGTGTCAACAACCCGCAGGTGCGCAATCTGAAGTCGCAGATGACGGCACAGTTGGCCGCCATCAATACCTCGATAGACAACCTGTTGAAGACCACTTCCATGCGCTTGCGTGAGGCCCGTAATCAGGAGGCCAGGTCGCGTGGACAGATTGCCGCCATACCTACCCAAACCAAGGCTGTCACCGAAGTGGGCCGTCAGCAGAAAATCAAGGAGGAACTCTACCTGTACCTCTTGAGCAAGCGTGAGGAAACCGCCATGAACCTGGCCATTACGATGGCCAACGCCAAGGTGGTGGAACCCGCCATCGTGGGTCTGAAAGGACCGCGCCTGATGATGTTTGCCTTGGTGGCTCTTGTGTTGGGTCTGGCCATTCCGGCTGTGGTGATGTTCCTGATTAACTTCTTCGACACCAAATTGCGCTCGAAGGCCGACATAGAGAAGATGACCTCGCTGCCCATTTTGGGCGAAATACCCTCGAAGCCCGCTGCCCGTGTCAACGACGAAATCATTGTCACGGCCAACGGCACCGACGTGGTTACCGAGGCGTTCCGACTGCTTCATTCCAACATACCCTTCTTCCTCAAGGAGGGCGAGAAGGTGATACAGACCGTATCCACCACGCCTGGCGAGGGTAAGTCGTACACGGCCCTGAACCTGGCCCTTTCGCTGGCCTACACCGGCAAGCGCACCTTGCTGGCCGACTTCGACCTGCGCAAGCGCAGCCTGTCGAAGACCATCGACCGCCACAACCGCATGGGCTTGATACACTACCTGCTTGACACGGAAGACAACTTCGAGCAGTATATCACCCACAGCGAGACGAGCGACCACCTCGACTATATCGTCTGCGAGAAGACTCCGCCCAACGCCACACAGCTGCTGATGGGCGACAAACTCGACAAGTTGGTGGCCTATCTGCGCCAGCATTACGACTACATTATCTTCGACTCCACGCCTGCCCAGATTGTGGCCGACGCAGCCATCATCAACCGTGTGAGCGACCTGACGGCATATATCATGCGTATTGGCCGACTGAACAAAGGCTCGCTGCCCTTCATCCAGGAGATGTCCGACAAGGGCCGCTTCAAGAACATGGCAGTGGTGATTACCGACGTGCCGCTCATCAAGAAACGCTACGGCGGCTATGGCTACGGCTACGGTTACGGCTACGGTTATGGCTACGGTTACGGCTATGGCTACGGTTATGGCTATGGTTACGGCTACGGTGACGAGAGCGACGCCAACAAGGAGAAAGAGAACTGAAATGAATGTCATCAAGACAGCCATAGAGGGGCTCGTCATCATTGAGCCGCGAGTGTTTGGCGACAGTCGGGGATACTTCTTTGAGAGTTATAACTCGCGCGATTTCGCGGCACAAGTGGGAACGGTTGATTTCGTACAAGACAACGAGTCGCGTTCGTGCTACGGCGTGGTACGCGGCCTGCATTTCCAGAAGCCTCCCTATGCCCAATCCAAGCTGGTGCGTGTGGTGGAGGGCCGAGTGCTCGACGTGGCGGTTGACATCCGCAAGGACAGCCCTACCTACGGACAGCATGTGGCCGTGGAGCTTACGGCCGACAACCACCGTCAGGTGTTCCTGCCGCAGGGCATGGCCCACGGCTTTGCCGTGCTGAGCGAGACGGCGGTGTTCCAATACAAATGCGACAACCTGTATCACCCCGAAGCTGAGGGCGCCATCGCCTGGGATGACCCCACATTGGCCATTGACTGGCGCCTGCCTATTGCTGACGTTATCCTCTCCGACAAAGACAAGCGCCACCCCCGTTTCAACGAATTTGTAACTCCTTTCTGACGGCATGAATATCCTGTTGACAGGTTGCAACGGCCAACTCGGCACCCACTTCCGTCTGCTTTCTTCGCAGTCGGCACACCGTTGGCTGTTCACCGACGTAGAGGAGTTGGACATCACGTCGCAGGCTGCCGTGGACGACTTTGTTGCAAGCAACGGCATAGAACTCATCGTCAACTGCGCCGCCTATACCAACGTCGACCGTGCCGAAAGCGAGGAGCCCCTCGCCCTGCGCATCAATGCCGAGGCGGTGGGCCACATGGCCGACGCCATGAACAGGGTAGGAGGCCGGCTGATACATATCTCCACCGACTATGTCTTCGGGGGCAACCTGAACAACACCCCCTGCACCGAGACCGAGCCGGCCAATCCCACAGGTGCCTATGGCCGCACCAAGTGGGCCGGTGAGCAGGCTGCCGCTCGTTGCAAGAGCCTGGTGTTCCGCACCTCATGGCTCTACAGCGAGTATGGCCGCAACTTCCTGCTTACCATGCTGCGCCTGACGGCCGAGAAGCCCGAACTCAAAGTGGTCTTCGACCAAGCGGGCACCCCCACCTATGCGGGCGACCTGGCCAAAGCTATCTTTACCATCATTGAAAGCGGCGACTACCTCCATCAAGAGGGGGTCTTCCACTATGCCAACGAGGGCGTCTGCAGTTGGTACGACTTCACGCAGGAGATTGCCCGCCAGAGCGGCCACACCGCCTGCCGCATACTGCCGTGCCACAGCGACGAATACCCGTCGCCCGTCAAGCGGCCCGCCTATTCGGTCCTCGACAAGACCAAGTTCAAACAAACATTCCATCAAGATATTCCCTATTGGGTCGACGGCCTTAGCCGTTGTCTCGCCAACATAAAATAGTGTACTATGGAAAATCCGTTTAAAAAATTGTCATTCAATATGGTGAGGAAGTACCGCCACTCGACGCTGCCGCAGTGGATTATCCTCTTCATCGATGTGGCTCTTTTTGTACTCTCTTTCTTCATCATCGAGGCGTTCCGCTACGGAGGTGTGGAGGGTATCAGTTTCCGTTCGGTGGTCCTGAAGTTCATCGTGGTGCTCATGGTCACCCTGCTGTCGTTCTTCTTTGTCGGCTCCTTCCGCGGCATCATCCGCCATGCCGGCATGAGCGACATCTTAAAGATACTGATAGCCAATGCTGTGCCTGTGGTGTTGTTCTGCGGTGTCAACCTGGTGAACAACCAATTCACCCCGCCCGTCATCCCCGGCCGCTACCTGCTCGCCTATAGGGAAGCGGTGATGCTCTACCTCATGTTGGCCATCTTCATGATTATGACCCGCCTCTTCATGCAGCGCATCTACAACGACTACTTCCGCCGCCGCCGTCCGGTGCAGAATGTGGTCATCTATGGTGCCGGTGCGGCCGGCATCATCGCCTACAACGCACTGCATCAGGACCTCCGCACCGAGTACCATGTGGTGGCTTTCATCGACGACGACATGTCGAAGGTCAACCAGGAGCTCAACGGCGTGCCTGTGATGCGTGTGCGTAATGTGCTGGTGCCTAAGTTTATCGACCAGAAGAAAGTGTCCCAGCTCATCATTGCCATCCCCACCATCCGCTTGCTCCACAAGCAGGCCATCACCAACCGCGCCCTCGACCTGGGCCTCACCGTCAAGGCGGTGCCCCATGTCAGCCTTTGGCTCAACGGCACTTTCTCGGCCAACCAGATTCAGGACATCAAGATTGAGGACCTGCTGGAGCGCGAGAGCATCAAGCTCGACAACGTCAACATCGTGCGCGAGGTGGTCGACAAGGTGGTGCTCGTCACCGGTGCCGCCGGCTCGATAGGCAGCGAGATTTGCCGCCAGCTGATGACCTACCACCCCAAGAAGGTGGTGATGCTCGACCAGGCCGAAAGCCCCATGTACGACCTGCAGTTCGAACTGAAAAACACCCACAAGGACAAACTCGACCAGATGGAGTTCGTCATTGCCAACGTCAAGGACCGCGCCCGCATGGAGGAGGTCTTCGAGCTCTATCACCCCAACCTCGTCTACCACGCCGCCGCCTACAAGCACGTGCCCTTCATGGAGGAGAACCCCTACGAGGCCGTCTATATCAATGTCTTTGGCACCCGCAACCTGGCCGACCTGGCCATCAAGTACGGCGTGCAGAAGTTCGTCATGATCAGCACCGACAAGGCTGTCAACCCCACCAACGTCATGGGTGCCACCAAGCGCATGGCCGAAATCTACATCCAGAGCCGCTCCACCGAGCAGACCCACTTCGTCACCACCCGCTTCGGCAACGTGCTGGGCTCCAACGGATCAGTTATCCCCCTCTTCAAGAAGCAGCTCGCTGCCGGCGGCCCGCTGACGGTGACCCACAAGGACATCATCCGCTACTTCATGACCATCCCCGAAGCCTGCAACCTCGTGCTCGAGGCCGGTGCTATGGGCGAGGGCGGCGACATCTTTGTCTTTGACATGGGCAAGCCCGTCAAGATCTACGACATGGCCCGCAAGATGATACAGCTCAGCGGCATGCACAATATCGAAATCAAGGAGATAGGCCTGCGCCCGGGCGAGAAGCTCTACGAGGAACTGCTGGCCACCAAGGAGAACACCATCCCCACCTATCACCCCAAGATCATGCGCGCCGAGGTGCGTCGCTACCCGCTCGAGGCCATCGACCGCGAGTACAACGACCTGTGGCAGGTGCTGGAGACGATGGACGACATGCAAATCGTGGCCAAGATGAAGAGCATCGTCCCCGAGTTCCTCAGCAACAATTCGATTTACTGTCAGTTGGACAAGAATACCCCCCCCCTGCCTAAGTAATTGATATTGAGTTATCTAACGGGGGGGGTAATAACAGCCACCGCACGGCGGAACACTTGATGTGTTCCGCTGGTGTCGTATAGCGTCACCTGCACAATGTATTGTCCTTGCGGCAACGCACGTCCACCCTCGCCGCGGCCATCCCAACTGAGGCTGCCGTGGGTGCCGAGCAAGGCGTTGTTCAGCAACCGCCGCACCAGCGTGCCGCGCCCGTCGTAGAGGTCCACGCGTGCCGACAGGTCGCCGTTCTCCAGCTGGTAGGTAATCTCCAGAATGTCTTGGTAATCGTCGCCGTCGGGCGAGATGAGCGAGGAAGAGAACACAAAAGAAGCCTCTTCGGCCAGCCATTCCGTGCTCTGCGAGTTGGCATAGCCCGGGGTGCCGTAGCCGGCAGTGGAGGCGGCCGAGAACCAATTGCCCGCCTCGTTGGTGGGCCTCTCGAAGCTGCGCCGCTCCAGCGCCACACCAGCCTTGTCGCGCAGCAGTCGGCTCTGCATCGAAGGACTGTAGTCGAAGCGGTCGACCACCACGCTGTCAGCGGTGGCCAGCACCACGCTGCCGCCCGTGTTGGGATAGGTGGGCAGGTTGCACTCCAACAGCTTGCTGGTGTATTTTACATTGTAGTGGGCCGTCACCGAGGCGGCATCCTTCGTCAGCGCCACGTAGTCGTGCGCCGCCACCGTGTGGTTGGGCAGCGCATAGTGCTTGCCCAGCGAGTCGCCAACCCAACGGACGATGTGGTAGCCGGCAAGTTGCACATCGCTGTCGCTGTTGTTGTACAGCTCCACATACTCCGCCTCGCCGCTCAGCGGCTGGTACAGCAATTCGCTGATGAGCAGGCTCTGGGCTCGGCTTTGGATGTGTACGGCGCTGATAAGCAGCAGGGTGAAAACCAACTTCCTCATACTGCAATAACGGCTCTGTCCCCACTTTATTGCTAATGACTCCGTCTTTTCAACAATCGTTTATCAGCCGTTCTTCAACAGTTCTTCAAAAAAAAGTTGAAGAACTGTTGAAGAACTGTTGTTAATCAAATGGAAAAATGTGGGAGTCAACGCCGACCGTTCCCTGTGCGTTTTATGCCCGTTCTTTGGTCGTTCTTTGCTTTTTTCCAAAGAACGACCAAAGAACGGGCATGGGGAAGGCGGACTTAGGGCGGCGATGTAAAATCAACGAAGGAAGGCAATAATTCATACGGCGTTGCGTTATAGTTCTTAAATACATGTATTATATGAAACCAATCGTCAGCATCATCATGGGCTCGACCAGCGACCTGCCGGTCATGGAGAAAGCCTGCCAATTCTTTGAGGAGATGGAGATACCTTTCGAGGTCAACGCCCTCTCGGCCCACCGCACTCCGCAGGAGGTCAGCGACTTTGCCCGCAATGCACAAGGGCGCGGCATTAAGGTGATTATTGCCGGTGCCGGCATGGCTGCCGCCCTGCCGGGCGTCATCGCCGCCGAAACGCCGCTGCCCGTCATCGGTGTGCCCATAAAAGGCTCCTGCCTCGAGGGCCTCGACGCCACCCTGGCCATCCTCCAGATGCCTCCGGGAATACCGGTGGCAACCGTCGCCATCAACGGCGCCCAGAACGCCGCCATCCTGGCCATGCAGATGCTCGCCCTCGGCGACGAGGCGCTGATGCAGAAGTTGACGGCCTACAAATCCGGCCTCAAGAAGAAAATCGTCAAAGCCAACGAAGAGTTGGCCAAATTGGAATACAAGTTCAAGGTATGATCACTATCGGTATCACCGGCACATTGGGAGCCGGCAAGGGCACTATCGTCGACTATCTGGTCAAGAACAAGGGTTTTGTGCACTACAGTGTGCGCGCTTTCCTCACCGAGGAAATCAAACGCCGCGGCATGGAAGTGAACCGCGACAGCATGGCTGCCGTGGGCAACGACCTGCGGGCGCAGCACACGCCGTCGTGGATTGTGGAGCAGCTATACGAACAGGCTGCCGCCTCGGGCTGCAACTGCATCATCGAGAGTGTGCGCACCCCTGGCGAGGTGGAGGCCTTGCGTGGCAAGCCAAGCTTCTACCTCTTCGCTGTCGATGCCGACCCCAAGGTGCGCTACGACCGCGCCGTGCTGCGCGGTTCGGAGACCGACCACATCGACTACGATACCTTCATCGCCAACGAGCAGCGCGAGATGGACAACGACGACCCCAACAAGCAGAACCTCAAGTACTGCATCGAGCATGCCGACTTCCGCTTCGACAACGGGGGCACCATCGAACAACTCAACGCGCAGGTGGAGGAGGTGCTGCAACAGATTACCTACCACCGCCCCTCGTGGGACGAGTACTTCATGGACCTAGCCAATGCCGCCAGCCGCCGCGCCACATGTGACCGCGGTCGCTCGGGATGCGTCATCGTCAAGGACCGCCAGCTGCTGGTGACCGGTTATGTGGGCTCGCCTGCGGGCCTGCCGCACTGCGACGAGGTGGGCCACCTCTTCCGGCAGACCATCGACGCCGACGGGCACATCAGCACCCACTGTGTGCGCACCGTGCATGCCGAGCAGAACGCCATCTGCCAGGCCGCCCGTCGCGGCATCGCCCTCGACGGCGCCACACTCTACTGCCGCATGACCCCCTGCCGCACCTGCGCCATGCTCATCATCAACTGCGGCATCAAGCGCGTGGTGTGCGAGCGCAAGTACCACAGTGGTGCCGAGAGCGAGGAACTCTTCCGCCAGGCAGGCATCCAACTTGAATTCTTCCACGACGAAGTGCAGCAATACGCCAACCAATAAGTAAATAGTATGAAATTAGCAGAAGCACTCAGTATCCGCAAGGACCTGATGAAGCGCATCGCGCAGTTGCAGGGCCGCATAGCCAACAACGTGAAGGTGCAGGAGGGCGACGAGCCCCTGGAGAACCCCGACGAACTGATGAAGGAACTCGACAGTTGCCTGAAGCAGTTGGAGGACATTATCTTCCGCATCAACGCCACCAATATGAAGACCAAGAACGCCAAAGGGGTGACCCTCACGCAGCTGATGGCGCAGCGCGATGTGCTGACCATGCGCGTGAACACCATCCGCAATGTCTTCAACAGCGCCAGCGAGAGCCAGAACCGCTACTCGCAGTCGGAGATTAAGATGGTGACGGTGGTGGATGTGAAGAAGTTGGGCAAGAAAGTAGACGACCTGTCGGCCAAACTGCGTGTGCTCGACATGGAGATACAGGCGCTCAATTTCTCTACCGACCTGATATAACCCCCGCCACGGATAGGGCGAACCGGACCTTCGGAGAGCATGGCTCTTTATTGTCAGCGGCTCGGAGTTGGCCGCACCGTTCCCCTGCGGGGTTGAGCGTCACGGTGCAAACTCAGCACAACCGCACGCCGCACAGCACACGCCGCACGTCGCATTACCAACCGGTTGACTATCCGCCCCTGCGGGGGCTTTTTTTATGCCTATAGCTTGCGCAGCAATGGCGACCGCGAGAGGTCGGTGGGGTTGGTGCCGGGCACCCCTTCGGGCACCGGCATGCCGAGTTCCTTAAAGTGTTTCTCCCAATAGGCGGGCAGTTTGCCCTCCTTGTCGCGCCAATTCATGGGTGCCGAGGGGAAGAGGGTGTCAAATGCCGCTTGGATGAGTTCTGAGCAGTAGTAGGCATCGTTGTCGGGTAGGAAAGCGTTGTCGTAAGGCTTTCCGATGAGGTTTTTGGCACGGGCGATGACGGCTGCGGTGTCGAAGGGCACAGTGAGACGGTAGACCTCCACAGGCATCCGATGGACAAAAGTGGTTTCGATGGGGCGGCGAGCCACACCGCGCCTCTGAGTGGCGTCAATGATGAAAAGGCTGTCGCCTACCCGTTCCACCATCGCCACATGGGTATACCGCCCGGTGCTTTCTTTCACCGCCTGCCCCATGCCGCTGGTGTCGCTGACGAACAGCAGGTCGCCGCTCTGCAGGTGGCCCCATTGTGCATGTGCTATGGCGCAGGCCAAAAACCAAAGGGAGAATGTAAAAAGCTTCTTCATGGCTGGTGAGCAAAAAAAGCCGTCCTTTCGGGCGGCCTTTTTCTACGTTGAATCTGTGAGCGATTAACCCTCCTGGATAGCACCGGTGGGGCAGGCGCCAGCGCAGGTACCGCAGCTAACGCAAGCGTTCTCGTCAATCTTGTAGATGTCGCCTTCGCTGATAGCTCCGACGGGGCACTCATCGATGCAGGTGCCGCAAGCAACACAGATGTCAGTGATTTTGTAAGCCATTGTTCTTTTTGTTTTTAGGATTAATAATTGATCAATTATTGCTTTGAAAGCGAGTGCAAAAGTACGAACATTTCCCGATATGACCAAATTTTATCACCACTTTTGGTGAGGTGGTATGGGTCTATTGCTGTATATCAGCACTTTGGGTGTGCGCTCTTTTCTTGCCAATCCGGTAGCCTATAGTGAGTGGGAGAGCGGCTAAAAGCAAAAAGGAAGCCAAGAGCAGCAAGCTACCATTGTTGTCAATATCATAATTAACAAACATTCTATCTTCGTTCAGTGCCAGCTGGTCGGCGCCGGTAATTATCAGGAGTGTGATGAAGACAGAACACAGCAGGAATAACCATACAAATGCACTTACCAGAAGTCGCCACAATGTGCCCCAAGGTCGGTAGCCAAAGAACTGTCGATAGGTAATATAGTAGTAAAACGGGACAAGCCAGAATAACTCGTCGAGGAGAATTGTGGCAAGGGAGCAGATGAGTATGAGCGTGCACATGAATAGCTGGATGAAGATGCTTTCGGGCAGCGTGTGACGGGTATGTCGCGGAGCGAAGCGGAATAGGAGGTATGTGGGTAGTATCATTATTGTGGTCAACGAGATGGCAGTCCATGCGGGGTGGGTGGAAATCCAAGAGAAGACTGATAGTAAGCTATTGGTTTCGTTGTCGGTGGGGAACCCGGCACTGCTGACGTTATGACCCAACAGTTGTGCGATGATGACATAAAAGATGGCCACAATGAAGAGCATGTTGACGGGCTTGTAACAAGCTTGGCGATGGCCACCGATGTAGTCGCTGATGAGGTATCCAGGACGGATAAGTAGCTGAAGGAGCGTGTAGGGAAGGGATTGGGAGTCCATTCCCCATACGTCGAGGATGCTTTTCCATACCCATCGCCAGGTGATGCGTCCGTCACCTGCCTGTTGTCCGCATAGGGGGCAGTATCTGCCGGTGAACTCATGGCCGCAGTTGGGGCAGCGATGCGTAGTCACTCCTTCCTCCCAGTTGCGGGAGGGTGTCTTCTGCCAGGTGCGGAATCGGTGGTACAACTCTTTGGGGGTCATCTGATATGAGGAGTGTCAGTTTCTAATCACAACGGCATTGGGGTATTCCGAAAGGTTTATTTTGAAGTAGCTGTCCTTGAGGCCGACACGCACTTTGGTGACGGTCATCGTCACCTTGGCGCCACGGGCACCGCTGCGCACTTCGCGCAGAATGTGGTTCTTCTCCTGCACCTTGATAGTGACGCTTTTAGCCTCGTTGTCCTTGTCTTTCGGCTCGCTGAAAGCAATCTCATAATAGCCGTCTTTGAGCTTCATCTTGGCCTTGTTGTACTTCTTGTCTAAGTCGAGCGAAAGGTCGCCTTTGCCCTTCTTGCGATTGTCGCCACGGGTGAAAGTGATGGTGTCGCCCTTGGATGAGCGTTCAATCTTCCAGGTGTCGGTGCCGTCGAAGCCCGATTCGGTTACCACATCAACGCCCATTA
>JAFZKV010000003.1 GCA_017551765.1 Bacteroidales bacterium
GGCCCGCTGCGCGGGCCGCCCTCCTCTATGTTACTTAGTGCATTTTCACACTCCTCCACCGCCGCTCGCGGCGGTCCCCCTCCCCTAACTTAGGGGAGGAGCGAGATATGCCCAAGACGCACATGTTGGCTATAGCTCTCCCCCTAAGTTAGGGAAGAGGAATGCCGGTGACATTCCGGGCAGAGGCGGTGTGAGGCTACCCCGCAGGGGGGAGGGAGTGTGTATGGAAATTAGTGCTCGCCGTGATAGGCGAGCATCCCCGGCATAGGGTCAGCGAGGATGATGCCAACAGGCAGGCCGAGGTCGGCGAGGTAGCGCCGTAGGGTAGGCTCGATGGCTTTGGCAAAGCCGCCCACGAGGTGGAGCTCCACGTCGCCACAGCCGCTGCGTTCGATGACGGTGGTCAAGGGGCCATAGTACCAATCGCGCAGCGCCGTACGTATCACCTCGGCGCAGTAATCCTCCTCCTCGTGACGCACCGCGAAAGGGGCCAGCGAAGCCAGGAAGCGGTTGGCGTGGGGTTGGTGATAGACGGCATCGATAAGTTGGGCGTCGCTCATGGGGTAAGCCTCATGGAATAAGGGCCTTAAACCTTCGGGCATGCGCTGCGTCAGGTAGTCGTTGAGCAAGATGCGCCCCACATGGTTGGCCGACCCGTTGTCGCCCATGATAAATCCCGTGCTGACGGGTTGGCACACGATGCGGCGGCCGTCGTAGTAGCAGGCATTGCTGCCGGTGCCGAGGATGCCCACGAGGCCTGCGCGGTCGCCGCTGACGGCGCGACAGGCACCGAGCATATCGGTATCCACCTCAACGGCTTCCGGCCGGAGGAACGAGGTGAGCAACTCCTTCACCCGCTGTCGCTGGCGGTCGTCACCGCAGCCGGCACCGTAGAAGTAAAGTGAAAAATGAAAAGTGAAAAGTGAAAAATGTTCACGGACTTGGCGGCAGGCGGCGAGGAACTGCTCGTCGGTGGTAAAATGGGGGTTCAAGCCCTCGGTAACAATCATGTTATCAGTGCCCACCTGTGCCCATGTGGTCTTGGTGCTTCCGCTGTCGGCCACCAATATCATATTATGCCTATAATGTCGTTGATATCCTTGATACCATGACGGTTGCAGTAGTCCTCGAGGCCATCAATGATCTTCATGGTGACGGCGGGGTCGACGAAGTTGGCGGTGCCCACCTGGATGGCTTTGGCGCCAGCCATGAGGAACTCCAGTGCATCGGCGGCGGTGCTGATGCCGCCCAACCCGATGACGGGAATTTGCACAGCATGAGCCACTTGCCACACCATGCGCACGGCCACGGGCTTCACCGCAGGGCCTGAGAGGCCGCCGGTGATGGTGCTGAGGTAAGGCCGCTGACGCTCCACGTCGATGGCCATGCCGAGCAGGGTGTTGATGAGGCTGACGCTGTCGGCTCCGGCACCCTCGACCGCTTTGGCGATGTCGACAATGCTCGTCACATTGGGTGTAAGCTTTACTATCAGCGTCTTATGGTACACCTTGCGCACCTCGCTGACCACCTGTGCCGCCATATCGGGGTTGGTGCCGAAGCCCATGCCGCCCTTCTTCACGTTGGGACAGCTGATGTTCAGCTCGATGGCGGGTATCTTGTCCAGCGCGTCTATCTGCTCGGCCACCGAACAATACTCCTCGATGGATGAGCCGCTGACGTTGACGATGATATTGGTGTCCAAGTGCTTGATTCTATGATACACTTCGGAGCAGAACTTCTCCACACCGCCATTTTGCAGGCCCACGGCGTTGAGCATGCCCGAGGGGGTCTCGGCCATGCGGGGATAGGGGTTGCCTTCGCGGTGAGTGCCTGTAGTTCCCTTGACGATGAAGCCGCCCAAGCGCTCGAGGTCGACAAAATCGGCAAACTCCTCGCCATAGCCGAAGGTGCCGCTGGCGGTCATCACGGGGTTCTTCAGCTTGAGATTGTGTATGTTGACGTTTAGCATTGGTACCATTTTTTAAGTGTGGAAATATCGAACACCGGGCCGTCCTTGCAGACGCAACGATGTCCCTGGTCGGTGTCGGTGACGCAGCAGAGGCAGGCGCCGACACCGCAAGCCATCATGTTCTCGAGGCTCACCTCGCAGCGCAAGCCACGCTCGGCTGCGCTACGGGCCACCGCCTTCATCATGGGCGTGGGGCCGCAGGTGTAAACCATGTCGTATGACTCGGCGAAGGCAGGATGGCTGACCACCAAGCCTTTGTGTCCGAGCGAACCATCGTCGGTGGTGAGGCACAGCGTACCATAGGGCAGAAACTCGTCGCACACGGGAATAAGGCTGGCGGTGCGTCCTCCGAGGAGAATGGTGCACTGCACATCCTTTGCTTTCAGCTCTTTGGCAAGGTGCAGCAAGGGAGCTATGCCTGCGCCGCCACCCACCAGCAAGGCACGGCTGCCGGCGGGGAGGTCGGTGGTGAAACCATGCCCAAGGGGATAGACAAGGTTCAAGTGGTCGCCCACCTGCAGAAGGCTCAGGCGGCGGGTGCCGTTGCCAACAATCTGTATGAGGAGGCTCAGCGTGCCGGCCTCGGGGTCGACATCGTGCACCGAGATGGGGCGACGCAGCATGACGCGAGGCTCGTCCTCGATCAGCACCTCGACAAACTGCCCTGGGGCAATGGGTTGCATGTGGCCACCGTGCTTGAGCACGAGCGAGAAGTAGTGCTCGCCCCGCTGCTGGCGGTCAATGATGGTAAAGTTGTGTATCTCTTTCATAATGATATAATTCTCATGTACGCTGCTTGAGCCCCAGGAGCCGTTGGAAGAAGCGCTTCCACGAGGCGGCATCGAAGAGCGAAGAGTCGGTGGTGGCCTGGAAGGTGAGGATGATGCCGATGGGAAGCATGGCAAAGGTACTGATCCACATGCCTATGGGGCCGATGACACCCTCGCGCACCGCCTTCTCGGAAATCATGCCGATGATGTAGTAAATCACAAAGAAGAGGACCGACGCCACCAGCGGCAAACCGAGGCCTCCCTTGCGCACAATGGAGCCGAAGGGGGCACCGATGAGGAACAGCAGCAAGCAGGCCACAGAAAGGGTGTACTTGCGCTGCCATTCGATGTAGTGACGGTTGATGTATTCGCGGTCGGCCTGCTGCAACTCAGCGTTCATCTTGGCATCCTTGGCCCCCGAAGTGGCGGAATTGATGGCATAGTTATAGATGCGGCGGCGGCGCTCCTCGGGCTTGATCTCCGGCCGCTCAGTGTCCTCCGCCTTCTCCACCACCTCCTTGCCGGCCTTGTATTGGTTCCAGGCGTGCATGCTGACGGTGAGGTCGTTGCGGCACTGCTGACGGCGCTCGGCAAACGACTCCTCCAGCTGGTGCACCGTGGTGTCGAGTTGGGCCACATTCATCATCTGGTAGCTGCCTTTGAAGAGGTCCTCGCCACTGCGGTTAAAGGCGAAGGAGGAGATGTCGAACGTGATGGTTTGCTCGGTAAAGCCAATAGAGGTGAGTGGGCGGCGGTTATAGTTCTCGCCCGTGGTGGATTCGGTGTAGGAATAGCCGTCGTTGAGGGTGAAGCGCAGGTAGCGGTTGTCGGGCGAAGACTGCATCACGCCTCGCTGGGCGACGATGACGGTGGTCTCGCTCATCCCCTTGGAGTGGTCATAGATGATGACATCGTGCAGAGTGCGGCCATCGGGGTCCTTGCTGCCCACACGGATTACATACCCCTCGATGTCCTTATAGTACTCGCCCGCACGGATGTTGACGGCAGGCTTCTTGCGCGTGACGTCGTAGAGCGTCATGCGGTATTTGAGCATGGCGGAGGGCATCACATTGTTGGCAAAATAGAAGGCCATGCCGGTGAGCAACAGCACCACCAAGGTCATGGGCATCATCACACGGCTCACAGAGATGCCGCCGGCTTTCATGGCCACCAGTTCGTACTTCTCGCCGAAGTTGCCCATCGTCATGATGGAGGCGAAGAGCACCGCAATGGGCAGAGCCATAGGAACAAAGGTGGCTGAAGCATACATCAGCAGTTCAGCGATGACCGAAAACTCAAGCCCCTTGCCCACCAGGTCGTCGATGTACTTCCACACGAACTGCATCAACAGCACGAAGACCGAGATGGAGAACGTCAGCACCAACGGGCCGATGAACGAGCGGAGTATGAGTCGGTCTATTTTCTTCATAACATATTACATAAGGCCCAACGCACGAAGCAGGTCATTGCCGTTGGCCAATATCAGCAGTGCCAGCAAGAGGAACATGCCGATATTCTGCACTACGTTGAGGAACTTGTCGGAGGGTTTGCGACGGGTAATCATCTCCCAGAGGGTAAACATGATGTGTCCACCGTCAAGACCCGGGATGGGGATGATGTTCATGAAGGCCAGGATCAACGCCAGCAAGGCCGTGAGGTTCCAGAAGGCCTGCCAATTCCATGTCTCGGGGAAGAGCTGCGCCATAGTGCCGAAGCCGCCAAGGTTGCGTGTACCGCCTGGCGAGAAGAGCACCTTGAGCGAAGAGACATAGGTGACAAGGGTCTTCCAGCCATAACCGATGCCGGCGGGAAGGGCCTGCCAGAAGGTGTATTCAACATGGCGGTAGCCCTTGAAGAGCCGTGCTATGTCGGTTTCAGCAAAGACACCTATTGTGGCACTCTCGCTGACCAATACAGGCAGCTGCATGTAGTTGCCGTCACGATAGAAGCCCAAACAGACAGAGTCTTCTTTATGATACTTAAAAGATGCTGTAATGGCAGAGAAAGCCGCCAACATGGTGTCGTTGACACTGACAATGCTGTCGCCTGCCTTCAAGCCTGCTTTTTCAGCGTTGGAACCCGACACCAAGGACTTCACCACAAACGGCATACGGGGCTCAATCAAACTCTTGGGGCCTTCGTGGTTGATGCGCTCGATAAGTCCCTCGCTAATCGGGATATCCACCAGGGAGTCGCCACGAAGCACCGTGACCTGACGGGGATTGTTGAGCAGGATGGCGGTGGAGGCATCGGCAAACTCATACATCTCCTGTCCGTCAACGGCATAGATAATGTCACCGTTTTGGAACCCTTCGTCAAGCATCACTTGGTGATAGTCATAGCCCAAGGAGGCCTCACGCAAGGGTAGTTCGTCCTTGCCCCAATGGGCAAAGATGCAGGCATACAAGAGCAAGGCCGAAAGGAAGTTGACCAGAATACCGCCGCTGATGATGCACAGCCGTTGCCAGGCGGGCTTGGTGCGATACTCCCACGGCTGGGGAGTGCTTTCCAAGTCTTTGGCTCCTTTGGTTTCGTCAATCATGCCTGCTATGTCGCAGTAACCGCCAAGGGGTATCCAGCCGAGACCCCACAGCGTGTTGTCTTGGTCCTTGGGAGCCAAGTTCTTCTCGTCCCACGAGTCGGGTGTTTTGGCATTGAAGAAAAGGAAGTGCCATTTGCCGCCAAACTTTTTGGCTTTCAGTATGGAGAACTTCCAATTGAAGAATATATAGTATCTGCGTACGCGCGTGTGGAAGAGCTTGGCAAAGAAGAGGTGACCCAATTCATGGGTGGCCACAAGGAGTGTCAAACTCAGCAGTAAGGCTAACAGTCTCATTGATTTCTAACGGTTTTATCTGTTTGCAAAAGATCGTCAAGAGATGGTTTGGCGATGAAAGTGGCACGCTGCATGGCAGCCTCGACATAATCGGCAATGTCAAGGAAACCTATTTTGCCATCAATAAAGCGCTGCACGGCCACCTCGTTGGCGGCGTTCATCACACAAGGCATATTGCCACCTTGGGCAATGGCACGGTAAGCCAAGTCGAGGCAACGGAAGGTGTCACGGTCGGGCTTCTCAAAGGTGAGGTTGGGGTAGTTGGCGAAATCAAGACGCGGAAGATGACTCTCAATGCGCTCAGGGTAAGTAAGGGCATATTGTATTGGGGTTTCCATGGTAGGCAGCCCCATTTGAGCCTTGATGCTTCCATCGCGGAACTGCACCATAGAGTGCACCACCGACTGCGGATGCACCACCACCTCAATATCGGTGGCCTCCACTCCGAAGAGCCACTTGGCTTCAATGACTTCCAATCCCTTGTTCATCAACGTGGCCGAGTCGATGGTCACCTTGCGACCCATGCTCCAATTGGGATGCTTGAGGGTCTGCTCCAGAGTGACACCCGTCAACTGCTCGCGTTTCTTGCCACGGAAGGGACCACCGCTGGCTGTGAGCAATATTTTATCTACCTCGCTGCCTTCCCCCACTAAACATTGGAAGATGGCCGAGTGCTCACTATCGACCGGAAGAATGGGAACGTGATGCCGGAGTGCGGCTTCGGTGACAATGGCGCCGGCCACCACCATAGTTTCCTTGTTGGCCAAAGCCACGGGCTTGCCGTGCTCAATGGCACGCAGAGTAGGCTTAAGACCCGCAAAACCCACGATAGCCGCCACAACAATGTCGATGCTCTCCATCTCCATTACGTCGGCCATTGCGGTTTTGCCGGCAAAGACCTTCACATTGCTGTCTTTCAAAGCTTCGCGCACTTGTGCATACTTGCTCTCGTCGGCAATCACCACAGCATTGGGGTCAAATTCAAGGGCCTGTTCTATAAGGAGCGCGGCATTGGATCCGGCACACAGAACCTCAACGGCAAAGCGGTCGCGGTGGCGCCGCACAACATTTAGCGTCTGCGTTCCTATCGACCCTGTGGATCCCAATATGGCTATACGTTTCACTTTTTTAGAATGATATATACTCCTCGGGGTTGACTGCCACACCGCTTACCCATATCTCAAAATGCATATAAGCGCCAAGTTCCTGACGGCCTCCATTGCCAACATAGGCAATGGGTTCTCCTGCACGCACAGCGTCGCCCTGCCGTTTCAGCAACGAGCCGTTATTTTGATATACGGTAACCACATTGCCTGGGTGTTGCAGCACGATAACATGACCCCTCTCGGCAGTAAAGCCAGCGAAGATAACGGTACCGTTGTAGGCAGCACACACCGCCCGCGTGGCATCACCCGCAATGTCGACACCGTGGTGCGAGGCACTGTATGGCGTCAAGATGTTGCCTTTGAGGGGAGGAAAGAAGAGGTGTGTGATGGCAGGAGCGGCATCGGAAGCGGAGGCGCTGGCCAATGCAGAAGTCTCCTTCACCTGATAGCGGTTATCCTCACGCTCTACCTCGAGACGCAAGAGGCTGTCTTCCACTGTGTGACGGTAGGCCTTGGCCAACTGTTGCAGGTTGGCGGCACTATCACCCTGAGCAACCTCGGGATCGCTGCCAAGCTCTTCTCCACGCAATACCGCCTGCATCGTGGCAATCATCCATTCCTGGTTACCCAACTGTGTCTCCAGCGAATCTATCTTTTTGGCATTCTCATAGGTCTGCTCCACCATGCGGGTGTCGGTGTAGCCGGGAATCCACTCGCGCAGCGGAGTAAACGCGATAAGCACGGTGGTGAGCAGGATAAGGACAATGATGGTGACACCAATGGTGACAAAGAGGTTGATGCCCGACAGCTGAAAGGAGAATTTCTCCTTGAAGGTGTCGGTATCCATCACCACAAAGCGGTGCTTCCGCTTGATAACGTCGGTGACGGGGTTGTCCTTCAGCCTATACCACCATTTCTTCAGCCCCATGACTGTAGAGTTTAAAGTTTAAGGTTTAAAGTTTAAGGTTCACGGAGTGTCGGGTAGACATCAGCTTAACCTTAAACTTTAAACCTTAAACCCAATCACTTATCTATTAGAAGAATTTGTTACGCTGGTCGGTAATCTTGGCGATGCTACGTAGCACCTGGCTAACATAGCGCGACTTGATGGTGAGACCCTGCTCCATACGGTTCATCTCGTTGACATTGGCCTCGCGAGCCACTTTGCCGTCGACCTGCACCACATAGACGCCGTTGGCACCCTTGACAGGACCGACAAGCCCACTCTGGGTGGCAGCCACAGCGGCCAACACCTTGGGTTCCATACCAAACTGCTGTAGGTTATAGTCATTGAACGACACACCTTCAAGGGTGTCAACAGTCACATTCAAAGCCACAGCCACCGAATTGATGTCCTGGCCAGCCTTGACGGCGGCGTTGGCACGCTCCATCAGCACCTGGGCCTTTTTATCGAGACGCACCTGCTGCTCAATCATCGGACGCATCTGGTCGAGGGTAGCGATGCCTTTCTTGTACACATCCTTCAGCGCCACAACCACAAACATGCCGTCACACTCATACACCTGATCAGCCACAGCACCCACTTTGGTGTCCTCATTGTAAGCCCACTGCACAATGCTGCGGGCGTTGGGCACGCCGGCCATGTTGTCGCTCATCATGTTCACGCGGGCACTGCGCACCTGCAGGTTCTGCTCACGGGCGGCAGCGTCGAAAGCATCGATGCTGCGGTTCTGACCAGCAAAGCGGTTGGCCTCGCTGTAGATGGCACGATTGGTGTTGTTGGAGGGAACAATCTCACGGGTAATCAAGGCCACACGATACT
The DNA here is from genome assembly GCA_017551765.1 of Bacteroidales bacterium. Lineage (GTDB taxonomy): Bacteria > Bacteroidota > Bacteroidia > Bacteroidales > P3 > Colimorpha. Next base: position 8,465 of record JAFZKV010000003.1, read on the forward strand.
TCTTGTTAGCGGGAGTCTTGTCGGTCACTTTCACCACGAAGTAGCCCACACCCATAGGGTGGGTAAAGAGGAAACTATGACCCACGGGAGTATTCACAATCTGCTCGTTCAGGAAGCCATAACCTCCATCGAGCTGCCAATTCATGTCTCCCATAGTCTCACCTTTCTGCGGGTCGTCGCTAAACTGCTGTACGGCCTGCTCAAAGCTCATCTTGTTGCCATTGACCAATGCCAGCACGCTGTCGGCCAAGTGCTTGGCCTGGTCGTCCGAACGGGTGATACCGCCACCGGCATTGCTGTTGAGGATATAGACAACGCTGGCACGCAGGCTGTCGGGACGCACGGCGCTGCTTAGCACCTTAGCCATCATCCACTCGCCACCAGCCATCACAGGAGCCAGGAAGGAGCCAGCGCTGGCGGCAGCAATCTGCTCGTCGAAAGGAGCCTTGAACGAAGTGGCTTTCATATAGGAGGAGTCATAGCTACGGTCCGACTCTGCATTGACAAAGAAAGCAATCTCATCCTCAGGCACGGTTTGGAATTCTTCCCACACTTTCTTTACATCGTTTTCAATATCGTTCAAGTCCTCAGGAGTGGGATTGACAGGGAAAGTGATAAACTCCAGCTCGCGCATCTCTTCCTGCACACGGAACTCGGCACGGTGCTCGTCGTAGTAGGCCTTGAAGTCGTCGTCGTTGATGGCGGCCTCTTCGTCAGCCACACTGCTGTAAGGCAGGGCTGCCACGCGCACGTTGGAGGTCTCGGCTGCATAGGAGGCAATCTTTTCGTTGATGGCCTTGGGCATATAGAAGCCGTTGCTGATAAGGCTGTTGTATTTCTGCTGTTCGCGGTCGCGTCTTACATTCTTCTCCAATTCAACCCACTGCATGCGGCGCATGGTGTCGAGGTTGTCGAAGTTGTCAATCCAATAGTTCACCTGCTGCAGGTCGAAGCGGCCGGTTTGCGGGTCGGTAAACGACTGACGCACGGCGGGGTGGATAAACATACCGGTGTACATGTCGCTCAACTCGGCAGCCGAAACGGTGAGGCCGAGTTTTGTGGTCTGCTCCTCCATGAGGGTTTCGTCAACAAACTGCTCCCACACCATCTCGCGGATCTGGTTCTCCACATCCGACGGGATTTGCGTCGTCTGCTGCTGCATCTTGTAGTTGTTCTCCATTTCGGTCACCAACTCGTTGAAGCGCTGCGAGGTCATTGTGGTGGCATTGACTTTACCCATGTCGGGGATGCTGCTTCTGTTCTTGGACAGGTCTTGAAAAATAAAGGCCAAGATAGCACCGCCCACCAGGACCACAGCTATCCACGAGTGTTTTCTGATACTTCCAATGATTGCCATTTTCTGTAGTTATTAGTTTATTTTGTTATTATATTTTCTTTATTAAAAGCGTGCAAAAATACGAAGAAAAAAGCGTATGGAAAAATATTTTTTGCCGCACCGCTTTTCAATGCAACGTAAAACACATAAAATCAGCGCCTATCAGCAGCCGAATTTTACTTTCGCAAGGACGACGCAAACACACTGTTCGGGCAGTGACGGGGGCCTTGCTTCTTAAAATTTGAACCCAAACGGCAGCAAGTCGGCCACGCTGGCGAACACACGTATGCAATGCTCTGACACATAGCAGACAACCCTCAGCGGATGCCCCTGTCGCTGTTCATATTCGTCCAGCACCTGACGACAGGCACCGCAGGGCGACGCCTCGCAACGGCGCCCCTTAGCATCCACGCCGACAATGGCAATAGCCTCATAGTCACGCACCTCTGGATATTGAGCCGACGCTGTGAAGATAGCCGTGCGCTCGGCACAGAGGCCCGACGGATAAGCGGCGTTCTCCTGATTGCTGCCGCAAACCACTCTGCCATCGGCCATCAGCACCGCGGCACCCACATGAAACTGCGAATAAGGCGCATAAGCCCCCACGGCAGCCTCAAAGGCATGTTCCAACAATTCTCTGTCTTTGCGCTCAAGTGCTTCCATCGAGTCGAATTCCTGATAGCGAATAGTAAAACTCTTGTCCATATCAAACCTATTGAAGTTGCAAAGATACAAAAAAATCCGCATTTGGCATTTTTTTTGTATCTTTGCACCTGAATTATGGAACTCTCCCTTCCTCAGAAATGCCTCATCGGCCTGTCGCCGATGGACGACATCACCGACCTGCCTTTCCGCGAACTCTGCAAGGAGTTCGGCGCCGACCTGCTCATCACCGAGTTTATCGCCAGCGAGGCTCTCAACCGCGACGCCGAGAAGAGCCTCCGCAAGATGCGTTTTACCAATGAGCAGCGGCCCATTGGCATACAGATATTTGGCGCCGATGAGGAGGAACTGTTGCGCTGCCTCGAGGTGGTCGAGGAGGCCCACCCCGACTATATCGACATCAATTGGGGTTGCCCTGTGCGCAAGGTGGCTGGCAAAGGAGCTGGTTCGGGCATCCTGCAAGACATACCTAAAATGCTTAGAATCACCACTTCGCTGGTCAAACGCGCCCACCTGCCCGTCACCGTGAAGACCCGCCTGGCCTACAACGCTGATTCCATGCACATAACCGACTTTGCCGAAGCCCTGCAAGACACTGGCATCGCCGCCCTCAGCATCCACGGACGCACTAAGACTCAGATGTATAGCGGCACCGCCGATTGGACACTCATCGGCGAGGTGAAAAACAATCCCCGTATCTATATCCCCATCTTCGGCAATGGCGACATCACCACCGCAGCGCAAGCCGTTGAGAACAAGAACCGTTACGGCGTCGACGGAATTCTCATCGGCCGTGCCGCCATCGGCAACCCCTGGATCTTCGAGCAGTGCCAGCAGGCCTTCCGAGGCGAGCCCGAACGGGAAATCACCGTCGCCGAACGCGTCGACGTCTGCCGGCGTCACCTGCAGGCCGCCATCGACTTTAAGGGTGAGCGCACCGCCATCTTTGAGATGCGCAAGCACTACGGCAACTATTTCAAGGGATTATACAACTTCAAACCCTTCCGCCTCGCCCTCGTCGGCACCTCCAACGCCGACGACACCTTCGCTCTCCTCGACCGCATCAAAGAGCATTATAGAAATCATGACAATTAACAAAATCTCGCAATAAAAACCCATACATTGCGTTTTAAGCCTTATGGAAGAAAAAAATCTCATTGAGATAAAGAACAAACGGGCGGCGTATGAGTACTTCCTGATGGACGAGTACACCGCCGGCATGGTGCTGATGGGCAGCGAGATCAAGAGCATCCGCGAGGGCAAGGCCAATCTCAACGATGCCTGGTGCACCTTTGTGGGCAACGAGTTGTTTGTAAGGGATATGCACATCTCGGAGTACAAGTTCGGCAGTTATTGGGGCCACACCGCCAAGCGCGACCGCAAGCTGCTGCTCAACCGCCGCGAACTGCGCAAACTGCAAATCAAGATCAAGGAGCGCGGCTACACCATCGTGCCGGAACTACTCTTTGTCAACCCGCAGGGCTACGCCAAACTGACCATCGCCCTCGCCAAGGGCAAACACCACTACGACAAGCGCGAGACCATCAAAGCCAAGGACTCGCGTCGCGATATGGAACGGGAACTTGCTTAATTGCTTGAGTTATGAAGGTATTTAAATTCGGAGGAGCGTCCGTCAACAGTGCCGATGCCGTGCGCAACATGGCGCAAATAGTGCAGTGCCACATAGAATCAGAGCCTTTGGTGGTAGTGGTTTCCGCTATGGGCAAGACGACAAACCTGCTGGAAAAGCTGGTGCCCTGGGCGGCCAAAGCCGGCGAAGCGGAGGTCCTGAGACAGCAGCTGGAAGACTACCACCGCAGCATTGCCTCGGCATTGATGCCCGACAACAAGGATATTCAGCAGAAAATTGACGACCTATTGACTGACCTCGACACCCTCTGCGACACCCTGCCCGCCGATGCTGAACACTACAACTACAACTACGACCAGGTGGTCAGTCACGGCGAGTTGCTCTCAACCACCATCATCGCCGACTACCTCAACAATCTTGGAATAAATACCTTGTGGGCCGACGCACGCCAACTGATCAAAACCGACAGCCACTACCGCGAAGGACGTGTGGATTGGAGCGCCACAGAGAAGGAAATCAAGAATTTAGAATTAAGAATTAAAAATTCCTACCACGTTGTTTTGACGCAGGGCTTCATCGGCGGCACAGCCGACGGGCATACCACAACTCTCGGCCGCGAAGGTTCCGACTACTCTGCCGCCATCCTCGCTTACTGCCTTGAGGCCGAAAGCGTCACCATCTGGAAGGATGTGCCTGGCTTCCTCAATGCCGACCCCAAGTTCTTCACCGATACCGTCAAAATCAGCCAGATACCCTACAACGAGGCCATCGAGCTGGCCTACTATGGCGCCTCGGTCATCCACCCCAAAACGGTAAAGCCCATTCAGAACAAGAACATCCCGCTCTACATCCGCTCGTTCATCACCCCCGACAGCGAGGGGTCGTCCGTCGGCAACTATCATACTATCAGTCCTGAAACGCCACTCTACATCTTCAAGAACGACCAGATACTGCTCTCCATTCTGCCGCGCGACTACTCCTTTATCGCCGAAGACAACCTGCAGGTCATCTTTGGCTTGCTCAACGAGCTTGGAATCAGGGTGAACCTGATGCAGAATTCAGCTTTGAGCTTCTCCATCTGTGTGGACAACCATCCGCAGCGTATCGGGGTGCTGATAGAGCGACTAAAGAGCATGTTCCGTGTGCGTTACAACGAGAACCTACAACTTATCACCATCCGCTACTATACGCAAGCGGTCATTGACCACATTGTCGCCGGCCGCCCCATCCTCCTGGAGCAGCGCAGCCGCACCACAGAGCAGATTATCGTGCCCTGCAAATAACATCAAAACAAAAAGGTAATTATGAAAAAAATCATTCTCTTTCTTGCACTTGTGGCAGGTGTCGCTTTCGGGGGCCAGGCACAGGTGAAAGTCTACGACGAGAGTCTCGACGCCATGCTGCAGATTAAAGAAGCTACGGCGCTGGCACAGAAGACCAATCGGTATGTGCTGTGTCAGGTGGGCGGCAACTGGTGTCCGTGGTGTCTCCGCTTTGCCGACTTCGCCAAGAACGACAGCGTCATCGCCCCCCTCATCGAGAAGAACTTCGTCTACATCCACGTCAACTACTCCAAGAGCAACAAAAACGAGAAAGCCATGCGCTTCCTCGGCAATCCCGGCCGCTTCGGCTACCCCGCCTTCGTGGTGCTCAACCGCGAAGGGCAGCCCATCCACATCCAGGAGTCGGAATCATTAGAAGAGGGCAAAGGCTACAGCCGCCAGCGCGTGGAAAAGTTCCTCCACCTTTGGAACCGTAAAGCCGTCGAGGCCGAAGCCACCCTGCTGGAAGAGGCCTACCAAAAGCAAGACACAGCAAAGCTGTACGAGTTCTTCGACCATTGGGCAGAAGATGTTACATCCAACGAAAATGACACCACCTATACCGAATGGCGGAACAAACTGGTGGTGGAAGCCCACAAAGTCTTCATGGCCTTCTACCAACCGCTCCAGCCGGAAAAGATAGATTGCCGGCCTCTTCATTATCAAGACTACCCCTATTTCATTGTACAGAACAGCCTGTTCAAGATTTCCGTGGCGGCGTTGGACACCCTCCCCTTTAAACCAGATGAACTTAAGGCTTATTACACAGACCGTATCCGCCAAACATATTCCGACGACAGCACCCGACAAAAGGAATTGGAATACCTGCAACGTGATATCAATTTGGGTGACATGTCTTTGGTATTTGATAACGATAGGTTTTCTTCGCCTTGGAAGAAAATTGAAACCAATGAGATAATGAGGAACATCGAGTTCCGCCCCAAGGTGAACTTCCCGGGCAAGAAAATCGTCTATCTGACTGACAGATACGAGAAAATATTAGACGAATTTCTCGGCGACCAGCATGTCGACCTGGGAACAGAGAACATCATGCAAGTAGCCTATGCCAAGGACGAGAGCCGCCAAAGGATGGAATTCCTCATGAAAGCCGCCAAGATATTCTACGGCCACTGGGGAGGCTACTGGCAATACGAGACCTATCCCAAAGCCAATTCAATTATTTTTGACCGCGAGATGCAGCGCGCCATCGTATATTTCCGCTTCGTCTACGAGGGTGGCGAGGTGTATCTGGAGAAAAAAGACGGTGAATGGACCATCTACTCCGGACGTCTTACATGGATTGAATAAGTCTGCTATCTGTGCAACCGCAGCAGGGCGTCGCGCACCTCGTTGTCGTTGATTTCCACGTCGATAACAGGCGCGCCGAGCTCCTGAAGCAACACACACCGCAGCGACCCTGCGGTGTTTTTTTTGTCCTGATGCATCAGGGGAAGCATCTGCTCAATGTCCTTCAAATTGAAAAGTGAAAAGTGAAAAGTGAAACGGGATAACTGCTCTTTTAGCCATTGGGAGTAGGCTTGATACACCTCCTCGGCAAGGCCGAGTTTCTTCGTTGAGAGATACATGGCCACCTTCATGCCGACACCCACGGCGAGGCCATGCGGCAGGCCACGATAAACCTCGATGGCGTGACCGAAGGTGTGGCCGAAGTTGAGTATCTTCCTGACACTATGGTCGTAGGGGTCGGCCTTCACCACGCGCGCCTTGAGACGGGCAACCAGTTTTAATTGAGAATTAAGAATTGAGAATTGAGAATTATCTTCAATCAACTGGCTAAACAGCGCGGGGTCGGTGACGGCGGCGGTCTTCACCATCTCCATCTGGCCGTTGAGGAGCTCCGCCTCGGGGAGGGTGTCTAAGAACGCTGGTTCTATGACTGTTAACACAGCAGGATAGAAGTGGCCGATGCTGTTCTTCACGCCACCGAAGTCGATGGCCGTCTTGCCGCCGATGGCAGCATCGACCATGCCGAGCAGGGTGGTGGGAATATTGATATGACGGATGCCGCGCTTGTATCCGGCCGCCACGAAGCCGCCGAGGTCGCACACCGCGCCGCCGCCGAGGTTGACCAGCAGCTGCTGCCGGTCGGCACCGCCCTCGAGGAGGGTCTGCCACACCTGCGCCGCCACCTCCAGACTCTTGCACTCCTCCCCTACCGGCACCTCGATGAACTCGGCCTCCTGCAACGCTTCGACGCTGGAAATCAGCAGCGGCAAGCAGTGCTGGAAAGTATTCTCATCCAACAGGATAGTATACTTCACCCCCTGCCATTCCTCCTTGGCCAGCTCACGCCCCAGCGCCTGCAGGCCACCGTACAATATCTTGCTATTCGTACTCATGCAATAAATAACGCGCTGATACGTTATTTATTGTATGAAACTGGAACTACTCTCCCCGGCGAAGAACCTTGAGTTCGGACGCGAGGCCGTGAACCACGGGGCCGACGCGCTCTACATCGGTGCGCCGGCCTTTGGCGCCCGCGCCGCCGCCACCAACACCCTCGAGAATGTCGAAGCTCTGGTAAAATACTCTCATCTATATGGTTGCAAGGTATTTGCAACCGTCAACACCCTGCTTTTCGACGACGAATTGGATGCCGCCGTCGGCATGATACGGCACCTCTACAACATCGGCGTGGACGCACTGATTATCCAAGACTTAGGACTCCTTGAGTGCGACCTGCCCCCCATCGAGCTGCATGCCAGCACCCAATGCCACAACGCCTCGGTGGAGCGCGTAAAGTTCATGGAATCAGTGGGCTTCAAGCGCGTCATCCTTGCCCGCGAGACCTCCCTGGAGCAGATGCGCGCCCTCCGCCAGGCCACCACTGCCGACCTTGAGGCCTTCGTGCACGGCGCCCTGTGCGTCAGCTACAGCGGTCAATGCTATATGAGCCAATACCTTAACGGACGCAGTGGTAACCGAGGCTGCTGCTCACAGCCCTGCCGCTCGTCCTACGACCTCGTCACCGCCGACGGCCGTCTGCTGCTAAAAGACCGTCACCTGCTGTCGCTACGCGACTTCAACGCCTCGCAACACCTTGCAAGCATGATAGATGCAGGCATCACCTCGTTCAAAATCGAGGGGCGCCTGAAGGACCTCAGCTACGTGAAGAACATCACAGCCTACTACCGCCAACTGCTTGACAGCCTGATGGAAGGCCATACACGCGCCTCCTCGGGCAGCTACACCTTCTTCTTTACTCCCGACCCCGAGCGCACCTTCAGTCGCGGCTACACCGACTACTTCCTCCGCGGCCGCCAGCCTATGGCCAATTTCGCCACCCAGAAAGCCATCGGCAAAGAGGTGGGCAAGGTGGTGAAGACAGGACGTAACAGTCTTACTGTCAGCGGCAACACACGCTTCACCCCTGGCGACGGCCTCTGCTACCTCGACGCCGACGGCCTCATGCAAGGCTTCCTCGTCAACCAAGCCGACGGACAGACCCTCACGCCCAACCGCATGCCCGACCTCGCCGTCGGCACCACCCTCTGGCGCAACCACGACCAGGCCTTCGAAAAGACACTGCAAGGCGAGAGCGCGGTGCGCAAGGTGGCAGTGCGGCTCGAGTTCCGCGCCACCGCCGACGGCTTCAGCCTCCAGCTGACCGACGAGGATGGGCTTCAGGCACAGGCCACCGTTGAGGCACCGCACGACGAGGCCCGCGACGCACAGCGCGCCGGCGAACAGATTGTCAAACAGCTGGGCAAGCTGGGCGACAGTCCCTTTGTGGCCCGCGAAACCATCGACACCACCCAGGGTCGCTGGTTCCTGCCGGCCAGCACCCTCAACGCACTGCGTCGCGAGGCGGCGCAGCAACTCATCGACCTGCGCATCAGCCATTTCCACCCAGCCGACACCCCACGCCGGACGCGCGAAGGAGCCACAGTCCCCTCGGCACTCGACTACCGCGCCAACGTCCTCAACGCCAAGGCCGAAGCCTTCTACCACCGCCACGGTGCACAGCAGGTGGAGCGCGGCCTGGAGCAGACCGGCGACTACGACGGCAAGGCCCTCATGACCACCCGCTACTGCCTGCGCTACGAACTCGGCTGCTGCCTGCAGGGGAAAAATGAAAACGAAAAAAGGAGAAATGAAACAGTGGAGATAAAGCCCGGCGACACCCTCCTGCTGCGCAACCAGGAACGACTGTTCCGGCTCGAGTTCGACTGCCGCGAATGTCTCATGCGCATCTGCAAGGCCTGATCCCCCTCCTCCTTTGTCGCCCCCAAAACACGGGTGCCGCCAACACTGCGGCACCCGTGATTTTTTTGTATTTTCACCCATTTTTTCGCCTCCCCTAAACCACTAATACTCAATCTATACGTCGGACCTTCTCCTTCTATTCTCCTGCTCTGCTCCTACATTTTATCGAAATGTCTACACAATAACTTCGGCCGTTCGACGTTATCCTCCAAAAGAACGCCCGACCAACGGCCGAAGAACAGTCGGAGAAGGGGCGGACCTGATAAAAACAATCAACGTATGGGACTCATACCAAAAGGAATTACGGGGCCGGTTATCGGCAAGGTGGGGCCTGCGGTGGGCTACCTGTGGAAGGGGAAGCCCTGCCTGCGGGCCTATCGCGAACACATCAACTTCCCCAACACCGAGGGGCAGTTGCGGCAGCGCGATTGGTTTCTGGGCATGGTGCGTTTTGCCTCGCAGGCCACGTCGGCCCTGCGGCTGGGCCTGCGCCAGCGGGCCAACGAGGCGGGGATGACAGAGGGCAACCTGTTCATCCTGTGGAACAAGCAGCATTTCCAGCTGGTCGACGGCGTGCTGGACATCGACTTCGCCAAGCTGCGCATTGCGGCGGGCAGCGCCGCCGATGTCTACTTCCACGCCCCGATGTTCAAAGAGAACGAGGTGCTGGAGGTTGATTTTGAGAAGAATACGCTCTCTCTGCGAGCCTCGGGCGACGACCGCGTCTATCTCTATGTCTATGCTCCCGGGCGCGGCGAGGGCTACCTGTCGGCCCCGACGGAGCGGCGCAGCAAGATCCTGCGGGTGCAGCTGCCCGAAGCCTGGTCGGGCGAGGAGGTGCACCTCTACGGCTTTGTGGTCGACCGCGAGGGGCGTCCGTCTAACTCCACCTATATCGGCGTGGGGCGCGTGAACCACTATGAGGACCGCGGACGTTATATACCGTTGAACAAGAATTGGAAAGACTTCGTGGACATTGCCAACGAGGCCAACAGCACCGAGGCGCCCGTCGAGGCTGTCGACAAGGAGCGAAAAGCCCTTGAAAAACCCACCATCGACCTCTTCGGCGACCCGCCGGAGGTGCCGTAAGGGCATGGGCCGAGACAAAATCACATTCTTATAACATTATTGTTTATCAGGAACATACGCGCACATCGCGTACTGCTCCACAGATTTTTTTTGCCATGTGCGAAAAAAGTTGTACTTTTGCAAACTCATTTTTGGGGCAGTAAGCCTCGAAAATGCCGACTCAGTAGCTCAGTAGGTAGAGCACAACACTTTTAATGTTGGGGTCCTGGGTTCGAGCCCCAGCTGGGTCACAGACAACCATCAGCAAGTCAGCAATGACTGACTCAGTAGCTCAGTAGGTAGAGCACAACACTTTTAATGTTGGGGTCCTGGGTTCGAGCCCCAGCTGGGTCACCAAAACCACCAAAGAACCGGAACCAGACATTCCGGTTTTTTTAGTATGAAACGCCTCCGCAACATACTGATTCCATGCCTTCTGGCAATCCTGTGCACACCCTCTGCCGCCCTGGCTCAGCAGAACCGCGAGCAGATGGCCGCCTACTACTTTGACCACGGCGACTTCGCCCAAGCGGCACAGTTGTATGAAAGCCTCTACCAGCGCGGAAACAACAAGTTCTACTACCAGCGCCTGCTCGCCACCTACCTGGAAATGGAGCAGTACAAAGAGGCGCTGAAGCTGGTGCAGCAGCGGCAGAAAACAGCCCCAAAAGACCTCTATCTGTTTGTCGACGAAGGAAATATACACATTCGGCAGGGGCAGGAGAAGAAGGCCTTGAAATGCTATGACAAGGCCATCGCGCAAATCGGCAACAACCTGCAACCCATCCCCGACCTGGCCATGGCGTTTCTCACCGCCGGACGGCCTTCGTATGCCGCACAGACTTACCTCACGGCACGTTCCAAAACCAGGAACAATACACTGTATTTCAACGAACTGATAGGTGTCTACCAGCAGATGGGCGACTATGAGGCCATGACCGGCGAATATTTCGACCTGCTCGACCACCAGCCCGGCATGATGCAAAGCATCCAGATTTCGATGCAGCGCACACTGAAAGAGGCACCCGACGAGCGGCTGGCCGACGGTGTGCGGCGCGCCCTTGTTAGCCGTGTCCAGGAGCATCCCGAGAACCGCAACTACCTGGAAATGATGATTTGGTTCTCTATCCAGCAGAACGACTACCGCTTTGCCCTGGAGCAGGCCCAGGCCATCAACGCACGCTTCCCCGAGTCGGGCGACGACCAGGTGATGCGTGTGGCACAGATTGCGCAAAACAACGGCGCCTTCGATGTGGCCATTGACGGTTACCGTCACCTACAGCAGAAAGGGCCCGACAACGCCTACTACTTCGACAGCCGCGTGGGTGAGCTGGAGGTGGAGTTTGCACGCATCAACCACAACTACAGCATTGATAGCAAAAGCTTTGCACAACTCAGGGAGAAGTATCTGGCCGCTTTTGCCGAGTTGGGCAAAAACGAGCGCACCCTGCCGCTCATGCGCCACTACGCCACGCTGATAGCCTACCACGGTGGCGATGTGCAGGAGGCCGTCAGCATGCTCGACGACGCGCTCGAACTGCCCCGACTGAAGGCCAAGACGCGCGACGAGGTGAAGCTTGAACTCGGTGACCTACTGCTCTTTGCAGGCGAAACTTGGGACGCCTCGCTGCTCTATATGCAGGTGGAGAAAGCCAACAAAGACGACATCCTCGGGGCCTCGGCCAAATATCGCAATGCCAAGCTCTCCTACTATAACCACGACTTCGAATGGGCCAAGTCGCAACTCAATGTATTGCGTGCTTCGACCAGCAAACTCATTGCCAACGACGCGATGGAGTTGTCGCTCCTAATTTCTGATAACATGGAAGATGACAGCACCTACGACATGCTGGAAATCTTCGCCGACGCCGACCTGATGCTCTACCGCAACAGGCTCGATAGCGCATGGAATACCTTCGACCGCATCACCCGTCTTGCGCTCTCGCATCCGCTGTTCGACGAGGTGCTGATGCGCAAAGCGCAAATACGCATGAAACAAGCACGTTATGACGATGCCGACAGCCTGCTGCAACGTCTCATTGACTTCTACCCCACCGATATTACTGCCGACGACGCACTCATGATGCGCGCGGAGTTGAACGAGCAGCAACTCAGCCGTCCCGACGTGGCGCTCGGATGCTATGAGAAACTGCTCCTTGACTATTCCTCCAGCCTCTATGCCGATCAAGCGCGTAAGCGCTATAATGCACTGAAAGCAAGATGAATGAAGTAAAAGCAAAGAAGTTCCTTGGACAGCATTTTCTCACCGACGAGGGCATTGCGCGCCGCATCGTGGAAAGCCTCTCACCAGGGGTAGAGCGCCTGCTGGAGATAGGCCCCGGCATGGGTGTACTGACCAAATACCTGATAAACAGAGAACATACCGACTTCCATGTCATTGAAATAGACCGTGAATCGGTGGCCTACCTGCACGACCACTACCCCACCCTCGACGTTATCGAAGGCGACTTCCTGCGGCAGGACTTTACTTCCTTATTCCATGACACTTACGCCATTATAGGCAACTTCCCGTACAACATCTCGTCTCAGATACTTTTCCGCGTGTTCGACAACCGCAACAGTGTCTCTGAAGTGGTGGGCATGTTCCAGAAAGAGGTGGCCGAGCGCGTGGCTGCCGGCCCCGGCAGCAAAACCTACGGTATCCTGTCGGTGCTGCTTTCTGCCTTCTACAACATTGAATATCTGTTCACTGTACCTGAGCATGTCTTCAATCCGCCACCCAAAGTCAAGTCGGCTGTCATCCGCCTCACGCGCAACGAAACAGCCGCGCTGGAGTGCGATGAGAGCCTCTTCGTGCAGGTGGTCAAGGCGGGCTTCAACCAGCGCCGCAAGACATTGCGCAACGCCCTGCGGCAACTGAATATACCGCTTGACACTGTCCCTGAACCGTTCCTTGGCAAACGCGCCGAGCAACTGTCGGTCAACGAGTTTGTAACCATTACAAAAGCCATAGAATCATGTCGATAGTATCTTATATCGTCCTTGCCCTTGCGCTGGGTATCAGCAGCATGTTGCTCTTCCGCCGTTGCGGTGAAGCCGCCCCTGTACGCCTGTCGGCGGGGCTGCTGACGGTTGTAATCGTGTCGGCCATCCATGTCGGCCTTTTTTTGCTGGGCAACTTGCTGGGCCGCCTGCTTTGCCTCTACTCGCCCACCGACCCGCACATGTATGACGATGTCAACGCCTACATCTTCCTCGGCATCACCGTAGCCGTGATTATCAAGCTGATAGTGCCCTATCTGAGACGTGAACCCCACTTGGCGGTATTTGACCTGCGCAACAATTGGGCCGTGTTGGCCATGGCTGCCGCCACAGGCATCAACGTGCTACTTATCGGCATTGGGGCGGGCTTCGTCGAAAGCGGAAATGCAGTGCATAAGATTATCTGGCCGCTGTTGACTGCCGACATTCTGCTGGGCTACCTGGGCCTGATGTTCGGGCGCCGCAAAGTAGCGTTGCGGCCCCGCCGCTGGATGATTGTCTGCTGCGTGCTTTTGCTTGGCGTAGCCATCGCCGCCACCGTCAATGCATAAATAAATTTGGCCATTTCGGAAAATAGTCGTACCTTTGCAGTCGGAAATCATACGAAATCATGGAACTGACAATAAACATCAAACAAGGGATTGGCGGCATCAAATTCCACATGCCTGTCGAGGATGTGGTTGCTCTGCTGGGCACGGCCGATGAGGTGGAAAACATTGACAACGCGGCCGACGAGCCCACCACGGTGCTGCATTACAACGACCTGGGCCTGACGCTCTTCTTCGAGAACGAGAACCCCGAGCTGGCCTGCATCGACACCTGCAACGCAGACTGTACGCTCTTTGGCAAGGAGGTGTTCGACTTAGAGGAGCGCCAGCTTGTGGAACTGATGGTGAAGAACAACTACACTGAGCAGGACGCCGACGAGGAAGATTGGGGCGAGCGCCGCATCAGTTTCCCCGAGGGCAACATCGACTTCTACTACGACGAGGGCGAACTCGTATCCATCATTTTGGGCGCCTGATGACACCCCTGTTCAGCACCGCCTATTTCCCTCCCATTGCGTATGTTGCAGCCTTGATGCAACACACCGATGTCCTTATTGAGATCCAGGAGACCTACCCCAAGCAGACCTACCGCAACCGCATGAATATCATGACCGCAGGCGGCATCCGTACGCTGACGGTTCCTGTAGTGCGCCGAAACCACAGCCGCACAGAGGAGGTTCTCATTGACCACAAGGAGCGTTGGAATACCATCCACCTGCGCACCCTCACGGCGGCCTACAGTGCCTCGCCTTATTTCATGTATTACAAGGACGACCTTGAGGCGCTGCTAATGCAGCCCCACGAGCGGCTCGTCGACCTCAATCTGGCTGCCCTTGCGTGGCTGCTGAAGCAGCTGAAGATTACCTGCCATGCCACTTTCACCGAAGACTACCTGCCCGCCACAGGCGACCCCGCCGACTACCGCAGTACCTTCTCACCCAAGGTCCCCTACCCTGTCGACAGCTTCAAACCATACTATCAGGTATTTTCAGACCGCCTGCCATTCCTGCCCAACCTCAGCATCTTGGACCTGCTCTTCAATCTCGGCCCAGAGGCACAGGACTACCTGCGCGGACTCGCACGTTCCGCGTGAAACAGACGAGCTATCTCATTGTGATTTAGCGCGCAAAAGTAAGCAACAAAACAGAAATATCGGCTGGCGAAACACCACTGATACGCGAGGCCTGTCCTATGGAAACAGGGCGGTAGCGGTTCAGTTTCTCGCGGCACTCATAACTGAGGGCCGGCAGTGAGAAGTAGTCGTAATCGGCCGGCAGCTTGATGTCCTCGAACTTCAACAGACGACCTGCCACCTCCTGTTCCTTTTCGATATAGCGCTGGTACTTGATAGAGGTCTCTACCTCCTGCGCCACCTCCTCGGGCAGCGCCGTCATCATGGCGGCCACCAACGGCGACAGTTGCGACAATTCGCCGAGCGACAGTTCGGGGCGCAGCAGCAACGAGGACAACCGCACCCGCTGGCTGAGCGGTGCCGACCCGCGCTCCTCGAGCCACGCGTTGGCCTCCGACGGCAACACAGGAGCCTCCTCCACGGCCTGCATCAGCTCGCTCACCTGCCGCTGCTTCTCTTCCACACGTCGCATGCGCTCACCGTCAGCCAGACCGATGGCATAGGACAGCGGCGTGAGGCGCTGGTCGGCATTGTCCTGCCGCAGCAGGATGCGGTACTCGGCCCGCGAGGTGAACATGCGGTAAGGCTCGTCAACTCCCTTGGTCACCAGGTCGTCAATGAGCACCCCTATATAGGCCTGCGAGCGCCCGAGGATGAAGGGAGCCTTGCCACGCAACTTCAACACCGCATTGATGCCGGCCATCAACCCCTGACAGGCGGCCTCCTCGTAACCTGTGGTGCCGTTGATTTGGCCCGCAAAGTAGAGGTTCTCCACGCGCTTGGTCTCAAGCGTATAGACCAATTGCGTGGGTGGAAAGTAATCGTATTCGATAGCGTAGCCGGGCTTGAAGATGCGGGCCTGCTCGAAACCTTCGATGCTGTGCAGCGCCTCAAGTTGCACCTCGATGGGCAGCGACGAAGAGAAGCCGTTGAGGTACCACGATTGCGAGCGCCAGCCCTCAGGCTCGACAAACAGTTGGTGGTGGTCCTTGTCGGCGAAGCGCTCAATCTTGTCCTCAATCGAGGGGCAATAGCGCGGCCCACGGCCCTGGATGCGGCCGGTGAAGAGCGGCGAGCGCGAGAAGCCGGTGCGCAGGATGTCGTGCGTGCGCAGGTTGGTATTGGCCAGGAAGCAGGAACGCTGTTCGGTGAGGGCTCGCGTGTCGGTGAAGGAGAACTTGGCTGGATGCTCGTCGCCAGGTTGCTCCTGCAGCTTGCTGAAATCAATCGTGCGCCCGTCGACACGCACAGGGGTGCCCGTCTTGAGGCGCTGCACCTCGAACCCCATGTCGCGCAGCTGGTCACTGAGGCCCATAGCCGGAGCCTCCCCTACCCTGCCGCCTCGCCACGAGTCGGTGCCGACATAGATAGTGCCGTTGAGGAAAGTGCCGTTGGTGAGCACCACTGCCCGCGCGGGGATGGTGTGGCCCATACGCGTGAGCACACCCGACACCGCGCCGCCATCGCAGGTGAGGCCCACCACCTCGTCCTGCCACATAGATAGGTTGGGCAACGATTCCAATACCCCTCGCCAATTGAGCGAGAAGAGCATGCGGTCGCACTGCGCACGGGGGCTCCACATGGCGGGCCCCTTGGAGCGGTTGAGCATACGGAACTGCAGGGCTGAGCGGTCGGTAACGATGCCGCTCCAGCCGCCGAGGGCGTCGACCTCACGCACAATCTGTCCTTTGGCCACGCCGCCCATCGCGGGGTTGCACGACATCTGGCAGATAGTGTCGAGCATTTGGGTCACCAGCAGCACCCGCGCACCCAGGCGCGCCGCTGCTGCCGCCGCCTCGGCTCCCGCATGACCGGCTCCTACAACCACTATATCGTATGGCTCAAATATCATAGAATAGGATAGTTACATCTATTGTTCCTCGCGAAACATCGCGTTCCACAATCCGAGGGCCTCCTCCTCCTGGCGGCGCATCTCGCGCGCCTCGGCCTCACTCTTGTCGCCCTGCCCCAGCAAGTGCAATACACCGTGGATGATGACACGGTGCAGTTCCTGACCGAAGGGCACCCCGAACTTGGCGGCGTTCTCCCCCACCCGCTCGGTGCTAATCATAATATCGCCCGACACCAACCCGCCGGCCACATAGTCAAAGGTGATAATGTCAGTATAGGTGTCATGCTGGAGGTACTGTTGGTTGACCCCCAACAGGTACTCGTCGTCACAAAAAAGGTAATTGATGTTGCCAACCGACTTTCCGCGCCTTTTGACCACCTCAGCGACCCATTGCCGCACTTTCGGGGCCTCTTCAAGCTCGAACTCTCCAGATTGAACAGAAAACCGTATTGCCATCTTACATGCTATATCTTACTGAGTATCAATTGTCTATCGCGAATAAAGCAAGCATTTTTCCTCAAAATCCTGCCTTCATTTGCCGTCGGCCAGGACCGTGGTGCTCCGCAGGCGACGCAGAAAGGGGAACCGCCTCATGCCGCCACCGTGGCGAAATGTTCCTGCAGGAGGGCGATGCGCTGCAGCGAGTCGGCGGGGTCGATACCCGAGACGACGAACTCCAACCGCACCCGACGGCCACCCTCAGAGAAGGTCATCCGGTCGGCGAGCGACTTCATAACGAAAATGCCCTCGCCTCGTTCCGAGTCGTCGGCCGGCAGGTCGCCGTAGCGTCCGAAGTCGAACCCCTGCCCTTCGTCGGCCACCTCCACATAGATGCCGCCACGGCAAGTGCCACATTCGACCGTCACCCGTCGCGAAGCATCGCCGCCGTTGCCGTGCACGATGGCGTTCTCCACGGCCTGCAGCACCGCCACCGATACGGCGGAGTGGTAGTCGCCCACATTACACTCGTGGCAAAAATGAAAAATCCTCTCCTCCACCGAGGGCAGATTGGCAGTATCGGACTGTATAACAAATGTTTCCTTCATCGTGGCTCGCTGTTAATTCCACCACAAATATACAAAAAATATCCAAATAGCAACGTCCACCTGTTTTTTTCTACCGGTAGAAGTAGTCGTTGACCTTGTCGCGGTAGTAGGGGGCGAGGGTGGGGGGGACGGTGCGCAGCTGGTCGGTGGCGGGCTGCAGCTGGCGATTGTAGCGCTCGAGCTCGGCAGGGGATGGCTGGCTGTAGAGGTCGCCGGCCTCGCGGCTCTCACGGCGTTCCTCCTTCTCGCGCTGCATCTCGGCCTTCTCGTGTTCCAGCAGGCGCGTCATAATCTGTTGCTGCCGCTTGATGGTCTGCTGCGTGATGGTACGGTTGACGAGGTCGGTCTCGGTCTGCTCCATCTGACGCATCATCTGGTCTATCTCGCGCGCCAGCTTGGGGTCGCCACCGCTGGCCGACTTCATCTCCTGGCCATACTGCTGCATCATGCGGCGTATCATCTCCTGC
>JAFZKV010000039.1 GCA_017551765.1 Bacteroidales bacterium
CCGGCATCGTCGAAGTCCACGTCGATATCGGGCAGCGAGATACGGTCGGGATTGAGGAAACGCTCGAACAGCAGGTTGTAGCGCAACGGGTCGAGGTCGGTAATCCACAGGCAGTAGGCCACCACGCTGCCGGCCGCACTGCCGCGACCCGGGCCCACACTGACGCCCAACTCCTCGCGGGCGGCACGGATATAGTCACTTACAATCAGGAAGTAGCCAGGAAAGCCCATCGTCTTGATGGTGTGCAGCTCAAAGTTAATACGCTCACGCAGTTCATCGCTCAGTTCCTCACCATAGCGCTTTTTGGCACCCTCCCACACGAGATGCTCCAAATAGTCGGCCTCGAACTTAATGCGGCGCAACTTCTCGTAGCCACCTAACTTCTTAATCTTCTTCTCGGCGGCCGCCTGATCCATCACCACCTCGCCCTTCTCGTTGCGTGTGAACTCATCGAAAAGCTGCTGGTCGGTGAACTTGGTGCGCCACTGTTCCTCGGTGCCGAAACTCTCGGGAATGGGGAACACCGGCATCAAGGGGTCGCTGTCAATGCTGTATATCTCCACCTTGTCGGCAATCTCCATCGTGTTGGCCAACGCCTCAGGCAAGTCAGCAAAGACGGCTGCCATCTCCTCGGGACTCTTCAGCCATTCCTGCTTGGTGTAGTGCAGACGGTTGGGGTCGTCGTAATCCTTCTGGGTGGCCAGACAGATGAGGTGGTCGTGGGCGTCGCCGTGCTCCTCGAGCACAAAGTGGGTGTCGTTGGTGGCTATAATCTTGATATTATGCTTGCGGGCCAACTCAATGAGCACAGGTTCCACTTTCTTTTGGAACCTATAGGTGTCGTAGTTGGCATTGGGCTTGTCGGTCTGGTGGCGCATCAGCTCGATGTAGTAGTCGTCGCCAAACACCTCTTTGAACCACAGCACCGCACGCTCGGCCCCCTCCAGGTCGCCCCGCAGGATAAGCTGCGGTATCTCGCCGCCCAGACAGGCCGAGCAGACGATAAGACCCTCATGGTACTGCTTCAGCACCTCATGGTCGATACGCGGACGGTTATAGAAACCCTCCGTATAGGCAATGGATGCCAACTTGCACAGCGAATGGTAGCCTTGCAGGTTCTTGGCCAGCAGGATCAGGTGGTAGCCGCTGCTGTCCACAATGCGGTCACGGCCCGTCTCAGGGTTAATCTCCTTCAGGTTCTTGTCCTTGTCGTGCAGGCTGCGACGGGCGCAGTAGGCCTCGGTGCCCACGATGGGCTTAAAGGCAGGTTCCCCTTCGGCTCGGCTCTTGTTCACCTTGCTGACGGTGTCAAGAAAGTCCTTGATGCCGAACATATTGCCGTGGTCCGTCAGGGCCAGGGCATACATACCGTCGCGGCGGGCCTTGTCGACAAGGTCGGGTATCTTCGACATTCCGTCGAGCATCGAATAGTGCGAATGTACATGCAAGTGAGTGAATTGGGCCATAGCGTGGGTATTTATCTGTTAGAAATCCTCTTCGTCACCGGCGTAGACAGTCTTGCTGAAGTGGGTGAGCCAATCGGTAACATCGCTGCGGCTGTTGCCGATATGGTAACGGAAGACTCCGAGGCCGTCCTTCTCAACGCGGCGCTTCTCGGCGGGGACCGACTTGATGGCATCCTCAAAGACACCCATCGAGGAATAGATGGTCAGGTCTTGTGACAGAATGTCGTAGCGGAAGAAGTACCAATGGTCGCGCGCAGCCTCCACATAGAGGGTCATCTGCTGGGCGTTGCCGCGCTTGGTGATTTGGGCCTTGAAGCGGACCTGGAGGCCGAGGGACTTGTCTCCCGCAGCCACGAGGCCCACCTTACCGTCGGCATAGAGACCGAAGCCCGGCAGGTGCTGCCAACGGACGTTGTCGAAGAGCAGCATACTACGCATGGCCTCGGGCACACGGTCGAGGCGTCCTTCGGAACTATATGCGGCATAGGCAGCGGCACCTTTTTCGGTGCCAAGGTGATACATCAGTGCGTGACGCATCTCAGCGTTGGAGGTAGGGCTGGTAGGAGCCAGACGGAGATCGTCCTTAAGGGCATTGACCATCGTAGCAACAGCCTCGGCGGCCAGCGGGAAGGTGAAGCCAAAGACGGTGTTGAGGCGGTCGTCATCAGAGCGTTGGATACCCACAGAGGCGCTACCGTAGGCGTAGATGTTGGCCTGGGTACGCTTGAGTGAGAGGTTAATGGGGCCCTCACCATCAACCACACAACCATCGGTGCGCATGGCGAGATAGGGCTCGGTGACAGCCTCGGGGTCGTCGACCTTCTCTTCAGAACCAATGATATAGGTGCGGCTGTCGGGCAGATAGGCCAACACGCCGTGGGCGCCAAGCAGCTCATTGTCGGCAGCACGCTCATTGGTGAGGAAGGCGGCGGTGGGCTTGAGGGTACTCTTGTCGAGGAGAATAGAGGCAGTAATGCGTTTGCCGCGCCAATCGGTGGGCAGCTCAGGCACAGTGATGTGTATGTCTTCGGGGTCGGTGTAGCCGGCATAGGCCAGGAGGCCCGTCTGCTCACGCGGGATGCAGGTCTGCAGCAGGCGCACACCACCTTCAAACCAGAGCAACTGCTTGTCGCCCTCCATACGCACCTTGCCGGCAAAAGCGAAGGCAGGGTTTAGGTTGATGGTGGCAGTTTCATTGACGGTGCCATTGCCCACCGTGATGCCATTAACGACGTTGATGTCGCTGAGGTAGATGCGCTGCAGGTCGGTGGCTGACTCGACCGTCGGCGGCCAATCAATATAGCCCTTGCCGTTGTAACTGTTGGCACCATTGACAACGAGGTAGGCATCACTGACAAGGTGCCAGGCATTGGTTCGGTCGCAGAGGATTGTAGCATTGGTGAGAGGCCGCATGATGCCACCCTTGTCGATGTGGAGGGTGTCGGCAGCAGGGGCAATGACGGCGTCAGCCACAGGAATGAGGTAGGCGCCGGTGGCGGTAAGGTCGGCGGCATTGTAGCGATAAGTGGAGAGGAGTGCGTTCCATGTAAGGCCATTGCGCTTGGGGTCGGTACTGACGAAGCGCACACCAGGCATATCGTCGGCTTTGGGCAGGCGCATACGGATATCCATGCCGTCGAGTCCCTCGGAGGTGCCACGGGTGGAATTGCTGATGTCAAGCACCTTGCGGTCCATATCCCACGAGAAGTGATCGGCATAAGCCTCATACTGCATCAATTGCAGTTCAGTGATTTGCGGTCCACCAGGCATCGTAAGGTCGGCGTGACGGGCATCATAGTCGACGTGCGACTGCACACGCTTGGCCGAGAAGGCAACATTGCCGAAGGTGGTGCTGCGGAGGGTAAAGTCGCTGACGGTGGCGTTCATCTCGCGTGCCAGCAGGTCGAAGCGGTTGCTGACAAGGGTACCCTCCTTGACGGTGGCAGTGCCGGCAGCCATTGCGCCCTTGGGCATCACAGCCATGTGGCCACGCAGCTGTGCATCGCTGTGGTACATGGTGAGGGGGCGGCCTTTGCCGAAGGTAGTCACATCGAGCGAGTCTCTATAGGGCAACCAATGGAGCGACGTGCGGCCACCCTGGACATCGGGATAGCCTTGCTCCTCGCGGACAAAGAAGGTGTCGGTAACAGCCAGCGCCGAATCGGGCAGGAAGAGGAAGTCGTCGGAAGCGGCGCGCGACGTGATGTAATCAAGTTTACCTTTGCCGTGCAGACCGTGACTGTCGAGACGGATATTGTTGCCGTAGGTACCGCGTCCACCGTAGGCGGGCAGGCCACCGGCAGGGGTCTCGATGTTGAAGCCCAGGAAATAGTCCTGCTGCACCTTCAGGGGCTCGACGATGTCGGGGAAGATACCGGCCGACGTGAGCACACCGTTGAACTGCAGGCTGTCCGTGACAAAGTCAGCCAGGCTGTTAATGGTGAAGGGGTGCAACGTGTAGTAGAAGCTCTCGCGCTTGTACTGCCCGTTCTGGATGGCCTTGCGGTCGTAGTAGACATAGCTGTTCTCGCGACTCTCGAAGATGGGGTATTCCTTGTTCTTGGTAAGGCCACTGTGGTTGTCGGGGCGGTCCACCTGCAGGCTTCCCACCAAACCGCTCAAGGGGGTGCGCACCAGCTGTTCATAGTCGGGATTGACAAAGTCGGGCACATAGAACTCCACCTTGTTGATGGTGGGCATATCGAAGGCAAAGCCCTCGTAGCTGAAGTCACAGTCAGTGACCTGCATAATAAACTTGCCGCACTCCACCGTGCCGCTGAAATGGATGCTGCGGTTACGGCCCACATGCACCATGCGTCCCGAAGCGGAGTCAGGGCGCACCACCACAGCGTGGCTGTCGCTGACCACGAACTGCTCCACGCCGCGGATGGTGAGGTCATAATCGTTGAGGTTCATGCGCGCATTGACACCACGCGTGGTGCTCTCAAGCGTCAGGGCGTCGTAGTCGAAGCCTTTGGCGTGCGAGAAAGCCTTCACGTAGTCCTCCAGCTTGTCCTTGACCAGCACGCGGCCCGTCATCTCGTTGTAGCTGACCAGACCGTGACGGCACAGCGTATGTATCATCAGCAGCGTCTGGCTCTCGTCGAGGCCGATATAGTTACCAAACTTCTTGATAGAGAAGTTGTAGTTGTTGCCCTCGGCATAGTCGTAGACGCGTTGCACAGGACTGATTTCGTCAATACCCTGTATGTCGCGGTACTTGCGGTAGGTATAGTAGTTGCTGCTCTCAAAGGTAGCGGTGCTGAGCGAACCCTCGGCGGCCAATGCCGAAAACTCAAGGCGGTCCTTGTCGGTGAGCCACACGATGCTCTCGCTGTAGATGTCAAGCTGGTGGTAAGTGTCGATATAAGGACTGTAGAAATTGCGCTGCTGATTGTTGACAAGGGTCACCTTGCGCTCAGCCGGAATGTAGCGCACCGTGACGCCGGTATTGGTAATGGAGTCGTCGCTGCCGATATAGAAAGCCACCTGCGCGTTCTCGGCACTGAGACGCTCGGGGGTAATGGTGAACTTCAGCGAGGTGACGCTCAGTTGGGGCTGGCCACCGCGATTGAAGATGAGCCGGGCGGGGTGCTTGCTGCTGGCAGTGATAAACTTGGAGCCGTTCATCATGAAGCTGCCGCTGTAGTCCACGTCGGGCATGATGTTGCGGATGACAAAGTCGCGCTGGTAGCTGCGGAAGCGGGGGTAGGTGTATTTCTCGGGCTCCATCGAGCCTTGCATGGCCTCCTCCACGCGCCCCATGATGGCTTGGCTGAAATAGTGGGTGTTGACAAACTGCACGCTGTCGGCGGTGAACTTGGGGAACTTCACCTCGGCCTTGTAGCGACCCAGGTCGGCATAGCAGGCTTCAGCCCCCAGGCCTGTGCGGGCCCAATCGATGCGGCCGCCTTGGCCTCGCCAGAGGCCGTCCTTGTAGTCAAACACACCTGTGGTGCTGTGAATGGCGTTCCAATCCTTCGAGGAAGCATAGTGCAGGTCGGCAGGGCTGTCGAACCACACGCGGACACTCCCCTCCTCCACCCCGAGGCGGAAGGGGGTCTTGTTGTCGAAACTCCACTCGCTACTGCTGGAACGGTAGAGCACACGCTCGCTGAGCAACAAGTCGCTCCACGTCACAAAATCCACCGTATACTTGGCTTTGGCGTTGCGCTTGGAGTAGGTCTCCAGGGCCACCATCCAGCCACCGAAGTTGTCGCCCTCATTGGCATAGGCCGTCATCACTCGTGCCAGGTCGCCAATCTCAGGGTTGCCCTTCATCTTGGACTTGACCGCATAGATGAAGACATTCACCACACGTTCCTGCATGCGCTCGTCCATCGCGTTGTAGGCCGAACCGAAGGCCTCGATGGTGCGCTTGTTCTCTTTCTGCTTGTCGCTGTCGGGCGCATTGCCATTCAGGTAATTCAGCAACTCTGCCGGCAGTTCTTCCACACTGAAGTTGGGCACCGAACTCCGCTGCGCCATCACAGGCAGACACAGCAGCAAGGCAAAGGCAATAAGGATGTATTTCTTCATAATCGTTAATTGTTTCAACCTATCGGGCCGCGGGGCGGCGGTGGTGGGATTACCCCACCGACGCTTTGAGTTTCTCGGCGTTTTCAGCCAATTGTAGGGCCTCGATGCAGTCCTCAATGTCGCCGTCCATGAAGGCGGGCAGGTTGTGCATGCTCCAGCCGATGCGGTGGTCGGTAACGCGGCTCTGCGGGTAGTTGTAGGTGCGCACTTTCTCGCTGCGGTCGCCCGTGGCCACCATCGTCTTGCGCTTGCTGGAGAGTTCCTCCATGTATTTGTTGTACTCGCGCTCATAGAGACGTGTGCGCAGGATGCTGATGGCCTTCTCCTTGTTCTTTATCTGGCTCTTCTGGTCCTGCATGCTGACCACAATGCCGGTGGGGATATGGGTGAGGCGCACCGCCGAGTAGGTGGTGTTCACGCACTGACCGCCGGGGCCGCTGGCGCAGAAGGTATCCACACGCACATCGTTCATGTTGAGCTCCACGTCGAACTCCTCGGCCTCGGGCAGCACCACCACGCCGGCAGCGCTGGTGTGAATGCGGCCCTGGGTCTCGGTGGCGGGCACGCGCTGCACGCGGTGCACACCGCTTTCATATTTCAGCAGGCCGTAGACACCCTCGCCCGTGACGGTGAAGGTAATGTCTTTATATCCACCCGAGGTGCCTTCGTTGAAGTCGGTCACCTCCACCTTCCAGCGCTTCTTCTCGCAGAAGCGGGTGTACATGCGGAAGAGGTCGCCGGCGAAGATACAGGCCTCGTCGCCACCCGTGCCACCACGTATCTCCACCACGGCGTTCTTCGAGTCCTGCGGGTCGGCGGGGATGAGCAGTATGCGTATCTCGTCCTCCATCTTGTCGCGGCGCTCCTGGCTGGCGGTGAGCTCCTCCTTGGCCATCTCGCGCAGTTCGGGGTCCTTCTCGGTCTCCAGCAGTTCGCGGCACTCGCTGATGGTGTCGAGCAGCGCCTTGTACTCCTTGTAGGCTTTCACCACAGGCTGCAGCTCCTTGTAGTCCTTGCTCAGCTTGACGTAGCGTTTCATGTCGGCCGTCACCTGCGGGTCATTCATCTGCCCCTCAATCTCCTGGTAGCGTGCGTATATAGCTTCGAGTTTGTCTAACATAGTCCTTTTTTGTTTTAAAATATAATAACGAGAGCAATCCCTTTTTATTGCATCCTGACTCCTACTTTTCTTCGAATATTCAAAGGCCGTTCTTTGGTCGTTCTTTGGAAAAAAGCAAAGAACGACCAAAGAACGGTCAAAGAAGTGCCAAAAAAGGGGCGGAGTCATCCCTACCGCAGGAGGGTGACAGTGCCTTTGACGGGGTAGCGGTAGGTGTCGGACGAGGCGAGGCGGTAGCTGAAGACGTAGACATAGGCGCCCTGCGGCAGGGGCTGGCCGTGGAGGTCGGTACCGTCCCACTCAAACTGCGGGTCGGTTGAGGTGTAGACAAGCTGGCCGCGCCGGTCATAGATATAAATCTCGAACTCGAGCAGTTGCTGGTTGAAACTGAGGAAAAAGCGATTGTTGTCCGCGCCGCCGGGGAAGAAGATGTTGGGAATCCAGAGGGTGGCGGCGGCAAGGCCAATGCTGACAGTGGTGTCTGCACAGCAGTCGGCATAGTTGCAGGTGTGGAGGGTGATGGTGACACCCTCGGTGGGCACCGAGAGGAAACTATGCGAGAGGTGCAGGCCGCTGAGCACGGTGCCGTCGGAGAGGTACCATGTGCTGTACATGGCCCCCTCGGTGAGGTCGTTGAGGTTGGCCACGGGGTGGTCCATGTCGAGCGGATTGGGGGTGACCGACAGTTGCGGCACAGGGTATTCGCTGACGGTGATGGACACGGAAATATCCTCGACCTGACAGAGGCTGAGGGGCGAAGTGTGGAGCGTGTAGACGCTGTTCACCTCGGGACTGAGGTACACTATCGGGGAGCCTTGCTGGGCATCCAAGTCGCTGTCGGGCGGCTCGGCCGACCACTCGAACCAGGCCGAGTCGAGCTGACGGTCGTCGCGGAAGGCCTCAAGTCTGAGCGTGTCGCCGAGGCAAAGCACGCCGCTGGCGGGGTCGGTGAGTATGCGTGGCTGCTGATAGATATAGACGGTGTCGCGGCTGGTGTATACGCACCCTCGGCGGTTGGTGGTGGTGAGGGCCACCTCATGGCTCCCTTCGGGCAAAGCGGTGAGAACCAACAGAGTGTCGCCCGTATTGGTGACATACTCGGGGTTGAGGCTTGAGAGGGGCTGCCCGTTGACGGTCCACTCGAGGTGAAGGGTCCCTTCGGCCATTTCGGCGCGGGCGGTGCTGTCTATCAGCGTGCTGACCGCAAGGGCCCTGCCGTAGCAGAGACTGTGTGCCGAGAGGCGGATAGGTATCGGCGTGGGGCCACGAGGGGTGACGACGGTGCGCTTTCCACCGCCACAGGTGGTGCCAAGACTGTCGTAGGGGACAACGAAGACGTGCTGCTCGACGAGGAAGGGGCGTGCCTCGGGGAAGACGTAGCGCACGGTGTTGCCATAGAGGGTGTCGAGCGGCTCTTCGCCGTAAAGGTCGTTGTAGATGATATAGTAGGTGGCGGCAGTGTCTATTTCGTCGCCCACAGGTGCGGTGGAGGTGCCGATGAAGGTGATACTCATGTCGCACGAATCGGTCCTTGTAAACTGCGGCGTAGGCTTGTGGTTGAACACATTGACATAAAGGGTCGAAGCAACCGGCTTGGCCGGGTCGAGGGCGCTGTACATGATGCATTTGAAGGTCTGCCGGCTGAGGGTGTCAAACGAGGAGAGCACAAAGTCGGTGACGGTGGGGCAGTAGACATTGCTGCTCTGGTAATTGGTCAGGCGGCGCCAAGGGATGGTGTCGAGGTTCTCCGTATCGAAGAGGTCATCCTGCGGCCCTATCTGCGACACGAACCACTCGTAGCCCGAAAGACCTGGCGGAGCGATAAGGGTGTCGATGAAGGGCGAGGTGCCGCCGGTGCAGCCCGACGAGGCGAGGGCCGGCGGCATATAGTCTCCGGCGAAGTAGACATAGAAGGGGTCGACGCCGTAGATACAGTTGCTGGAGTAGAATTCGACGCGCACATCCTGCCCAATGAAATCGATGAGGTTCACTGCACACTTGCTCCACGGCTTGTAGACATAACAGCTGGGCCAATCGAGCGTGTCGCCGCTACCGGCCCCCATGCGCCACGGTCCGGTAGGATCAAGGTTGCCCACATCGCGCGGAGCGGAGACCCTGTACCAGAGGCTGTCGTTGATGGGCTCGTTTTTCCACTCGCCCGACGAGTCGCGGCTGACGACGCGCACCAGGAACTCGCCCGCCTGCCAGGTGTCGTGGTTATAACTGCGGGCCACCAGGGCGAAGTTGATAAAGAGGAGCGCGTTGTCCTCGGTCACCCTCATGGTGTAGAAGAGCGACTGCGAGCCGGCCGTCAATCTGGAGAGGCGGCGCTGAAGCATATACAACGTGTCGAAGGAATGGGTGGTGTCTATATGCCACCCCATGTCACGGAACATATCGTTCAATTCCCTGATAAATCCCGGAGGGATGCGCCGCGTCACTATAAAGGTGTCGATAACAGCTTGCAGCGAGTCGTAGGTGATATAGTTGCCTTGAGGGTCTACAACAACTCCAAATGCTGTATTGTACATGCAACCCAGACGTATGGAGGTTTCGTAGCCGGGCGCAATGCGTTGCATGCCGTGACCCAACGAGTCGGTGGTGAAACGGTCGAGGCCCGCCGAGGAACTATCGTAGATGGTGAAGCGGAAACTCAGTGCATCACGGCTGCTCATAAACAACGAGTCGGTGAAGGTATAGTTGGTATCGCTGGCTTTGTAGCACAAACTCTTGATGAGGCTGTCGCCCACCAGGTCGTGCATGTCGATGCAACTGCTCATCACATGGTAACCTGTTGTGGTGTCGCTTGTCACGTTGTCGCGAAAGAGGCGGGCGCCAACGCGTGCCGACCAATAGTAGAGCGAGTCGCCCGTGTCGAAGCTGGTACAGTTGCGCAACTGCGGCTGGGCCTGCAAGGGAGAAGTGAAAAACGAAAAGTGAAAAGCGAAAAGGAGGCCGACGCAGATAAAGCGCCAGAGATTGCCGGTAATATGTATCCTCCTTTGCCTCATTTTCTCTTCCTTATCTTGCCATCCACCATATCATTCACCGTGGGCGACACCCGCCACGCATAGACGGCCACCGCCAGCAGCACCGCCAGCACGGCGGTCTTCAGCAGGGCGTCGACCAGCAGGGTGATGAGTGTTGAATGATGAATGATGAGGGGCGTCAGGGTGTGGGTCCACAGCAGATTGAGCCCATAGCCTGCGGCCATCAACACCAACACCTTCAGCTGCGCCGCCGAGAAGAGGCTGACCTTCAGCCGCCACCACAGATAGCCAAGCAAAAGCAGGAAATAGAGAATATAGGAGAGCAGCGTGGCGGCAGCGGAGCCATCGATGCCCCAAAGGCCTATCAGCAGGCTGTTGAGACCGATGGCGCTGGCCGTAAGCACGGCGATGAACAGCAGCGAACGCGAATAGTAGCGCGAATAGTTGAGCACGTCGGTGCCGATGGAGAGCGACGAATTGACCACCTTGGCCAAGCCCATGAGCAACACCACCCCTACGCCGCCGGCATAGCTGGTGCCGTTGGGAATGAAGGCGTAGAGCGTGTCGAGGTTGATCCAGATAAAGAAAAAGATGGCGGTGCTGACCAACAGCTGGTGCAGTGACACTTGCCTCCCCAGGCGGTTCACCTCGTCCCAATTGCCCTCCTTCACGGCAGTGGCCACCACAGGCCTCGTGATGGCGCCCAGCGAGCGGTAGGGCACCTCGACCACGTTGGCGATATACATGGCGATGGCGTAGACACCCGTCAAAGCGGCACCGGCCTTGGCACCGAGGAAGAGCGAGTTGACGAGCGGTATGTTGCCCGCCAACGCGGTGGCGGTCATGAAGAGCGTGTAGCGTCCAATCTCCCTCAACCGCTCGCGCGTAAGGAACTGCCAATCCACACGGAACGAGATATGGCCCAAACTGATGAGGTACATCAGGTTGAGCACCATAGCCAACGCATAGCTGCCGCAGAATAGCCACACGAAGACATCAAGGCTGATGACGCGGTAGCCATAGAGCAGATAGGCCGCCAGATTGAACACACGGATACCCACCTCGCGCACCATCTTGGGCACCGTGATGCGCATCAGCACCGACGCATTGGTCTCGAACACGGTCATGTAGAGCGCGAAGAAGGTCAGCATCGGCAGCAGGTAGAAATAATCGGCCAACAGGGGCGATTTGGCGGCATAAACGGCCGTCAGCTGCTCACGGAACAGCAAGAACACCAGGCCGAACAGCAAGAAGCCTATCAGCGGCAGCAGCAACGACAGGCCGAAGATGCCGTGGTTGTCCTTATTGTCCTTGAAATGAGGGAAGAACCTCACGATGGAGGCGTTGGAGCCCAACTGTGCCAAGCCGGAGAAGAGCATCGCCGCGTCGACCATCACCCTCGTCAGACCAATCTCCTCTTCGGTCAGGTAGCGCGTCAGTACAAAGAACGTGGTGACGAACCCTATCGCCACCCCCAGGTAGTTGGCCAACGCCCCCTTGATGCTCTGTCGTGCTATCACTCCCATATTTGCGCATAACGCACTTTTTATATATTTATTGCCCATCCATTCATAAAAACCATCCAGAAAGCACCTGACACCGACCCTTCGACCTGATTTCAATGGTACTTCAACGGTATTTCAACGGAAAAAAGCGTTGAAATACCGTTGAAATGCCATCGAACAGTCGTCGAAAGGATGGCGTTATCATCTTTTTTCGTATCTTTGCAGTCGGATATGAAACACTTCGCACTGATAGGAACCTCGTTAAAGCACTCCTACTCAAAGGAATA
The DNA here is from genome assembly GCA_017551765.1 of Bacteroidales bacterium. Lineage (GTDB taxonomy): Bacteria > Bacteroidota > Bacteroidia > Bacteroidales > P3 > Colimorpha. Next base: position 11,908 of record JAFZKV010000039.1, read on the forward strand.
CTTCGATGCACAGCACTTCGCCGACGCCGACTATACGCTCTGCGAGATGCCGTCGCTCGACCGCCGATGGATACGTGACTGCCGCCTCGACGGATTCAACGTTACCTTCCCCTATAAGCAACAGATTATCAACTACCTTGATGCCCTGAGTCCCGAAGCCGAACGTATTGGCGCCGTCAATTGTGTGGTGGTCGACGAGGGGCGCCTCATAGGACACAATACCGACGCACCGGCCTTCCGCCAGACGCTTCAGTCGTTCATGCAATCAAGCAATCAAGCAATCAAGCAATCATTTATCCTCGGTACCGGCGGTGCCGCTCGCGCCGTCGCCTATGCCCTCGAGCAACTCGGCATCCCCTACCGCTTGGTCAGCCGTCACCCCGAGCAACACCCCAACACCCTCAGTTACGACCAACTCACTCAAGCACTCAAGCAATCAAGCAATCACACAATCATCATCAACGCCACCCCCGCAGGTCTCCCCTTCACTCCCCCCTCACTCACTCAAGCAATCAAGCAATCAAGCAACCAGGCAATCTTTGTGTACGACCTCAACTACAACCCCTCGCCCACCCCACTCATGGAATGGGCCAGCAAGATGGGCGCCCGCACCTGCGACGGCCTCGAAATGCTGCACCTACAGGCCGGACTCAGCTGGCACCTCTGGGGACTCAAATAATCAAAACAACATATAAAAGGATATGAACAACAAGACACCAAAGGAGCCTGTGATGCTCGAAGTCACAATTAATCACAGTGCAATTTATTGGTATGAGGCGACATGCCGCTTTGAAGCGCGGCTTGGGAAAATCAAATTTAGCGAGACGGAGATAACCTCAAACTATTATTTCACCTACTATGAGAGTGTCGCGTTGGAAATCCTCGAGATTACCGACGATGAGATTACCTTTGTTGTGCCAGCCCTGTTCGGCCCCGACCGCAAAGACAAGACCGACACCATTCATCGTGGCGAAGTCAAAAGGCATTTCAACTCATACAAAAGCAGCACCACCTGGGACGGCGACGAGTGGGATTATGATGTAGAGGACAGCTTGGAAGTAAAGTGGCTCCAGGCCCAAGACCTGTAAACAGCATAAAAAAAAGAGAAGACCTCTCGGTCTTCTCCTCAGTGCCCGGAACAGGACTTGAACCTGCACATCTTTCGATACACGCACCTGAAACGTGCGCGTCTACCAATTCCGCCATCCGGGCTCTTTGTGGTTTTCAGGTGTTTGTGCCCAGGACAAGACTTGAACTTGCACCGCCTATGGCGACTACCCCCTCAAAGTAGCGTGTCTACCAATTCCACCACCTGGGCTGCTTTTCTCTCTTCGATAGAAAAGTTCACTCGTTTACACTCGTGCTCTTTTACTATCTTTTTCTCTCAAAAGCGGGTGCAAAAGTACAACTATTTTTCTTACTGACAAAACTTTTTTTCTTCAAAAAAGCAAAGTCAACTGACATACAGACCATTATACTAAATAATTTTCCTTACTGATGTCAGTTTTGGAAGACGTAACTGATGATGTTTGACCCCATGCGGAGTGCTTTTTGGCGGGTGGCCTGACTGTCGTTATGCACGTCGGGGTCCTCCCATCCGTCGCCGAGGTCGCACTCCCACGTGAAGAAACATACCAGCCGTCCCTCCCAGATGAGGCCGTAGCCTTTGGGGGGCAGGTTGTCGTGCTCGTGTATCTTGGGCAGGCCGTTGGGAAAGTCATATTTCTGATGATAAATGGGGTGCGAGAAGGGCAACTCGACAAAGTCCAACTCAGGGAAGACGCGCTTCATCTGCGGCACTACAAAGTCGCGCATGCCGTAGTTGTCGTCGATGTGCAGGAAACCGCCACCGATGAGGTAGTTGCGCAGATTCTGCACCTCGCGGTCGCTGAACACCACATTCCCGTGGCCGGTCATGTGCAACAGCGGATAGTTGAACAACTCGGCGCTGCCCACATCCACGGTGGCATACTGCGGATTGAGGCCCATCTGCTGGTCCTGGTTGCAGAAAGCGATGAGGTTGGTGAGCGACGTAGGATTGGCGTACCAATCGCCGCCGCCACCGTATTTCAGCAGGGCAATCTGAGGCTGAGCGATAGCAAAGTAAAAAGCAAAAAGTAAAAAGTAAAAAACAACTATCTTTTTCATGAGCGGTCGTTTATGAGATTGAACGCCACAACTGCATAGAGGGCAGCCGTTTCGGTGCGCAGACGGCTGGGGCCCAGGCTTACAGGTTGGAAACCGCAGGCGAGGGCCAGCGCTATCTCCTCTTCGGAGAAATCGCCTTCTGGACCTATCAGCACCACAGCGTCCTTGCCGGGCTTGAGGGCGGCAGCCAAAGGGGTGCGGGGTTTGTCGGCCTCGCAGTGGGCGATGAGTTTGAGTGGCTGAGTGGAAGAGTGGCTGAGTGGAAGAGTGGAGCGCAGCCAGTCGCGGAGCTTGACAGCGGGATTAATCTTGGGCAGCACCGTGTGGAGGCTCTGCTTCATGGCACTGACGGCCAGCTTCTCCAGACGGTCGGTCTTGAGGAACGAGCGCTCCGAGTGGTCGCACTGCAGCAGCGTAATCTCGCCCACCCCAATCTCCACAGCTTTTTCCACCAACCATTCCATGCGCGACGGGTTCTTGGTGGGAGCCACCGCAAGGTGAAAGGTGAAAGGTGAGAGATGAGAGGTGAGAGATGAGAGGGGTTGGATGCAACAGGCCTTGTCGTTGGCTTCGACTATCTGGCAGCGGTAGAGGTTTCCCTTGCCGTCGGTGACGTGCAGTTCGTCGCCCTCGCGCATGCGCAACACACGCACCGCATGGCGGCTCTCCTCGGGGTCGAGGGGGCAGTAGGCGTTAGGGGTGATATCGGGGTTGTAGAAGAGTTGCATTATTCTATGGTATATTTCAGTTCATTGGCGGTCTTGAACTTGCGCGACGAGAGGCGCAGCGGCACTTCCACTTTGTCTTTGCCGTTGGGGCGCACCATCTTGAGGCCCTTCACCTTCACGGTGTTCATGTGACCAAACTCACGGCGCAACTCCTTGAGGGTGCCCGTGGGGTCAAAGAGGTTCATACGCCCCACCGTCCAGGGCACCACTACCGTCATATCCTCCACCTCCAGATTGGGCCAGCATTTGGGGTTCAACTCCGGACGGGGGTTGTCAGCCGTGTCGAGCAGCATCATATTGACCAGAGAATGGTAACGCGGCGTCAACTCGAAGGTGCATTTTTTCATCACAATGTCGAAAGGTGTGTAGGCGTTGTAGCTGGAGCGCACACGCACAGGGATGCAGTCGATGAAGCGACACGAGTCGAAGGTCACCGTGCCGTACATCGACGAGAACTGTGTCTGCCGCTGCCGCAGGGTGCAGCCCTTTAGATAGGCATCGCGCCCGTAGCAGTGGATGTCAAAACGGTTAATGTCGCACTCCTCCAGCACGGTATGGCTGAGGAAGTTGGTGCCGAACACACCCCAATTGCCGTCAGCCACCACGCGCTCGAAACGTGTGTCATAGAGGGTACTCAAGCTGAAGGCATAGCCGTAGTTGCGTGTGGCGCCATAGCCGCTGTAGGTGCCATCGACGGTCACATCGCGGAACATGATGTGTGCCGAATTGTTCATCGAGAAAACACCGTCAGCAATCATCTTGCTCTTCGGCGTGGTGACATGCACATCCTCTATCGTCACATTGTACATGCCGCTGACATACAAGCAGCCTGTCTTGAACGAGGAGCCCTTCACGCGGTGCATTGTTAGGCCACGAAATACTTTGGACGTGGTGTCTATATCGTAGTACGAAGCCTTCAACCGCGTGGAGTCGGTATTCCACGATGTCACAGGGGCATTGATTCCACGACCGTCACGCACCACAATAATCTCGCTTCGGTTGACTCCGCTGGCATAACCCTGACGGAAGGTCCATAGCGTCTCGTCATATAATCTCAGCATGTGGGCTCCCTGTGCCAACTCGGGCACACTGCTGAAATCAAGACTGTCCACCAGCGCCTTGTCCAGCTCCAACGGCTTGGCGCTCTGGCTGAGGGAGAACAGGCTGCCGTGCTTGGCGTGGTTGGTCACATAAAGCACCAACCCCTTGAAGTCGGTCTGCCGACCCAGAGGGATTGACTTCCAATTGGGCGGCAGTTCAATCTCCAGCGTGTCGATGCCGTCGTAGTTCACCTCCAGGCCTTGGTAAAGCGCATCAACATGCGCATTGTAGAGGGCAAAATAGCGCCCCATGCCGCTGGTGGCCTCGCGCAATCCGTAGTCGAGCGGCGACACCTGAGCCTGCATAAATGAAAAATGAAAAATGAAAAATAAAAAAAAGGTTAGAAGCAATATGGTGTGTCCTACATTCTTCATTTAATTCTTAATTATTAATTTTTAATTCTTAATTTTTAATTTTTCACACAATCATTCCCGAAGCGACAACCAGACGGGCGTCGTTGTCATAGATGGTGGCATACTGTCCGGCGGCGATGCCCTGTATCGGGTCGTCGCTCTCAATCCTCACCAACCCGTCGGGCAGGTTGCTGAGGTGGCCCTGATGGAACTCCGGCGTATGCCGTATCTTGAACTTCACATCTGCCACTCCGTCGGGCAATTCGTCCACCAACTCTCCACTTTCCTCTTTCCACTTTCCACTTAACAAACGGAAGCCCATCAACGTAATCTCCTTGCCGTGAGCCGCCGCAGGGTCGTAGCCCTGACTGACATAGAGCACATTCTCCTCGATATCCTTGCGCACCACAAACCACGGTCCGCCGCTGAGATAGAGCCCCTTGCGCTGCCCGATGGTGTGGAACCAATAGCCCTTGTGCGTCCCCAGCACCTTGCCCGTCTCGAGCTCCACAATCTTGCCCTCACGCTCGCCCAGGTAGCGCTTGATGAAGTCGTTGTAGTTGATTTTGCCCAGGAAGCAGATGCCTTGGCTGTCCTTGCGGTCAGCGCTGGGCAGTTTGGCCTCGCGGGCAATGGCGCGCACCTCGCTCTTCATCAGGTGCCCTATAGGGAACATCAACTTGCTGATCTGCCTGTACTCCAGCTGCGACAGGAAATCCGTCTGGTCCTTCACGGGGTCTTTGGCAGTCGCCAGGAACTTTAGTGATGAGTGATGAGTGATGAGTGATGAGCTTGCTGCCGCACCCGGATACTCATCACTCATCATTCCTCGTTCATCACTAATTCTTGCATAGTGGCCGGTGGCTATCTTGTCGTACTCGCGGCCGCGCCTGTCGTCGAAGGCGCCGAACTTGATCAGCTTGTTGCACATCACGTCGGGGTTGGGCGTCAAGCCGCGGCGCACCGTCTCGATGGTGTAACTCACCACGTTGTCCCAATACTCCTGGTGCAGGTTCACCTCCTCGAAGCGGCAGCCATAGTGACGGGCAATCCACTGCGTGATTTCGATGTCCTCCTCGGCCGGGCAGTCGATATAGCCCTCCTCATCCTCCATCCCGATGCGGATATAGAAGATGTCGGGCGTAATGCCCTGCTCCTTCAGCAGGTGCACCGCCACCGAGCTGTCCACGCCCCCCGACACAAGTGCTGCTACGTTCATTGTACAACAATAACTAATTCCACGCGCATTTATTGTGTCCACCCCCGCAAGAATCGCCCAAAAGGTCAAGAGAACTATTCGCCTAACATGTCCTGCTGCTTCAGCAGGCGGAGGGTGCGCTCCTGGCCGTCGGAGGTGACGAGGGTCAGCAGGTAGGTGGCCTGTGGGCGGCCCGTGAGGTCGAGCACATAGCGCCCGGGGCCGGCGGCCTGCAGGCGCACCTCCTCGCGGCGCCCCGTGAGGTC
>JAFZKV010000040.1 GCA_017551765.1 Bacteroidales bacterium
CGCAACTACAACGGCTACAACAACATCATGAAGCATTGCCTGAAATAAGAAAAGGGGAGGGCTTCCCTAAATAAATTTTGCTGGATGGAAATAATTGTGTAATTTTGCAGTCGTGAAACCCAAATGATAATCATGGCATAAAACGACAGAAAAAGAGAAGGTATAAAGATATATTAAGCGTATTTGAATGACTATACAAGAGAACAAAGAGACTATCCAGATAGCGGTTCCTACCAAAGAAGAACTGCAGAACATCTTTTCTGCGTCGTGCGTGGAGTCGGCGGCAGAAGCCGAAGGCGTTGCCGCTGCCGATATGTATGAGCGTATGAAAGCCGTTAATCTTTTTTCGGAGTTGATATACCCTTGCTATGAATCATTACACACCCAAAGTCGACGCATTGTGACAGAGGATATTTTGGAAGCATTACGCCGCAGAGAAGCTAAGAAAGGAGTGGCCGTATGAAAGTGTATCATGGAGGGACAGAGGTAATCAAACTGCCAGAAGCGAATAAGGGCCGATTGGGATTGGATTTCGGACAAGGATTCTATGTTACAGACATCCAAAGCCAGGCCGAATCTTGGGCCGACCGCATGGCGCGCATCAGGATGGAAAGTGGCATTGTCAGTGTTTACGACTTCGATTTTGATACGGCAAAAACAATGTGCCGTTATAAAAGATTTGACGAATATGACGAAAGCTGGCTGGAGTTTATCGTTGCCAACCGACAGGAGGCGTATCGTGGCGAAGTATATGATATCATCGAAGGCGGCGTGGCCAACGACAGGGTTATTGATACCGTTGAGGCTTACATGGCTCATCTGATGCCTTTGGATGCCGCTTTGCGGGAACTCTCCAAACACCGTCCCAACAACCAAATATGTATATGTTCACAGGAGGTGCTGAACACCCATTTGCATTTTGTTGAATCGTATTACATTAGATGATATGCTAAGTCCGTTGTTGATGTGGAATAAGATAGGCCGGATAGTGAGCCTGATTGCTTCGGATATGAATATCAGCTCCGAACAGGCGTTAGATATGTTCTATCGTTCCCGCACAAACCAGTTGATGCGCGACCCCATTGTGAAACTTTACACCTTCGGAGACCGCTATCTGGCCGACGAGGTGATGATGGAAAAGAGATAACGGAATATTTTGTATCTTTGTAGCGATAAACAGAAACGATAATCATTATGAAAAGGGAATTGTTACCTGAAGACATATTGCGATTTCTCAAACTTGCATATTTTGGCAAATCAGAAAACTCTATTGAACTCGCAGGCAAGAGAGCTTATCGTGACTTTTGCAGAACAATAAGAAATTTCAAAAGCAATGACTTTGAGGAACGAAAAAAGGTTAGAGATTCTGTGATTTCGTTGATTGCAGATGAAGTAAAGATTTGCCCTTTGTTTAAAAATCAATCCGAATACGATAAGTGGCACACTACTTTGTGTGAAAAGATAATAAACACTTTTTCCTCACAAGCCACGCTGTTTTATGGTCAAGCGCAGAAATGGCTTAATATGACAATCAAATATAGTGTGGTTCTGGCGGTTCCACAAATCACCCAATTCATTCCTTTTCTTCATGCTCCAGTTGATAATAAAGTATTGGAGATGGCAAAAAATAATTTAAAAGTCCACGCGCAAGACTTTCCGTGGTCCAAGTGGAGTAAAGAAATATATATAGATTATCAAAATAAATTGAGGATAGCTGTTCCTAATAATACAACTCCTTTTGTATGGGAATTTATTAATTGGGAGCCATTCAGTATAGAGGATGAGTAATAGATACGATAAACTTCATAATTGATAGATACAAACAATATGTGAACAGAAAAGAATATTAGAATAATGACATAAAAAGGCGTTTTTGCTAAATGTAACTAAACCGAAATCTGCAAAATTTCTCATTGTTACCAGCATAAAGCAGAACGCTCGCGAATTCCGCGAGCTTCCTTGTTTGGTAACAGGTATTGCAGAACCTCGGTTTAGGACAAGAAGCCCGCGGTTCTTTTTTATGTACCCTATTGAAAGAAATAAACCTCTAAATAACAAACAAAATGAAAAAGTTAGTATTATTAACAATTTGTCTATGGAGTACAATTGCATTTGCGCAAGAGTTTGACACTATTAGGCTGCCAAAAGGTAATATCACAATTACTCCAGAATTGGCAAAAGAGTTACTGTTGTATTCGTATATCACAATTAACGACAGCTCAATAATTGGCGAGAGTATGAATTTTATGGATTGCCATCATTGTAACGGTTATGATGGATATCCGTACTATCTGGTAGATGTATTGCGATTTCGCGACCAAATGGAAGATTGGGGGGTGCTTACAGAAATGGGCGAATATGATTTAGAATATCGAAAGGATTCGGACGTATGTGTTAATTTGACTTCGATGTATAGCAACGCTTCTCACATCATTAATGGATATGCTATTGTTCGCGACAAAAAAGGATGGAATAAAAATGACGACTTCCTTTCGGGCGTCATGGACAATGAAGGTCTATTTATGCGTGTGTCTGATGGTCGCCGTTACGCATTGATTAACAAACAGGGCAAAGAGTGTATTCCATTTGGGATGTTTGATAAAATAAAAGGTGGCGTTTACGACAACCTAATACCTGTATGCAAACAGGGCAAGTGGGGATTTGCTGCCCCCAATGGCGTTGTAAAAATAATAATGCAATATAGTGATGTAAGACATTTTTCTGAGGGACTCGCTGCCGTAAAGAAAGATGGTAAATGGGGATATATCGACACGAAAGGAGTTGAGAAGATCCCATTTGAGTATGTTGACGCATATCCTTTCAAGAATGGTGTGGCAGTTGTCAGAAGAAAGGGAACTACGGATGAGTATTGTGATGAAAGTACAATAACGGGAGGGCTTGCGGTTGGACTTGTTGACCACGAAGGACATTCCACTTATGATTATTATGGCAGCGAATCAATGGGTGAAAATCCAATACATGAGTATTCTGGAGTATATGTCGATGATATTACCGGCAGTAATGGATATGCAAAATATACTTATTATGATGTCGAAAATAGTCGTGTGAAACATGGCTATTATGTTTTTGTAAGTTCCTCATACATTGTTGAAGGGCACTATAAGGATGGCAAAAAACATGGTCGATGGCTCAAATTAAGACGAGATAAAAAATATTTAGATTGGGCGACACAACAAGAATTTATTAATAAGTATAATCCAATTGTAAAGAAAAGAGATCCGTCACTTCCTGGATATTATTATCTTAACCAATTATTTATCATTGGGAAAGATACAATATCCCCATACTATATAGATTGGCCATTTCGTCATTGGGAATTCGGTAAATATTATGATATAAATTATTGCGACGAGATACCGAATGGCGATTTTGTGTATAGTTACGACTTGGAAATTCGCTCTCACTGTAGCAAAGGTCAGGTTGATGGAGATGTGGGTATTGAAGGGTTTTATGAGGGTTGGCCTTTTGATTATGATTTATACATACCTGTAAACAAAAATGGGAATGTATCGGGTGAAATATTATTCTCCTCAAATAGTTGTTCTCCTGATGCTGGAAACATACCAATCGAGATTACTCTGACCTTTTATAAAGGTGTACCCATGAGAGTTGCTGAATATAATGAATCTACTGGAGAACGAAAAACAATTTTTGAATATCCTGATTTCACATCTGTTGATAGTATTAAAGAATATGTATCCAATGGTGTGAGACTTTATAAAATTGGTGACCTCTACTACGAGATTGAGCCGAAAGACCCTAGATATCCTTTTGACATTGTTGATGTGGATAAATATAACGGTTGTATATCCGAACCTCTGTCTTTTCTTTTGAACTTACCTGCAAGTTGGCCTGTTCCCGATGTAAAGAGTCCGCAATTGAACTTCTTTAGGAGAGCCTCACGAGATAAAATCAAGGGATTTGAATGGCCCAAATATTCCAACGTCTTTGACTCCTATAGTGAATACTCTCAAGCCTATGACCAAGGTGATGCTATGTTTAAACAACGTATAGAAGAAAAATTGGAGGCAAAGCAGATAGCCACATACAACCTCAACAAGCATCTGTTTTTAAGTAGAGACGAGTTTATGTCCTACTATAAACAAGGCGAAATTGTATTTAATAGCATTGTGAATCAGAGAAATACTGCATATAAAAACTACAAATTAAATGCTGAATGGTTTATTGATTTCCATGAATATCTCAAATGTAGCCAACGAGGACGCATTGAGGATGAGGTCAATGCCCGTAAGACAGCATATGAAGAGAACAAGGAGAACTTTACAGGTTTGACAGATTTTATTTGGTATTATGTACAAGGGAAAGGATTGCTTTTTGCCGAGATAAACATGAGAATGGAATCATACGAAAGATGCAAAGATCCCGATGATGGTTATCTGTTCAAGAATATGGCTGAGTTCTTGCCATACTACTTACAAGGAACATACAATAAAGAATATGCAATAAGGAGACTACAATACAGAATGAATGATTTTGTATCATTGAATCTGAAGGGGGCAAAAGACAGTAAGAAAGAAGAAATCAAGCAGTTTTTTGTTTATCTTGCCGAATGCAAGGCTATATACAGTGCGGCTTACCCGCAAATGATAGGGCTGTTAGTTTCGACAAACAAGAAAATGTCAAAGGAGTGGGAAGAAAACGGACAATTCTTTGTAGATGAAGTGGAATTCTATGAAGCGTACATTACCGATGACTACAAGAGTGTCTTGAAAACTAAGAAGAAGCAATAAATAAGAGGATTATAGACTTATTCCCTGCGGGGACTACATGCCGTCATCCGCAACTACAACGGCTATAACAACATCATGAAGCACGATTTGGACCGCTAAGCAGTTGATGTGCAAAGCGGATGACCAGGAAGGTGGAAAGGAGAAGCGATAATATTTCGGCGATGGGCCAGGCCACCCAGATGCCGTCGATGCCCAGCAAGGTGGGTAATGTCCAGACGCAGGCCATCTCGAAGACCAGCGTGCGGGTGAAGGAGGCTACAGCCGACACGATGCCGTTGTTCAAGCCCGTGAACAGGGCCGACACAAACATGTTTATTCCGCAAAGGAGGAAGGCCAGCATATAGAGCCGCATGGCCCTGATGGTCAACGCCGTCAGGGCTGCGTCATAGCCCACGAAGATCCGCGCCAGCGGACCGGCGAAGAGCTCGGCCGTGAGGGCCATCAGCACCCCAAGGACTCCGATGAGGGTGAGCGATTTGCGTAGCAGCGACCGTTGCTCGTTGATGTCGCGCGCACCGTAATGGTAGCCGATGATGGGGGTGATGCCGATGTTGTAGCCGATGAACACGGCGGCGAAGATGAAGGCGATGTACATCACCACGCCGTAGGCCGACACGCCGTCCTCGCCGATGTAGCGCATCAGCTGTAGGTTGTAGCAGATGGTGACGATGTTCATGGCGATGCTGCCCACATATTCGGACAGTCCGTTGGTGCAAGCCTTACCGATGTAGGGCCAGAGGATGCGTGTCGGTATGATGCGGAGTGTGCCACGGTTGTGGCGTGAGGAGAAATAGAACACAGGGAACAGTCCGCCTACGAGGCATCCGGCAGCAGTGGCGATGGCGGCGCCCGCCACCCCTAGTCCCAGCGCCCACACCAGGATGGCGTCGAGCACGATATTGGTAACGCCTGCCACCACCGACATCAGTGTCCCCAGCTGTGGTCGCTCGGCTGCCATATAGAACGATTGGAAGGCGCATTGCAGTACGAAACCCGGCATGCCAATCATATTCAGACGGATATAGAGCACACATTCGTCCATCATCGGCTCGTCGGCACCCAGCCAGCGTGCCACCGTGGGGGCCGCCACAGCCAGCACCACGCCCAGCAGCACACCCAGCGCCAGCCCGAACTGCACCAGCATGGTGAAGACGCGGTTGGCCTTCTCGGGGTAGCCTTCGCCTTTGATTTTTGCCACCAGCGCCGCGCCGCCGGTGCCTATCATCAAGCCCAGCGAACCTATCATCATGATGGCAGGGAAGGTGAGGTTGATGGCCGCAAAGCCCGTCTTACCCGCGTAATTGGCCACAAAGAAACCATCCACAATCGAATAAATCGACGTGACAAGCACCATGCCTATGCTTGGCAGCACAGACCGTACGATGCGTCGGTGAGTGTAATGTCCAGACAGTTCGATGGTCATGCCATTGTACTATAGAGGCCCCGTGCTACGCGCGGAGCCCCCCACTCTTAACTCTTAATTCTTAATTCAAATTGCCATCCCTTGCAGGAATTTTACGCTGCTGTGGATGTGTTTGTACATGATTTGGTCGATGTCCACAAAGTTGACCACCTTGCGGTAGTCGGCCACCATCTTCTCGATGAAGGGGCTGCTCTTGAGGCCTTCCTGGTGACGGAAGTCGAGGGCCTGGGCGGCGTTGAAGAGCTCGATGGCCAGCACGCGCTCGGTGTTCTCGCACACGCGGTAGCACTTGGTGGCGGCGTTGCCACCCATGCTGACGAGGTCCTCCTGGTTCTGGCTGCTGGGGATGCTGTCGACCGAGCAGGGCGTGCAGAGTTGCTTGCTCTGGCTGACGATGGCGGCTGCGGTGTACTGCGGTATCATGAAGCCACTGTTGAGACCGGGCTTGGCCACGAGGAACGAGGGCAGGCCGCGTTTGGCGTCGATGAGCTGGTAGGTGCGGCGTTCGCTGATGGCACCGAGTTCGGCCACGGCGATAGCCAGGAAGTCGAGCACCATAGCCAGAGGCTCGCCGTGGAAGTGGCCACCGCTGATGACCAGGTCTTCGTCGGGCAGTACGATGGGGTTGTCGGTGGTGGAGTTGATTTCCGTCTCAACCACCGAGGCCACGTAGCGGATGGTGTCCTTGGCGGCACCGTGCACCTGCGGGGCGCAGCGGAAGCTGTAGGGGTCCTGCACATGCTCTTTGTGGCGACGGATAATCTCGCTGCCGTCGGTGTAGTTGCGCACCGCTTCGGCGGTCTCCAACTGTCCTTTGTGGGGACGCACCATGTGGAGGCTTTCGTAGAAAGGCTCGATGCGGCCGTCGAAGGCGTCGAGGCTGAGGCTCAGCACCATGTCGGCCTGCTTGCTGAGGCGTTGGGCCTTCAGCAGGCTCCACACGGCGTAGCTGCTCATGAACTGCGTGCCGTTCAAGAGGGCCAAGCCCTCTTTGCTCTGCAACTCGATGGGCTGCCAGCCTTTGGCCTGGTAGACCTCGCTGACGTCGCAGCGGCGGCCGTGCCAATAGACTTCGCCCATGCCGAGGATGGCGGGGAGCATCAGGTTGGCCAGCGGGCAGAGGTCGCCGCTGGCACCGAGCGAACCCTGCTGGTAGACCACCGGCAGCACGTCGTCGTTGTAGCAGTCGATGAGGCGCTGCACAGTCTGCAGCTGGGCACCGCTGTAGCCGAAGCAGAAGTTCTGGGCCTTGAGCAGCAGCATGAGGCGCACCACCTCGGCGGGCACCTCGTCGCCCACGCCGCAGGCGTGGCTCATCACCAAGTTCTTCTGCAGCTGGCTGAGCTGCTCCTTGCTGATGCTGATGTTGCACAGCGAGCCGAAGCCCGTGGTGACACCATAGATGGGCACCTTCTGGGTCTCCATCTTCTGGTTGAGGTAGTTGCGGCATTTCTCTATGCGGCGCACGGCCTCCTCGCCCAAGGCGAGGGTCATTTTATTGTCGATGATCTCTTGTATCTTGGCAAGAGTCAGTTTCTCTTCGGGATTGAAAGTGTAGTTCATTTCTCCAACTGGGCTTTGGCTTTGGCGGCGATGTCGTCGTCGACGAGGATACGTCCGCAGTTCTCGCAGACGATTACCTTTTTGTGCATCTTGATTTCCATCTGGCGCTGGGGCGGGATGTTGCTGAAGCAGCCACCGCAGGAGTCGCGGTCAATCTGCACCACGGCCAGACCGTTGCGGGCGGCATTGCGGATGCGCTTGTAACCCGTCAGGTAGCGCTCGTCGGAGCCCACAAAGTACTGTTCCTGCTCTTTCGATTTGGCCAGCAGGCGCTGCTCGTCTTTCTCGGTCTCGGCGGTGATGGAAAGCAGCTCTTCGCGTTTGGCGTCGAGGTCCTTTTCGCGGTTGCTCTTCAGCAGCTTGGCAGCCTCGATGTGCTGTTTCAGCTCCTTGATGTGGGCGGCGCCTTCTTTCATCTTGCGCTCGCAGAGCTGTATCTCCAGGTCTTGGAACTCAATCTCTTTGTTCAGCGACTCGTATTCGCGGTTGTTGCGCACATTGTCCTGTTGCTTCTGGTACTTCTTGATTTGCTCCTGATGCTCGCTGATTTCCACGTTGCGCTGCTTGTTGGCCGCTTCGGTCTCCTTGATTTCGGCGGTGAAGTTCTCGATGCGGGTGTTGAGGCCGGCTATCTCGTCCTCCAGGTCCTGTACGGCCTGCGGCAACTCGCCGCGGATAATCTTGATTTTGTCTATCTCGCTGTCCACGCTCTGCAGGGTGTAGAGGGCTACGAGGCGTTTCTCGACGGCCACGTCGACATCAGGACGCAGAATGGTGGGGGTTTCTACGGTTTCTACCGCTTTTTTAGTGCTGACTTTTTTGGCCATAATATATTTATATATTTGTTTTACAATCAAATGTACTGAACGATAGAGCCCTGTCGTTCGGAAATTCGGACTGCAAAGTTACAAAATTTTTCTGATACTGCTCGGAAAATTATTTCTTTTGCAAACTGCTCGCTTTCGTAGTGCCCAATGTCGGCCAGCACCATGCGCCCGTCGGTGCGCTGGAAGTCGTGGTATTTCAGGTCGCCCGTGAGGTAGACATCGGCACCGGCAGCCAAGGCTTCCTCGATAAGGAAACTGCCCGCTCCGCCGCAGAGGGCCACACGCTTGATTTTAAACGATGAGTGTTGAGTGATGAGTGATGAGGTCCGTATGGTTGGCAGTCCAAGTATTTTTTTGAGGCGCAGCAGGAAGGCCTCGACAGGCTCCGCTTGCGGCAGCTCGCCTACCAGGCCGGCGCCTGCCTCGGGCTTGTTTGCCAGGGGCTGCAATATGTGGCAGTTCTGCAGGCCCAGCCGCTCGCCGAGGGCACCGCTGACGCCCCAGGGCAGGTTGTCGAGGTTGGTGTGGGCGGCATAGACGGCAATGTTGTTCTGTATCAGGCTCCACACCAGGCGGCCTGTCGTGTCGCCGTCGGTCAGCCGCTTCAAGCCGCTGAAGATAAAGGGGTGGTGGGTGACAATGAGGTTGATGTCGCCAGCCTCCACCGCCTCGTCGACCACGGCTTCGGTGAGGTCCAGCGCCACCAACGCGCCGCGAAACTCCGTCTCGCCGTTGCCCAGCAGGAAGCCGCTGTTGTCGTAGTCCTCCTGTAGTTCGGGGTGGAAGACACTGTCCAGATAGTCTATTACTTCTTTGATTTTCATGGGGGTTAGAATATAAGGGCCGCCGTGACGAGCAGCGCCAGGTTGTCTTGGGTTTGTGTGAAGTGGTAGGGCGCCTGAGGGGGAGTGAGGCGGTAGGCGACAGCCACACCCCAATCCACCAATCCCCAGCGGAACAGCCCGTCCACGCCCGCTATCGCCTCGCCGATGCCGAGGTGCGGCGCCTGCAACTCAAAGCTGTTCCACAGCCGTCCGTCGTCCCGCTGTCCCCACAGGTGCCCCCATGCCGCATGCAGCGCCACGAAGGGGACGGGATAGGTGCCCATCTGGAGTAGCGGGGACCACAGCCGGCACAGCGGATTGGAGGGGCCGAAGCGTAGCGACAGGAAGGCAAAGGTGTTGGCGGTGAACTCGTTGGGCCGTGCCGTCAGCAGGCTGTTGCGGAAATAGAGCGGCGCCCCGAAGGTGCCACCAAGGTCGAACATGTATATATACGGTGTGCTTGGCGGTGTGACGCCGGCCTGCATGAAGGTGTGCAGCTCGAAAGCTCCGATGTCGAAGGAATGGTCATATTGTGCCAGCAGCCGTGCCACGAGGCTGTATTGCGGCAGCGTGCCGCCCGCCTCGATTTGCGTGGTGATGCCTTGCGGCAGCTTCATGAGCCATCGCAGCAGGAAGGCATCCTCTTCGACCAGCGTGTCGCCCAGGATGCGGTAGAGAAGCCTTTCGTTGTTGAACAGTCGCCCTCCCACCGTCATGCGTCCCTCAATGCTATGCTCCGTTCCCCGGACTCGCCAGCGGTAACCCCAGACCATACCGGCCTGGTCGCTCATGCGGCGGTTCATGAAGGCGGACAGCGAGGCGGGGTCGTCGTAGCGTCCCGATGAGAGTTGTCGGCTGCCGACAGCCTGATAATCACGCCATACAGTGATGTATTGTGTCAGTCCGTGCGAGCTTCGGCCGAACATGATTTCGTTGCCTATGCCGCCCTTCCATTGGCGGTCCTGTGTGCCGTAGGCAAGATAACCGTCCAGGATGATCCGGGTGCCGTCCACTTTAAGAGGGGGCGAGGTCCATCGCAGGCCGCCGCCCCAGCGCGAGTGCTCGTAGAGGTTGTAGCTCCACAGACGGTCCATGTTGAACTGAAGCGAACTGCCTTTGTCGTTGTGCCACAATGTGATATACTGCCCCATTGCCATTGCGGGCAACAGCATGGACAGTACCGGCAGGATGTGTTTTGCACCTCTCATTTCGGCTGCAAAGATACACAAAAAAGCCGAATTAAGCGTTTGGAGGTGAAAAAAAACTCTGTAGAGGTTAATATTTGTCTGTCAAAAAACGGCCATATAATTCAACCTATCCTCCGACTGATTAACATTTATTATGATTGTACTTGTGCTTAGTTTAACAGACATTAACAAATAGGGTCTTTGCGATGGCCTTGTGTAAGATACTGTTGATATACAATGATTTGCGGTTTAGTGCGTAGTTAAATAACTGAAAATCAGCGATGAATATGCATCAACTCCGACTCTTGTCCGACTCAAGTCCGAGTGAAGTCCGTGTTTTGTCCGACTTTTGTCGGAGAAAAGTCGGTGTTGGTGCGTTGTTGATACGTGTTTGAAGCGGTGTTCGATTAACATCTGTTAACACTTATATCTGGGATGTCTCGGTTTTGAATAAATTTTTGAAAATCACCTCCATTTCGAAAAAAATATGTATATTTGCAAAATATTGTTGAATACAAATTAATAAATAATAAACAGATATGCAAAGAGATACCCAAATTTTCGACCTCATCCAGAAAGAGCGTGAGCGTCAGACCAAAGGCATCGAACTGATTGCCTCCGAGAACTTTGTCAGCGACCAGGTGATGGAAGCCATGGGCAGCGTGATGACCAACAAGTACGCCGAGGGTTACCCCGGAAAGCGCTACTACGGTGGTTGCCAGGTGGTTGACCAGAGCGAGCAGATTGCCATTGACCGTGCCAAGAAGCTCTATGGTGCCTGCTGGGCCAACGTGCAGCCCCACAGCGGCGCACAGGCCAACATGGCCGTGTTCCTGGCTTGCCTCAATAGCGGCGACACCTTCATGGGCATGGACCTCAACCACGGCGGTCACCTCTCGCACGGCAGCCCCGTCAACTTCAGCGGCATCAACTACAAAGTGGTTGGCTACCAGGTGAAGGAAGAGACCGGCACCGTCGACTATGAGGACATGGAGAAGAAGGCCCTCGAGTTCCGTCCGAAACTCATCATCGGCGGCGGCAGCGCCTACAGCCGTGATTGGGATTGGGCCAAGATGCGCGAGATTGCCGACCGCATCGGTGCCATCCTTATGGGCGACATCAGCCACCCCAGCGGCCTCATTGCCAAGGGCTACCTGAACAACGCCGTGAAGTATTGCCACATCGTCACCACCACCACCCACAAGACCCTCCGCGGACCTCGCGGCGGTATGATCCTGATGGGTCAGGACTTCGACAATCCGTGGGGCAAGACCACCCCGAAGGGTGAGATCAAGAAGATGAGCGCCCTGCTCGACAGCGCCGTCTTCCCCGGCACCCAGGGCGGTCCTCTGGAGCACGTCATCGCCGCCAAGGCCGTTGCCTTCGGCGAGGCGCTGACCGACAGCTACGACCAATACATCCAGCAGGTGATGAAGAACGCCAAGGTGATGTGCGAAGCCTTCGTGAACAAGGGCTACAAGGTCATCAGCGGCGGTACCGACAACCACCTGATGCTCATCGACCTGCGCACCAAGTTCCCCGAGCTGACCGGTAAGGAAGCCGAGAACGCCCTCGTGGCCGCCGACATCACGGTGAACAAGAACATGGTGCCCTTCGACAGCCGCAGCGCCTTCAAGACCAGCGGTCTGCGCGTTGGAACGCCCGCCATCACCACCCGTGGCCTGAAGGAAGCCGACATGCCCGTCATCGTGGACATGATCGACACCGTGCTCTGCAACCCGACCGACGAGGCCGTCCGCGCCAAGATCACCGGCCAGGTCAACGAGATGATGCAGAACCGTCCGCTCTTCGCCTGGTAAGAGATTGAATAAAGGACAGTCCGACTTGTCCGGTTAGTCACGACTAATCCGACGGGTCGGACTTTCTTAATAGTATGACCAAAGAATACGAGGAATATAAGGCCAAAAAGGGAAAACACAAGACCGCCAATGTCCTCTTGACGGTGTTGGAGGTTATCATCACCATTAGTTGTATTATCGTTGGCTTCTTCTTCCTTTTGATGGTCGCTTTACCTAAAGGATTGTGGGTGGGATTGTTCCAATAAAATAACCTGAAGAGTATGAAGCATATCCATTTCGTTGCATTGGCAGCCGTTCTTGCCCTGGGAGTGGCTGCATGCCAGAAGGACAACCTGTCGGTTCCCGAGGAAGAGCCCTCTGCCGATGTGGCGGTGGGCTTTGACGAGAACGGGGCAAGTCTCGCCCTTTTCTCGGTGGCCGAAGGACACACGGTGCGCTTCAGCCGAGGCAACCTGCAGCACCAGCCCTCGACGGGCCTCTGGCGCTTCGCCGAGAAGCAGTACGATACTATAGGCGCAGACAATGTGGCGTATCTACAATATTTTGGCACTAACACCAACTACAATGGGTGGATAGACTTGTTTACGTTCTATATCGATGGTTCCGGATTGAACATTTCCTCCCACCTCAAAAACCCA
>JAFZKV010000004.1 GCA_017551765.1 Bacteroidales bacterium
AGTTGACCGTCACCCGCACACTCATCACCGTGCTCTTTGTCACCTTCCTGGCTTTCATGGTGTTTCTCATCAAGAACCATCTGCTCATCGTCAAATGAGGTACTACATCATAGCAGGCGAGGCCTCGGGCGACCTCCACGGCGCCAACCTCATGCGGGCCCTGCGGGAAAAAGACCCGCAGGCCGAGTTCCGATTCTGGGGCGGCGACGCAATGGCGGCCGTCGGCGGCACCCCTGTACGCCACATCCGCGACCTGGCCATCATGGGTTTTGTCGAGGTGGTTGCCCACCTTGGCACTGTGCTGGGCAACATCAGCTTCTGCAAGCACGACATTCTGGAATACCATCCCGATGTGGTAATCGGCGTCGACTATCCGGGTTTCAACCTCAAAATCGAGGCTTGGGCTCACAAGCAGGGCTTCCGCACGGTGCACTACATCTCACCCAACCTCTGGGCCTGGAAGAAAGGGCGCATCAACGGCATGCGGCGCTCGCTCGACCTGCTGTGCTGCATACTGCCCTTCGAGCAGCGTTTCTTCGCCGAGAACGACTTCCCCCAAGCAATCTATGTGGGTCACCCACTGCTCGATGCCATCAGCGCCGAAGGCGCCATTGCGGACAACGGCCGCCCCATCGTAGCCCTGCTACCCGGCAGTCGCCGTCAGGAGCTGAGAGAGAGCCTGCCCAAAATGGTGGAGTTGGCGCGCCTGCGCCCACAGTATCGTTACGTCGTGGCCGGCATGAGTCTCCTCGGCAAAGAGCTGTACACGAAACTCATCCCTGCCGACAGCAACATCGAGGTGGTCTACGACCAGACCTATCCCCTGCTGGCCTCAGCCTACGCTGCCGTGGTCTGTTCTGGCACCGCCACCCTCGAAACAGCCCTCTTCAACGTGCCACAAGTGGTCTGCTACAGCGGCAACCCACTCTCCTACCTCATCGCCCGAGCCGTCGTGGGCCGCCGCATCAAGTACATCTCGCTGGTAAACCTCATTGCCGACAGCCCCGTTGTCACCGAACTCATCCAGCGCGACTTCAACCCCGACCGTCTGGAATTTGAACTCTACCGCATCACCAAGGACAACATAAAACGCCAGCGCATGCTCAAAGAATATGCCGCCATGCGCGCCCTCCTCGGCAACGGCGGCGCCAGCAACCGTACCGCACAAGCCATCATCGACCTCATCAAATGAAACGACTGCTGCCCATACTCCTGCTACTCCTCAGCCTCACCGCACAAGCCGAACGGGTGAGGGTGAGACTATATTCGACCAACAATATCAGCACCCTCAACATCTCGTTCGACCTGGGCTACTACAACCTCTACGCCGACGGCGACCAACTGCTGGAAGACCTGGTCGGCGAAGGCCGTTCGGTGCTCATCCGGCAGGATGGAGGCAAACTGCACGTCAGCGTCAACGACGACGACTACGGCCTCTTCTCCACCCTCCGCCTCGAAGCCACCGACACCGCCTGCATCCTATGTATCAACCCTGCTGGATGCAAGCAGCGCACCTATGAGGGCAACCTCGAAGTGTCGCTACTCAAGGGAGGCTCGCTGCAGCTAATCAACGACGTGGAATTTGAGACCTACATCGCCGGCGTAGTGCAAAGCGAAATCTACGGCACCCAGACCGACATCTTCCGCATACAGGCCATCATAAGCCGCACCTGGGCCCTGCGCAACCTCAAGAAACACGCCGCCGATGGCTACAACTTCTGCGACAACGTGCACTGCCAGGCCTACCAAAACCGCTGCATCAGACCCGACATCATGATTGGCGCCATACAGAGCAGTGGCGAAACCCTGGTGGACTCCGCCGGACAACTCATCGAAACCCCCTTCCACTCCAACTCGGGCGGCCAGACAGCCAACTCGGAGGACGTGTGGCGCGCCGCCCTGCCCTACCTGCGCTCCGTACCCGACACCTTCTCGCTCCACATGCGACAGAGCGATTGGGTGCGCACCATCAGTCTCGACCGATGGCTCGACTACTTCAGCAAGAAGCATAAACTCAACGTGGCCGACAGCGCCGTCCTCGACACCCTGCTGCACTTCACCCAAGAGAGCCGGCAGGCCCGCCTGATGGGTGTGCCGCTCACCCGCATACGCACCGATTTCCAACTCAAATCCACCTTCTTCTCCGTAAGCGTAGACAGCGCCAGCCTCTCCGTCATCCTCCACGGCCACGGCTACGGCCACGGCGTCGGCCTCAGCCAGGAAGGCACCATCCGCATGGTCGGCCTCGGCTACGCCTATGACAGCATCCTGCGCCACTACTACACCGGTGCCGTGTTGCACCAAGACCCCACCGCCAACCGCAGCCACCTCGAAAACTACACCGCTCAGCTGGCACGCATCATCGAAGAGGACCGCAACCGGCAAACCCAGGTGCGCTCCAAGAAAGACGATTGGCTCGGACGCCTCTTCCGACTGCGCGACCGCGAAGAACGCCAGGAAGTCTACATCGAAGAAGAACAAGACAACGAAAAAGATTGGCAATATGAATGGTGAGAGAAGAATTAAGAATTAAAAATTAAAAATTAAGACAATGGATATGAAAAGGGCTTTGATTTTGTCAACTGCGTTTCTGCTTTTCACTTTTCACTTCTCACTTTTCACTTCGCAGGCGCAGGCTCAGGTCAAATGGCACACCATCGAGGAAGCCTCAGCCGCCAAGATAGGCGAGAAAATCTACCTTATCGACTTCTACACCTCATGGTGCGGCTACTGCAAGAAAATGGACCGCGAGACCTTCAGCAACCCCACCGTCGCCAAAATCATCAACCAATACTATTACCCTGTCAAGTTCAACGCCGAAGGCGACAACACCTTCACCTGGGCCGGCACCACCTACCGCCGGAGCGGCCGCATACACGACTTTGCACGCGGCGTCAAAGGCTACCCCACCATCGTACTCTTCCACCCCGACGGCTCCATGATGCAGTCAATCCCGGGCTTCGCCTCGGCAGACGAATACATCGTCATCCTCTGGTACTTCGCCAGCGGCGACTACAACCGCTACCCATTCGACCGCTACCGCCAGCTGTTCGACACCGAGATACGTCCCAAGATGAAAAAAGCCCTCTCCGAGAATTAAGAATTGAGAATTAAGAATTAAGAATGAGAGTGACTTTAAACTTTAAACCTTAAACTTTAAACCATAACTCATGGGATTATTCAGCAAAAAGAGCGAGGACCGCGCCACCCTCGACAGCGGCCTCAGTAAAACCAAAGAGAACTTCTTCCAGAAACTCACCAAGAGCATCCTCGGCAAGAGCAGCGTCGACGACGACGTGCTCGACAACCTCGAGGAAACCCTCATCAGCAGCGACGTGGGAGTCGACACCACCCTGAAAGTCATCGACCACCTGCAGGCACGCATACGGCGCGACAAATACATTTCCACCTCAGAACTCAACTCCATCCTCCGCGCCGAGATTGCGCAACTATTGCGACAGCCCGACAACAACTTCCCGCCCACCTTCGACGCTCCGCTGCCCCACACTCCCTATGTCATTCTCGTGGTGGGCGTCAACGGCGTGGGCAAAACCACCACCATCGCCAAACTCGCCTACCGCTACAATCAAGCCGGCCGCAGCGTCGTCCTCGGCGCCGCCGACACCTTCCGCGCCGCCGCCGTCGAACAGCTCTGCCTATGGGCCGACCGCGTCGGCGTGCCCATCGTCCAGCAAGGCATGGGCGCCGACCCCGCCAGTGTCGCCTTCGACACCCTCCAATCCGCCCTTGCCCACCATGCCGACATCGTCATTATCGACACCGCCGGACGCCTACACAACAAAGTGGGACTCATGAACGAGCTCACCAAGATACGCCGTGTCATGCAGAAACTCGTCCCCGACGCCCCACACGAAGTGCTCCTCGTCCTCGACGCCTCCACCGGACAAAACGCCATCGAACAGGCACGCCAATTCACCTCAGCCACCGACGTCAACGCCCTGGCCCTCACCAAACTTGACGGCACCGCCAAAGGCGGCGTCATCATCGGCATCAGCGACCAATTCCACGTGCCTGTCCGCTACATAGGCCTCGGCGAAAAAATGACCGACCTCCAACTCTTCGACCCCGACCAATTCGTAGACTCACTCTTCGAGAATTAAAAATTAAGAATTAAAAATTTAAAATAAGCGTGACTTTAAACCCTAAACCTTAAACCATAAACTTTAAACCTTAAACCATAAACTTTAAACCTTAAACTTGAAAATCAACATCATCACCCTGGGGTGCTCCAAGAACACCGTTGACAGCGAAAACCTCGCCGGACAACTCAAGGCTCAAGGACATACCGTATACTTTGACCGCCAGCGTAACGACTGCGACACGGTCATCATTAACACCTGCGGCTTTATCGGCGACGCCAAAGAGGAGAGCATCAACACCATCATCGGTCAGATTGCCGCTAAACAACGTCGCCACAACAAGACCCGTCTCATCGTCTGCGGCTGCCTCGTTGAGCGCTACAAGGAAGAGCTTTCCCAAGAGATGCCCGAGGTAGACGAATGGCATGGTGTTGACTTCTTCAAATCGTCACTCCAAAGACGTCTTTCCACTCCAAAACACTACGCCTACCTGAAAATTGCCGAGGGCTGCGACCGCAGCTGCTCCTATTGCGCCATACCGCTCATCCGCGGAGCGCACAAATCACGCCCTATAGAGGAACTCGTCACCGAGGCCAAAACATTGGTAGACAACGGCGTCAAAGAGTTGATTGTCATCAGCCAGGATACCACCTTCTACGGACTTGACCTCTACCACCGTCGCGCCTTGGGCGAACTGCTCAACCGGCTGGCTACCGAGAGCGGCGCCCCTTGGATACGGCTGCACTACACTTACCCCGCCTCGTTCCCCGACGACGCCATCGACGCTATCGCACGCCACACAAATATTTGCAACTACATTGACATCCCTCTGCAGCACATTAACAGCCGCATACTCAGCTCCATGCAGCGTGGCATTGATCGCGAGGGTACCCTGCGCCTGCTTGAGCGTTTCCGTACCAAGCTACCCCACGTGGCCATCCGCACCACCCTCATTGTGGGTTACCCAGGCGAGACTGAAGCCGACTTCGAAGAGTTGAAACAATTTGTGGCCGAAGCACGCTTCGACCGCATGGGGTGCTTCGCCTACTCGCCTGAGGAGGGCACGCCGGCCTACCGTCTGGGTGACCCTGTGTCCGACGAAGAAAAGCAACGCCGCGTCAGCGACTTGATGGCCTTGCAGGAAAGCATCTCGCTGAAAAAGAACCAACAACGCATAGGCAAAACTTACCGTTGTCTGGTAGACCGCATCGACGGAGAATACATTGTAGCCCGCACCGAGTACGACAGTCCCGAGGTGGACGATGAGGTGCTCGCCCGGCAAACCCGCCCAGGCATCCGCCCAGGCGACTTCATCAACGTACGCATCACCGACGCCCTCGAGAACGACCTCGTAGGCGAACTATCTTAAAACCGAAGGATGTCCGTGTTTTGTCCGACTGAAGTCCGACTGCGGTCGGACTTCAGTCGGACTTCAGTCGGACCATAGTCGGACCACAGTCGGACATGAGTCGGACATGGTACGTGGTTATCAGTCCTTTACAATAACGAAGGGCAGACGGGCCTGAAGGCCCTCACTTTCGGTGACAAAGTGGAGGTCCTGCTCGAAACTCGATAGCACTTTCCACTCACCGCTTCCCATTTTCCATTTGAGCGCCAAACGCATCTTGGACAGCAAGTTGAGGTCATCGCTGCCACTTTCTCCGAAGAGTTCGGAGAGTTGTGTCCATGTGTCTTTCTCCTTGGGGAACTCCTTGACTTTGTAGTCGCTGAGGCTGGCCTTTTCGGCAGCGATGCTGAGGGCCAAGTCGATGCCACCGAGGGTGTCGACCAAACCGATACCGATGGCATCAGCACCGGTCCAAACACGACCGCGGGCAATCTGGTGCACCTCGTCATAAGTCATGTGGCGTCCTTCGGCCACACGTCCGACAAAGACCTTATAGAAATCCTCGACATTCTTGGTCCACAGAGCTTTAGCGGCTGGCGAGAGTGGGCGGTAAATACTAAGTCCGGCTGCATTGCGGTTGGTACTGACGGTGTCGGTGTTGAGTCCCAGTTTTTGGCTCATAAGCTTGCCCACATTGGGGATGGTGCCGAAGACACCAATGGAGCCGGTGATGGTAGTAGGCTGAGCCACAATGACGTCTGCCATGCAACTCATCTCGTAGCCGGCAGAAGCAGCGAGGTCACCCATGCTGACGATGACGGGCTTCTTCTCGCGAGCAGCGATGACGGCATGGGTCATGCTCTCGCTGGCAGTGGCTTGACCACCAGGGGAATTGACACGTAGCACGATGGCCTTCACATCGTCGTCATCGACGGCCTGACGCAATGCCTTGACAATATCGTCGCCATAGACACCTTCGTTGAAGCCCTTACTGCTGCCATCCATCACATTGCCCTGGGCGTAGATGACGGCGATGGCCTCTTTGGCCTTGTTGGGGGTCTTTTTCACGTTGGAGGCATATTTTTCCATTGGAAGCAACTGTTTCCCACCGTATTCCTCTTTCAGCATGTGGCGCACATCCTCCTCGAAGCAAAGGGTGTCGGCCAGACGCTGCGCAAGGGCACCGTCGGCCATAAAGCCACTGAGATCATCGGCAATGCGGTTAACATCAAGCACTTCCATTCCACGACTGACCGCAATTGCATCCGTAGCCGTGCGCCAGATGCTGGCGATATAGGCACGTATCTGCTCGCGGTTGGCGTCGCTCATGTGGTTGAGCGTGTAGACCTCGCCGGCGCTCTTGTAGGCGCAACTTTCGGGACGGATGAGTTGCATCTCAACGCCCAACTTGTCGAGGAGGTCCTTGTAATACATCACCTCGGCTCCCATACCACGAAAATCAATCATGCCGCTGGGGTGCAGGCAGATACGATCGGATAATGAAGCCACATAGTATCCTCCTTGCGAATAGGTGGTGGCATAGGCCACGATGGGTTTCTCGCTGGCGGCAAAGTCTTCCAAGGCTGCGCGCAACTCGGTGAGCGAGCCCCAGCTGATACCCAGGCCGCCATCTTTCAATAAGATACCCTTTATTTTGTCGTCGTTGGCCGCGGCGCGGATGGCATTTTCGGCGTCAACAAGTCCGATGGTCTTGGTCTCTGAGAGCGATGCCTGCAGGCCTGTGGCGCTACGGTCGCCACTAATCTTGGCAAGGTCGACGGTGAGAATGGTGCCGTCCTTGAGCACAGCGGCGCTTTCCTTGTCCATCGAGCTGAGGGATGCCACCATAGCAATCATCATCAGGAATGAGATTAGGCCACCGAGGGCCGAGACAATCACCACGCCCACGGCTGTAGCCAGCATGGTCATACCGAAACTGAGGGGTTTTCTTTGTTTTTCCATATTATATACCTTTTAATGTAAGACTGATACGGTGACGCCGCAGGTCGACGTCGAGCACCTTTACCTTGAGGTGCTGGTGCAGGTGGACCACTTCGGCGGGGTCGTTAACACGCCGATCAGCCATCTGGCTGACATGGATAAGGCCGTCTTGGTGCACGCCAATGTCTACAAAAGCGCCAAAGGCGGTGATGTTGGTAACAATGCCAGGCAGCACCATGCCGGCCTGTACATCCTCGATGCGGGTCACATTTTTGTCGAACTCAAACACTTCGAAATGTGCACGCGGGTCAAGGCCAGGCTTCTCCAACTCTTTCATGATGTCCTGCAGAGTGGGCATGCCGCAGTCGGCGCTAACGAAGTCGCCGAGGCGTATCTTGGCACGCAATTCCTTGTCCTTCATCAACGTCTGCACATCGGCACCGACCGAGGCGGCCATCTTCTCCACCAGAGGATAACGTTCGGGATGTACAGCACTCCTGTCCAAAGGATTTGTGCTTTCGCGCACGCGCAGAAAGCCAGCACACTGCTCGAAGGCCTTGTCGCCAAGGCCCTTTACATGTTTCAATGCTTGACGGTCGGCAAAGGCGCCGTTGCGGTTGCGGTGCGCCACTATCTTGTCGGCCAGCGCAGGACCAATGCCGCTGACGTAGCTGAGCAACTCGCGGCTGGCTGTATTGAGTTCTACACCCACGCTGTTGACACAACTGACCACGGTATCACTCAGGCTATCGGCCAGCATGCGCTGGTCCACATCGTGCTGGTACTGACCCACACCGATGCTCTTGGGGTCAATCTTAACCAATTCGCCAAGGGGATCCATCAAGCGGCGACCGATGCTGACGGCACCACGCACGGTGACATCATAGTCAGGAAACTCACGGCGAGCCACGTCGCTGGCGCTGTAGACGCTGGCACCAGCCTCACTGACACTCACAGCAATGACTTTGTTTTTAAAATGGCAGCGCTGCACCACTTCCTCGGTCTCACGGCCAGCGGTGCCATTGCCGATGGCGATAGCCTCAATTCGGAAGGCTTCAACCAACGCTTCGAGTTTATTCACAGCAGCACGCTCCTCGCGCACCGAGGTGAAAGGATAGATGGTTTCATTGTGCAGCAGTTGGCCTTGTGCATCGAGGCACACCACCTTGCAGCCGGTGCGGAAGCCCGGGTCAATGGCCAGAGTGCGTTTCTGCCCCATCGGAGCGGCCAACAGCAACTGCCTCAGGTTCTCGGCAAAGACACGGATGGCCTCGCGGTCGGCTTTCTCCTTTAGAATATTGCGGAACTCGTTCTCAATGGAGGGCTCTATCAGACGCTTGTAACTGTCGGCAATGGCCATGCGATATTCCTTGAGCGAATCATCCGAATAATTTCGATTTCCTTCGGCTTTTTCAGTCAGCACCTTGAGACATTCGTCGTCCGTGTCTGGCCGTACACGTACCTTGAGCACACCAGCCTCTTCGCCACGGAAGAGAGCCAGAATGCGGTGCGACGGTGCCTTGGAGGCAGGCTCCTTCCACTCCATCCAACTCTCGAACTTGGCCGCACGCTCGTCATCCTCCTTCACGCCACGGGCCAGCCCCGACGAGAGCATAGCCCTGCGGCGGAAGATGTTGCGTACACGGTTGCGACATACGGCATCTTCACTGATGCGCTCAGCGATGATGTCGCGCGCCCCTTGCAGGTCGTCGTCAGAGGCAGCGGCCGGCATCACACCGCGCATAATGCTGTCAGCCAAAGGTTCGAGGCCTTTTTCGATGGCGATGGTGGCGCGGGTGCGCCGCTTGGGACGGTAGGGCAAATAGAGGTCTTCGAGGTCGGTCATGCTCTCCACCGCCTCAATCTGCCGCTTCAACTCGGGCGTCAGTTTGCCCTGTTCGTCGATGCTTTGCAATATGGACTCACGGCGTTTGTCGAGTTCTTTCAGGCGCAGCAGCAGGTCACGAATGGCGGCAATCTGTACCTCGTTGAGGCTGTCCGTCACCTCCTTGCGATAGCGGGCAATGAAAGGCACCGTGGCGCCCTGTTCGAGGAGCTCCACGGTGCGTTCCACTTGTCGCGCGCCCAGCTCTAAGCGCTGGGCGATTATCGCGGCATAATTCATTTTTTTTATTCTTTGACGAACTTCTGCATGCCGATGCCGTCCGCGGTGGCCACACGCACCATGTAGACGCCGGCGGCCAGGCCACTGACGTTGATGTCTTTGGTGGCGTTCGCGGTAGCGACGGTGCGTCCGCTCATGTCAATGATGTTCACCTCGCGCACTTCAGCGTCACACTCGATGTTCAGACGGTCGAATACGGGGTTGGGGTAGACGTTGAAGTCCACCACTTTCATCACGTTGTCGATAGCCATGGTGCCTGTACCGGCATTGGTGACGTTGATCCAGCAGTCGGCCTGTTTTCCATAGTTGCCTTTGGCTGTCCAAAAGACGGTGTTGGAGGCATCATACAGTGTTACACCCTGTGATGCATTCGTCATGCCGTCGCCATAACTATCGTAGACCGAGAAGATGTAGAGGCCGGCCTCGGCGGGCGACAACCGGAAAGTGCACGTTTTGTTGTTGTTGGCGTTGGTAAACTGTTTCGTGAGAAGGGTGCTGCAATCGGCCTGTTTTTTGAAGGTTATCTTGGCTTCACTTGCATAGTTGTCCAATTTGAAGGTGGCGGTGATGGGTCCTTCTACGCTGTAGACGCGATAGTCGAAGTCATAGAGGGTGAATTCCCTCGGGGAGCTGACAGCGGCCATGGGCGTGGAACCGACCTGATAGCTGTAGAGGTCGACGGTTCTGGTTTCGGTGTAGTGCTGCACCTCGTCCGAAAGGGTGACCTCACACAGGGGCATGTGGAAGGTGTCGGTGGTGAAGGGCTGCATGGTCTTGTTTATAGAAATCTGTGTGCCGTTATAGAGGAAATAAAAATTGCTGACCACATTGGGGGTGTTGTTGTTCACGGCAACCACCGGCTGGTATTCGTGGACACACTCGCTGCTGCGCTCGACGTAGATGTAGGAGATCTCGGGCTGCGAGAAAGCGATATTGGCTTTGGTGCCGGAGAGTATGTTCTTGTGGTTTTCGGCGACAAAGACGATTACCTCTAAATCGGACAGCGCCCCCACTTCCACCGGGTTGGGGGTGCCATAGCTCTGCTGGATGGTGTAGACGATGGTGGTGTCGATGAAGGAGCCTTGCGTGGCGGGGATTTCAACGCCCCACTGACCGGTAATCAGGTCGCGGAGCATGTGCATGTGGCGGTAGCGGCCGTCGGGAAGCACATAGTCGGGGTTGTGAAGGGAACCACCTATCTGGGGACCCAATACGCTGTTCTGCAACAGAGCCACATTCAACATATTGGTGGCAGAGGTGCTGCTGGCGGTATAGTAAACCTCGATGTGGAGGGTCAGCTCGCGCGTGTCGGGATTGATGGTGCCCTCGGCAGCAATGTTGACGGGGGAAACCTGAGACTGGATAGAGGCGGCCTGGCTCACCCAAGCAGAGCGGTCGCTCGTGGAGCTGGCTCCACGATTCACCGTGGCGTTGGGGTAGGAACTAACACTGTATTGCTGGGCCAACGCGTTGCCCCACTGCGTGGTATAGGTGTTGGCGGAGAAACCACCCTGATGGATGTTAATAGCCCACATGTGGCCGGGGTAGGTCGCTGCAATAGTGTTGCAGGTAGCGTGGCCATCGGGGCACCAAGTGCAGTTGACTCCTGTGAACTCTTCAATGACGATGTTGCGGTTCGACGGCTCGGTTGACACGATGGTCTGCGCTATCATCGCGCCACCCATCAACATTGTGGCAAGAAACAATAATACTTTTTTCATAATGATTTAATTTTAATTAATAACTTATTATTTTTCAATATTATAAATTCTACCTTTTTATTATTTATCAATTGCAAATATACATTTTTTTCGACAAACAAACAAAAAAATCACGGTTTTTCCAAGGACAAACGCATCAAACTATCCGGCATTGCCCAATCCCTACCAAGAACCTACCAAGAACTTACCAAGGACTACCCAAAGACTTCCCATCGACTACCGCGGTGGTAGTATACAAGTCGTTTATACGAGCAGACAAAGGTTGGCTTATTTTTTATATATCAACCCATTAGCATTTCTTTGGAGCCAACTCCATTATTTTGATGCGTTAGCCTTGCGGTTTTTCCCAGGGCGATTTTTCAGTAAACTGCCGTTGAACTGCTTTTATATGAGTTTTTTTTTGTAATTTTGCAGTCGGTTTTGGTCGCCCGAAGAGGGCGCCAAGAGGGAATCAGGTGCAAGGCCTGAGCAGTCCCGCTGCTGTGAGTCTCAATGATTTGCGCCGCACAAAAAGCCACTGCATGCCGCCATAGGCATGTGGGAAGGCTGTCGGCGAGAGACAAGCCAGAAGACCTGCCAAGACCGAAAAAATCCAAGCCCTCGAGGAAAGGACAGGAAAATGAGCAAAGTATTTTATCGTATTGTATCGTTTATCGTCGACGGTAGCCACCACGCTGCCGCCCCACCGCTCGTTGCATCCCCTCCTGCGTGGGCTTTTTTACTGATTATTTCCTTTTTACCATACACCTCCTCGCAGGCACAGGACACGGTGCACCGGCTGGACGAGGTGGAGGTGAGCGCCCAACGCACCCCCGTCACCACCCGCACGGTGGCCCCCACACAGGTGCTTGACGCCCAACAGCTGGAGCAACAAGGGGTGCGACAGTTGAGCGACGCCGTGAAGCAGATGGCCGGCGTGACGCTGAAGGACTATGGCGGCGTGGGCGGCATGAAGACCGTATCTGCCCGCGGCCTGGGCAGCCAATTCTCGACGGTGACAGTAGACGGTGTAGCGGTGGACAACTCACAGAACGGCCAGGTGGACCTGGGCCGCTACCTGACGGGCAACGCCGCCTATGTGAGCCTGAGCCAGGGACAGGACCAGCAGCCACTGCTGTCGGCACGGGCATACGCCGCCGGCAACGTGCTGAACCTCGAAACCGCCGAACCACAATTCCACTACGGAGAGCGTACCAACCTGAAGGTAGGCATGGAGATGGGCTCGTTCGGGCTACTGAACCCCTTTGCCCTTTGGGAACAGCGATGGGGGAAAAAGCTGCGCACCAGCCTCTGGGCTGGCTATATGCAAAGTGCCGGCAACTACCCCTTCACACTCTACTACACCCACGACCGGCAGGGCGAAACCAGCCGAGAGACCCGCGAACACTCGGCCATGCGCATGTTTGTGGCCGACGGCAACCTGTTCTACACCTTCAGCAAGGACAACACCCTGACGGGCAAGGTGCACTATATGCGCGGCATGCACGAGCTGCCCGGAGAGGTGGTGCAATACAACGCCACACCGTCGGCACAATCGACCCACGAAGAGTCGCTGTTCGCACAGGTGAAATGGCGTATGGAACGCGAACAATGGAAAGTGCAGGTGCTCGGAAAAGCCCAACACTCCCGCGACCAATACGAAGACAGCGCAGCGCTGGGTTACCGCAACAACTACATGGAGAACCACTACCTGCAGCACGAGGGCTACCTGAGCGGCAGCGCAGTGTGGAGTCCGCTGAAGTGGATGGACCTGAGCGCATCGGTCGACGGAGACCTGAGCCGGTTGCAGAGCAACCTGGAATACCGTAGCGACGTGCTGCGCAGCAGTGTGCTGGCCGCCGCTGCCGTGCGGCTGCATAGTAAGCACATGGAGGCCAACGCCCACCTGCTGGCCACATCGGTGACCGACCGCGTGAACGACCTGGACACCACACCCTTGTACCGCTGCCTGTCGCCCTATGCAGGCCTGCGCTGGTCGCCAAACAACCACCTAACACTGCGCTACTTCTACAAACAGACCTACCGCGTGCCCAACTTCAGTGAGCTCTACTTCTTCCTTTCCACCCCACGCAACCTGCGACCCGAGCGGGCCATGCAGCACAACGTGGGAGTGGCATGGGTGGACAACCACGTGAGCGCCACGGTGGACGGCTACTTCAACCGCGTGGTGGACAAGATAGTGGCCAAGCCCGGGTCCAACATGTACTATTGGACGATGGAGAATCTGGGCCTCGTGCATATCCTCGGCGTAGATGCCACAGTGGAGTGCCGAATGGGTAACGTTGAGCTGAGAGGCAACTACAGCTTCGCCCATGCGGTGGACCTAAGCGACCCGACGAACACCGATACCTATGGTTACCAGATACGCTACACCCCCCGTCATTCGGGCGGCGGTAGCCTGCGGTGGGAGAACCGATGGGTGAATTTGGGCGCCACCGCTATGGTGGTGGGCCATCGCTACGCCTACGTAAACGTGGGCAGTCGCTTGCCTGCCTACTGCGACCTGGGACTCAGTGCCGACCGTCAATTCGAGTTGAGTGGTGGCTCCTTCCGCGTACAGGTCCAGGTACTGAACCTTTTGGACACACAATACGAGGTGGTTAAAGACTATCCCATGATGGGCCGCAACTACCGTCTGTCAGTGACATACGAATTCTAACAAATAAACAAGCAATAATATGAAACACATTGAAAGAGTACTCATAGTCATGCTGCTGGCAATTGGCATTGCCGCCTGCGAGAAGCCTGAACCCGAACAGCAACACTCCAGCACCGTGGATGTAGACACACTGCACGCCCTGGTGCTCAACGAAGGTCCTCAAGGCAACAACGCATCGCTGACACGCATTGACCTGGCTAACGGCACGTTGGAAAACGATTGGTTCGCCCTCTGCAACAACCGAGGGCTGGGCAATGTGGCCCAAGACCTGATTATCTATGGCTCGAAAGCCTATATCACCGTGTGGAAATCGGGCACCCTTGAGGTGGTGGACACTGCAACAGGCATCTCGCAACAGGTAAACCTCGGCAACCGCGGGCCCCGCTACCTGGCAGCCGACGGAGGCAAGCTGTACATCAGTTGCTACAATCCCCGCAGCGTTATCCGCATAGACACCGCCACCCTTCAAATCGAAGCCACCTGCACGCTGGGCAACTACAACCCTGAAGGTGTAGCCATCGCCGACGGCAAATTGTTTGTGGTCAGCTCTTGGGTCGGTGAGACACAAAGCAGCATCACCTACGACGACAAGGTGTATGTGGTGGACCTCGCCACCTTTGCCAACCCCACTCCCATTGTGGTGGGCAAAAATCCACAACGGGTGGAAGCCATTGACGGAAACACGTTAATAGTAAACTGCTGGGGTGAATGGAACATGAATACCGGCACCACCGAAGGCGAAGGGTCGGCACTGATTAACGCCACCACCTTAGCCGTGACCCAGACAGGCCAACTGCTGAGCCGCATGACGGTGGACCACGGCATGGTCTACGGCTGCGCATCGACCTACGACGCCTCTTGGAACATGACCACCAGCTACATGAAAATAGACCCCGCCACATTGACTGTGACGCCGATACTGACCTCTTGTGGTATTAACAACCCCTACTCCATCGGCGTACACCCCGTAAGCGGAGACATCTATATAGGCACCGACGGCAACTACATGACCAACGGCGACCTCTACTGCTTCAGCCCTGACGGAACACAGCGGTGGAAACGCGAGGTAGGCCAACTGCCCTCAAAAATAGTATTTTACTAACCACCTATCGCTGGGTAGCGATGTAGTCAATCACATTCTTGCGGTCACGGCTGAAAGTAAGCACATTGACCGCCGTATAATAATTGGTGGGGTCGACACAATAAGCATAGGCATACTTGAGGAACTCGACCTGCGAATTGCTATAGTCGATGGTCTCTGCCAGGCGCCCAATCTGCTCAGCGGTAAGGTTGGAGGAGGCCACAATGACCTTGCCGAGCGACAGACGGTCGCTGTCGAAAGTCTGAGCCTTCATGCGCTGAATCATGCCCTGCAAGTCCTCCTCTGAGGCGGTTTTGTTTTCAGGCTCACCGGTTGCCATGTGATTGACCTCGAGCGACTGAGGCCTACGTCCCACACGCCCCAGCTCTTCGCGAGCCATCTTCCGCTCCTCCGTATAGGAGTCGGCACGGTTGTATGAGGGAGTGTAGAGCATCAACTGTTCAAGGCGCTGGTCATAATTGACATTCACAATCACGTTGGGTTCACCTGGACGCAGGCTGAGAACGGCAGCCTTGGCGGCAGGGCGTTTGAGAATCACCACCACCTCGTGCGATTGGTCGCTAATATCGTTCACCATCACGCGACTCTGGGGCATGCG
The DNA here is from genome assembly GCA_017551765.1 of Bacteroidales bacterium. GTDB lineage: Bacteria > Bacteroidota > Bacteroidia > Bacteroidales > P3 > Colimorpha. The sequence continues at coordinate 15,595 of JAFZKV010000004.1, forward strand.
GTTCTTCTGGTCACCGTCGATATAGACAGTGAACGACTCGCCATGCTGCGATTCAAAACTGACGGTGTAGCGCGTAGGCGGCGGCAACTGCGTAGGCTGGGCCAGCGAAATGAAAAATGAAAAGGTAAAAAGCAAGAAGGCAATCTTTTTCATATCTTTCTCAGTTTGTGTTCACGGAAATACATGGTATCAATCCAGCGTCCCTCTTCGCCGTGCAAAGCTTTGGCAAACTCAGAGAAGGACCGGTGCTCCATGTAGATGACATTGTAGACATCGCCCACGTTATCTATAAAGTGGGCGTCGCTGTCGGTGATGAAGTTGAAACGCTTGAGGTAAGCAAACTTCTTGAGTATTTCGTCCTTAGTGATGCGGAAGTTGATTTCCAGCCCGTCGGCACGGAGGTCGGGCGGCACGAAGCCGAGCTGGCTCATAAGACTTGTAGTACCCTTGTTGATGTGGGCAGGTACAAAGAGGCCTCCAATGCGATGCACCTCATCGTAGATGCCGTCAATGTCCACATCAATGGCGTTAAGCAGGTGGTATGGCTCCTCCCCCACTATCTCGTCGTTCTCGTCGACAATGAGCTGGTATCCGAAACGGTCCTCATCGTTGGGCATGGGCGGCAGGTGGGCGTCGAGAAACTCCTGGAACTCGTCCAACTGCCCATCGTTCTCGAAATAGCAGAGGCAATGGGTTTCTTCCTGACTCGTCACCTCCACGCCGCCAAGCACAAAAAGTCCTTTCTGCTTGCCGATGCGCTGAGCCACCTTGACCTGGCGCGTAGTGTTGTGGTCGCTGATAGCTATCATGTCCAGCCCTCGGGCAAGGGCACGGTCAACGATAGCCGTGGGTGACATCTCGAGGTCGCCGCACGGCGAAAGCACAGTGTGAATGTGCAAGTCGGCTTTGAACGGCGACAACGGCATCAGGCGTTCAGCAACTGATAAATCTTGCCAACAGTCTCGTAGGTCTGCATGTCGGTGCTAAGGAAGGGGATGCCCTCCTCGTTGCTCTGCTCCACTGTGTCGTCGCTGGCGGTGAGACCCTTGACGAGGATAACGCAGGCCAACTCCTTGAGCGAGGCAATGGCCATCACGTTCTTGTGGGTTTGCAGGGTCACCCAGACATTGCCCATCTCGGCATTGCCCATCACGTCGCTCAGCAGGTCGCTGACATAGCAGCCGTCAATGTCGCGGTCCAGACCGTTCTCGCCGCTCAGCACCTTGAGGTTCAATTTATCAACAAGTTCTCTGACTTTCATATTTCGTATTGCTTTTTTTGTTCATTATTCAGCACGGAAAGCGGGAAGGTCGGCCTCGCTAAAATGCATCACATAGTAGCTCTTGGCGCAGACATCCTCTTCGGTCATGCGGACGTAGACGTTGGCGCTCTTCTCGAAGAGTTCGGGAGCGCGGCTGGCGTCGTCCATAATGAGCAAGCTCATGATGAGCTCGGCGGTCATGTCGTAGAGGCGTCGAGCCAGGAAGTCGTGGACATCTTGATTGCCCTGTTCCTTCACGTAGTTGACAGCCTGCTCATAGAGGTCCACCAGCGGGGCGATGCGGGCTTTCAAGGGCTTCATGGCATCGCTCACTTTGCTCTGCATCATGTCGCGGATGACCTGCAGGTAGGTGCCGTTAGTGACGTATCGTATGGCAGCCACAACCTGCAGCTGGGTGGTACCCTCGTAGATGCTGAAGATACGCGCGTCGCGGTAGAGGCGCTGGCTCTTGTATTCCATGATGAAGCCCGAGCCGCCGTGGATGCTGATGGCGTCGTAGGCGTTCTGGCTGGCATACTCGCTGTTCATGCCCTTGGCCAACGGCGTGAAAGCATCGGCCAACTTGCTGTACTGCTTCATCTCGTTGCGCTCCTCGGGTGTGAGCTTGCGGTCGCGCTGAATGTCCTCCAGACTCTTGTAGAGGTCCACATAGCGGGCGGTCATGTAGAGCAGCGAGCGGCCGGCATCGAGCTTGGTCTTCATGCGGCTGAGCATATCGTAGACGGCGGGGAAGTGGATAATCTTCTCGCCGAACTGTGCACGTTCGCGGGCGTAAGCCAGGCCTTCGTTGTAGGCTTCCTGCTCCACACCGACGCTCTGGGCTGCGATGCCGAGGCGGGCGCCGTTCATCAGGGCCATGACGTATTTGATGAGGCCGAGCTTGCGGTCGCCACAGAGTTCGGCCTTGGCGTTCTTGTAGGTGAGCTCGCAGGTGGGGCTGCCGTGGATGCCGAGCTTGTGCTCGATGTGACGCACGTCGACACCGCCGTTGCGCTTGTCATAGATGAACATCGACAGGCCACGGCCGTCCTTGGTGCCCTCCTCGCTGCGGGCAAGGACGAGGTGGATGTCCGAGTCGCCGTTGGTGATGAAGCGCTTCACGCCGTTGAGACGCCAGCAGTTCTCCTTCTCGTCGAAGGTAGCCTTCAACATCACGCGCTGCAGGTCAGAGCCTGCGTCGGGCTCGGTGAGGTCCATACTCATGGTCTCACCCTTGCAGATGCGCGGGATGTACTTGGCACGCTGCTCCTCGCTGCCGAACTCGTAGAGGGTGTCGATGCAGCTCTGCAGGCTCCAGATGTTCTGGAAGCCGGCGTCGGCGGCGCTGATGACCTCGCTCATCATGCTGAAGACCACGTTGGGAACATTCAATCCGCCGAAGCGGCGCGGCATGGAGACGCCGTAGAGGCCGGCCTTGCGGGTCTGCTCAAGATTCTCGACGGTCTTCGAGGCGTAAATCATGCGGTTGTTCTCCAGATGCGGCCCTTCGAGGTCGACGCTCTCAGAGTTGGGCTCAATGACGTTGGCGGCCACGTCGCCCGTGATATCGAGGATGCGACGGTAGTTCTCGATGGTGTCTTCGTAGTCCACGGGGGCGTAGTCGATGCCGTTGGCGGCATCTTCGTAATTCTTTTCGCGCAACTCCACCAAACGCTTCATCAGCGGATGCTCAAGGTGGAACGCTATCTCAGGATGGTCTGTATAGTAGTTTGCCATAACTTATTGTTCTTCTTTGTTTGTTTTTGATTTTGCTTCCTCTTCGGCCTTTCGGCGACGCAGGGCCTCGCGCATGGCTTCCAATTCAAGATTGTTGTGGTCATCGGTGCTGTATCTGTTGCCATAGCCCAATTCCCACGCGTCGTGATCCTGCTGCTGCATTGTCTTGGCCATGACTACTTGCTGTTTTGCTTGTAATACTTAATCATCTTGGGCACCACCTCTTCCACGGTGCCGGTAATGACGTAGTCGGCAATCTTATTAATCGGCGCTTCAGGGTCGCTGTTGATGCTGATGATGATACCTGAATCCTGCATGCCGGCGATGTGCTGAATCTGACCGCTGATGCCGCAGGCGATGTACACCTTGGGGTGCACCGTGACACCCGTCTGGCCAATCTGGCGGTCGTTGTCAATCCATCCGGCATCCACGGCGGCACGGCTGCCGCCCACCTCACCGTGCAGCACCTTGGCGAGCTCGAAGAGCATGTCGAAGCCCTCCTTCGAGCCCACGCCATAGCCGCCGGAGACGACGATGGGGGCTCCCTTGAGGTTGTGCTTGGCGGCCTCCACATGGTGGTCGAGCACTTTCACCACAAAAGCTTCAGGGCTGACGTACTTGCTCACCTCGGGATAGACCACCTCTTTCTTGCAGTTGCCGTCGTAGACAGCTTTTTGCATGACGCCGCTGCGCACGGTGGCCATCTGCGGACGGTGGTCGGGGTTGACGATGGTGGCCACGATGTTGCCACCGAAGGCGGGACGAATTTGATAGAGCAGGTTCTCATAGGTCTTGCCGCTCTTCTTGTCCTCGTAGGGGCCAATCTCCAGCTGGGTGCAGTCGGCGGTGAGGCCGCTGGTAAGGCTGCTGCTGACGCGCGGGCCAAGGTCGCGGCCGATGACGGTGGCGCCCATCAGGCAAATCTGAGGCTGTTCCTCCTTGAAGAGGTTCACCACGATGTCGGTGTGCGGAGCCGAGGTGTAGGGGAAGAGTGCGGGGGCGTCAAAGACGAAGAGCTTGTCCACACCATAGGGCAGCACCTGCTCCTCGACTTTGCCTTTGATGCCGGTGCCGATGGCCACGGCGTGCAGCTCCACCCCGAGTTCGTTGGCCAGCTTGCGGCCCTTGGTCAAAAGTTCCTGCGAGACCTCGCGCACCTCGGTGCCTTCAATCTCGATATATACGAATACGTTGTTCATTAGCCAATAATCTTATCGTTTAACAATTCCTGGATGAGGGCGTTGATGTCCTCGTCTTTCGCCGTGAGTGTCTTGCTCTCCTTGGCCTGGAAGGCGATGCTCTGCACCTCCTTGACCTTCGTCGGGCTGCCACTCATGCCGCACTGCTGCGGGTCGCCATCCACGTCGGACACGCTCCACTGCGTCAGGTTAAGGTAGGGGCGCTCGGCGCGGAGGCCCTTGCGCGGGTCGTCCTCAGCCACTTCCAACGGGCAGGCGGCATACTTATACTTCATCACCAGCTTGGCGTTTTGCGGACGGCACTCGGCAGCGCTGCCATTCACGGTAACAACCAAAGGCAGCGGGGCTTCCACCACCTCCACGCCGCCGTCAATCATACGGCGGATGGTGGCTTTGCTATTCTCTATCTTAAGGATTTCCTCGGCGTAGGTCACCTGGTTGAGACCCAACTTCTGCGCCACCTGGGGACCCACCTGGGCGGTGTCACCGTCGATGGCCTGGCGGCCTCCAATGACGAGGTCCACATCGCCAATCTTCTTGATGGCGGTGGCCAGCGCATAGCTGGTAGCCAGCGTGTCGGCACCGGCGAAGAGGCGGTCGGTAAGCAGCCAGCCTGTGTCGGCGCCGCGGTAGAGGCCCTCGCGGATAATCTCGCCGGCACGAGGCGGTCCCATCGTCAACAGGCCCACGGTGGTGCCGGGGTTCTGTTCCTTGATGCGGAGCGCCTGTTCCAGCGCATTGAGGTCTTCGGGGTTAAAAATAGCCGGCAGCGCGGCACGGTTCACCGTACCCTCGGCCGTCATAGCATCCTTGCCAACATTCCTTGTGTCAGGAACTTGTTTGGCAAGTACAACAATCTTCAAACTCATATTTTATAGTATATAATAAAATGCAAAGATACGAACTTTTTCCGATGTGGCAAAATTATATTTTCCCGCCGCAGGCGGGGAGGTTATAAAACGGGATTTATGTCGTGCACGACCTATCCGTGTCAACACCGTGTGTGCACCGTGTTTTGTCCGACTGTGGTCGGAGTTCAGTCGGACTTGAGTCGGAGTTGAGTCGGAGCAGAGTCGGAGGGGGTGCGGCGGCAACACGATGCTTATACATGATATTATGCTTTGAAACAGTGGTTTTTAGGTGATTGATAGTCGGTGATTGGTGGTCGGTAGCCGGTGAAACGGCGGTTTAGGGGTGGTTTTGGGTCAATTCCGATTACCGATTACCAGCTACCGATTACCTATTTATATCGTGCACGACCTATTTTTATGCATAGGAAATCAGAAGTCCCACAGGCCGCTGTCCTTGAGGAACTGCAGCAGGTCGCGGCTGACGCTGACGTTGAGGTCATGGGGGTAGCGCTTGGTGGTGAAGATTTCGCAGTAGTTGCGGGTGCCATTCTCCTCGACCATCCTCTTGTTGAAGGGGTCGTTGTCACGCACTTTGTGACTCTCGATCAGCTCGCTGTCGGTGGGCACGTGGTAGGTCTCGCTGTGCACCACGGCGTCCTGACCGAGGCGCTCGCTGAGGCGCGGCTGCCCGGCGGGGTGGCCCATCGCGATGGCGATAACAGGCACCACGCCCTTGGGGCACTGCAGCAGGTCGGCAATCTGGCGCGTGTTGTAGTTGACAGTGCCCAGGTAGCAGAAACCCAGGCCTTTGGACTCGGCAGCCACACAGATGTTTTGCGCGCAGAGCGAAGCATCGACGAGGGCGGAGATGAACCAAAGCAGGTTGCCGTAGGGCTCATCGCATTGGTTGACACGGCAGTAGTGGTGGTAGCGGGCCACATCGACACAGATGGTGAGCCACAGAGGTGCCGAAGCGCACTGTCCGAAGTGCAGCTTGCAGAGGTCGGAGCGCAGGGGTTCCTGGGTGGTAGTTATCACGCTGTATAACTGCATATTGCCCGTATTGGAGGCGCGGAGGCCGCACTCCAGAAGGGTGGACAGCAGGTCGGGGTCGACGGGGTCGGGGGTGAATTGGCGCACGCTGCGGTGCTGCATCAGCAGTTCGATGGGGTCTTTACTCATGGTCGGCTGGTCTTGTGATGGTTAGGTAATCGGATGAACGGGTGACGGTGGCCGGCAGGCGCTGGCTGTTGTCGGTGGGGTTGGCACCGCGCGAAAGGCAGAAGCCCGAGGGCATGGTGCCGTCGACGGGCGGGCGCCCCATGCGCAGGTCGCACTCAACGAAGGTGGTGGTGCCGGCGCGGAGGGTGTCGGTGAGCGGACAACCACCGCCGGCGGCGGTGTAGCGGGCCTCGTTGAAGAAGATGGTGATGCGCAGCGGCAGGCTGTCGGTGCTGTAGATGTCGTAGGGGTAAGGGTTGGTGACGGCCAAGCTGACGTGCAGCGCGCCAAGGCTGTCGGTGCCCTTGGTGGAGCGGAGGATGGGCAGGCGGGCGTCGATGGGCTCGACGGCGGCAATGGTCACCTCGCGCAGGGGATGGAAGTCGGGCAGGATACTGTAATAGAACGGCTTGCCATTGGGCAGGAGCAGCGTGTTGCTCTGCCGGTTGGTGAAGTTGCCAACGACGACCTCGCGGCCGGTGAAGGCGCGGTCGGAGGTGTCGTACTGCCATTGGCTGTGGCGGTTGAAGTAATAAGGAGTGCAGTAGGCCTCGCCGCCGGTGTAGAAGGTGTACTTGGGCGGTGCGGTGTAGGTGTGCATGAACTGCACGGGCCGACCGTCAGCCACGCGGGCGATGGCGGTGTAGATGTCGCGTTGCCCCCAGAGCTCACCCTTGAAACCGAAGGGGTTGGCCACGGCCACCACCCTGACCACGAGGAACAGCACAAAGCAAACAATACCCACAACACGCGCATAGCGCGCACGGCGGGCGGCGTGAAAGACGAAGGCCACGAAGGGGAACACCGCAGGCAGTATCCACTGAGGCTGCACGGGTCCGCGCAGGGTGGAGACCAGGAAGAAGAGGAGGAAGCCTGCCAAAAGGACGAGCAGGGCGCGGCGGAAGGGGTCGGCGAAGCGGCCCGAGCGGATGCCCTTGACAAGATGCCAGAGCCAGAGGGGGTTGAAGACCACAAGGGCAGTGGCCAGATACTCAAGCGTGTAGTTGATGCGATAGCTGTCGGCATTGCGGCCCACCAGGTGGTAGCGCAGCGAGACCCAATCGTGCGTGTACTGCCACCAGAGGTGCGGCGCATAGAGCAGCAGTGCGACGGCGGCGGCAAGGTAGAGCTGCCAGCGCAGCAGCAGCTTGGGATTGGAGAGCACCACCAACAGCACCACCAGGGCACCGTGGTACTTGCTATAGCCGAGCAGGGCCACGGTGAGGCCGAGCAGCAGGGCGTTGTGCAGGTTGACCTTGGCGCTGAAGCGCTTATAGGCCCAAAGGAAGAGCACGGTGGTCATGAGCAGCGGTGCGTCGGGCAGGGCCAGGAAGCCGTAGAGCTGCAGCAGAGGCTGCGAGAAGCATATCAGCACATAGAGCAACGCATCGCGCCGAGAAGCATCGGCAGGTTTAATCAAATGCCAGAAGAGCAGCAGATAGAGCGGCTGCAACAGCGTGGAAGCCAGGCGCACACCGAGGGTGCCGGGGAGCCAGGCGGTGAGCCACACAAGCAGCGCCACGAGGGGTGGGTGGTCGTAGTAGCCCCAGTCGAGGTGCTTGGAGAAGTACCAATAATAGGCCTCGTCGTTGGCCAGGTCCATAAAGGCGGCTTGCAGCAGGTTGAGCACCCACCACGCCGCCAACAGCAGTAGCACCAGCCTATCGGCCGCCAGCCACTTGTTATTCCCGCTAATAGTCATTGCATTATAAACGACGACTTTGCGGTTTTATTATATAGCAGGACAATTATTGACTTCTCCGTTTAGAGCGACACGCCACCGTCGACACAGATTACCTGGCCGGTGATGTACTCGCTGAGGTCGGAAGCCAGGAAGAGCGAGGTGCGGGCGATGTCGAGGTCGGTACCGCCACGGCGCAGAGGTATCTCGCTGAGCCACTTGTTGTGAGCCTCCTTGGGCATGGCTTGCGTCATGGCCGACTCGATGAGGCCGGGGGCAATGGCGTTGCAGCGGATGCCGCGCGAGCCAAGTTCCTTGGCAAGGCTCTTGGTAAAGCCAATGATGCCGGCCTTGGAGGCCGAGTAGTTGCACTGTCCAGCGTTGCCGTTGACGCCCACCACCGAGCTGGTATTGATGATAGAGCCAGAGCGCTGCTTGAGCATCATGGGAGCGAAGGCCTTGCAATAGTTGAACACCGAGCGCAGGTTGACCTCAAGCACGAGGTCCCAATCCTTGGGGCTCATGCGGAGCAGGAGGGTGTCGCGGGTGATGCCGGCGTTGTTGACGAGGGCATCGAGGCGGCCATACTCTTTCTGCACCTGTTCGGCGACGGCGACGGTCTGGTCATAGTCGGCAGCGTTGCTGACAATGAAGGTGCTCTTGGGGCTGTACTGCTGCAGCTCGGCGAGAAGTTCACGGCTGGCGTCGTTCTCCTGCAGGTCGGTAAAAATCACGGTAGCGCCGTGCTCAGCAAAGAGTTGGGCGGTGCGTTTGCCGATGCCGCGCGAGGCACCGGTGATGAGGGCTATCTTGTTTTCTAACAGTTTCATTATTCTTTGGGATTATCAATTAATGCAAATGTGAGTTCACCAGAGCAGCAAACCTTGCCGCCGACGCTGGCTTTGGCGTCGACGAAGAAAATCATGCCGCGGCGTGAGGTGATGCGGGCACGTATCTCCATTGTGTCGCCCGGGCGCACCGGCTGGCGGAAGCGCACATTGTTGATGCCGCTGTAGAGCGGGGTGCGGCCCACAAGCTCGTCGCGCACCAGGATGCACGACGACTGCGCCATGATTTCACACTGTATCACTCCGGGCACCACGGGGTTGCCGGGGAAATGTCCTTGCAGGAAGAATTCGTCGCCACGCACATGGTAGTGGGCAATGGCGGTGTCGCCTTCCATCACCACATCGTCGATGAGCAGCATCGGCTCGCGGTGCGGCAGGAAGGTCTTGATATCGTCTCTGTTCAATACGTTCATATCCATAAACTTTAAACCTTATACTTTAAACTTTGCGCAGGGCCACGGTGGCGTTGTTGCCGCCGAAACCGAAGGTGTTGCTGATAGCGATGTCGGCCTGCCACTGACGGGCGGTGTGAGGCGTGTAGTCGAGGTCGCACTCGGGGTCGGGATGGTCGAGGTGGATGGTCGGCGGAATGACACCGTTCTGCAAGGCCAGGGCACTGATGATGAGTTCGACGGCACCGGTGGCACCGAGCATGTGGCCATGCATCGACTTGGTGCTGCTGATCATCACCTTACGGGCCTCTTCCTCGCCAAGGGCAGCCTTGATACCTTTGGTTTCACCCTTGTCGTTGAGGGGCGTGCCGGTACCGTGAGCGTTGATATACAGGTGTTCTCCGCTCTTATAACCAGCCTCTTCCAAGGCCAGACGCATCGACTCGGCACCGCCACGGCACTCGGGATGCGGGGCCGTGTAGTGGTGCGCGTCGCAGGTGTTGCCGTAACCGCACACCTCGGCGTACAGTTTGGCGCCGCGTTGCTTGGCAAGCTTCTCGCTCTCAAGCACCATGATGCCACAGCCTTCACCCAGCACGAAGCCTTTGCGTCGAGCGTCGAAGGGGAGCGATGCGGCCATAGGATCCTCCGATTGCGTGAGGGCCTTCATGTTATTGAAACCACCCACAGCCATCTCACAGATGGCCGCCTCGGTGCCGCCGGTGATGACGGCGTCGGCACGTCCTTCGTGGATAAGGCGGTAGGCCTCACCCACACTGTGGGTACCTGTAGCGCAGGCGGTAACCATCGGAATGTTGGGACCTTGGGCGTTGTAGGTGATGGCCACGTTGCCGCCGGCAATATTGCTAATCATTTCGGGAATGAAAAGCGGCGAGATGCGGCGCAGGCCAAACTGCAATTTGTTGGCATGTTCGCGCTCAAAAGTCTTGATGCCGCCGATGCCGCTGCCTATGGCGGTGCCGAAACGGCGGGGGTCGATATCCTCGCCCACCCGCAGGCCGCTGTCCTGCATGGCCTGGGCGGCAGCCGCCAGCGCGAAGAGCGCGAAGCGGTCGTTATGACGTATCATCGTCTTGTCAATACCAAAGTCCTCGGGAACAAATCCTTTGACCTCGGCAGCAATCTTCACGGGAAGGTTCTCACGGTCAATCTGCTGGATGAAGTCGATACCGCAGACACCGTTAATGACGCTGTTCCACAGCGCCTCGATATTGTTTCCAAGTGGGGTTATACAGCCCACGCCTGTAATGAACACTCTATTCATATAAATATGTATTTACATTGTTTTTAATAACGTACCACGGCGGCGCTGGTGACGAAGCCTGCACCGAAGCCGTTGAAAACCATCAGGTCGCCACGTTTGATGACGCCCTCGCGTATCTTCTCGTCGAGCAGCACGGGGATGCTGGCCGAACTGGTGTTGCCGCGACGCTCAATGTTGTGCAGGAAGCGTTCCTGCGGCAGGTCGAAGTTCTGCTTGATGGCATCGAGGATGCGCATATTGGCCTGATGCAGAATGAAATGGTTGATGTCGCTCAGCTGCAGGCCCGCCTTCTCGACCACGTCGCGAATGTCGCGCTGGGCCGAAGCCACAGCCATACGGAACACCTCGCGACCCTTGAGCTGCATGGCCTTGTGCGTGTCGATGCCCTCTCCCACCTCGAAGGGGGTAGGCTCACACGGCAAGCGATAGTAGATAACATCGGGCATGGGGGTCGAAGTGAGCTTGCTGGCCAGCATGTTGTCGCCCTTGCCGAGCACCATAGCACCTGCGGCGTCACCGAAGAGCACGCAGGTTTCGCGCTGCGTCCAATCCACCATGCGGGTCACCTCTTCGGCACATATATATAATATATGGTTCGCGCGACCCGTCTGTAGGAAAGCATCGCAGATATCAAGACCATAAGTGAAACCGGCGCAGGCCGAGTTGAGGTCCATCGTGGGGCAGTTGGGTCCCTTGATGCCGAGAATGTGTTGCACAAGAGCTGCCAGCGAGGGAGTTACGTAAACGTTGCAAACATTGTGGCAGATAATGAAGTCGATGTCTTCAGGTACCAGACCGGCCGCCTCGATGGCACGCTGGCCAGCCAGGGCAGCCAGCTCCTCAAAACGCTCAGTAGTGATAATCTGGCGCGATTTGATACCGGTGCGGGTGGTGATCCATTCGTCGCTCGTGTCGACATACTCCGACAACATATCGTTGGTCACTGTATGTTTCGGCACGGCACTTCCTGTTCCAAGTATTTTCATTCTTTCTGTTTTTATCGGGCTTGAGTGTGCTTGTTTTTGCCCGTGTTATTCATTAATATTATATTAATTTTTCTTAAAAAAGCGGTGCAAAGAAACAACAATAATATATATCGAAAAAGTTAAAATCGGCAAATCATGCAATACGATTGGTAAAAATGCGTTATTTGGGGTGAAATTGCATTATTTTTGGCGAAATATGACCGACATATACTTTGACCAAACGTTAAATCTCGACAGTATAAGACGCTTTTTAACTCGTCGGGAGTCTGTTTTTCTGTTTTTGGCACTTACGCTTACCTTCACTATTTTGCTTGTCGTTTTCGGGCAACCCACCTCGATGACCGAGTTCACATCACAGCAGACATCACTCTCCCCCCTGGGGCAGGTGGCCATAGGTCTTACTTCCGGATTTGCCACTCTCTGTTTCAGTCGCATACTGCTCTTCCTGGTAAACCGCGGCCATGAGCTGCAGGCGGCCCCGTGCGGTATCTGGCTGATTGCCGAAATGCTCGTGTGCGTGTCCGTTACATCATTGGTAATCTGGGCTGTAGGTGGCGGCGGAACCGTACAGCTCTCCCCTCTTGTGGGCGACATCGTGCTGGGCTTCGTAAGCATCCTCCTGATACCCTATGTCATCACTTACCTCATCTATCGCCTCTACGAGAGCAAACAAGAAATCACACGCCTGAGACAAACACTTCTCTCCCAAGACCTTTCACAGCAGGCGGGCGGCGAGGCGAACATCAATTTCCACGACAAGGGCAAGCGCCTGGCCTTCTCGACCAAACGCGCCAACGTGCTCTACATCGAGGCCGCCGACAACTATGTCAATATCCACTACCTGAACGACGGCAAGGAAGACACCTTTATCCTGCACAACTCGCTGAAAGAAATGGAGAAACACTTCAGCGGCACCAGCCTCGTGCGTTGCCACCGCGGCTACATTGTCAACGCCGACAACGTGAAACTGATGCGCAAAGAAAGCACCGGACTGATGCTCGAACTGAACCAGAGTGTCAAGGTGATACCCGTCTCGAAGAGCTACGCCGAGACTGTCACCCAATACTTTGCCTACAACACAGCCATGCCGCTACCCGAGAAATAAACCCATTCACTTATGGAAATCAGACTCACCTATCAGGAAATCAGCGACCTGATTGAGAAAAAAACCGGCCGAGCGCTGCCTGTCGTCTACGGCGGCCCGCACACGGTACGCATCTCCTACGACGTCAACGTGCTCTTCAAAACCGCCAGCGTGGGGCTTGACCTCACGGTGGACCGCATCGAAGGGCGCGACATCTTCCTCTCCTACAATGGCGGCGCAGGCATCGACTTCATGGTGCGCCAGGCCATCAACATGGCCAAAAACCGCCCTGGCGGCGAACTCATCGAGCCTCTCGACGGCAACCGCATCCTGCTGGCCCTGAGCAAGAACCCTCAAGCGGGGAGCCTGTTCGACCACATCGAACTGCAGGACATACGCTTCGACGAGCACTACGCCATCATCGAATTCCAGCCCAAAGGCATTTAATTAAGCATTGTGGTACTTCTCGTGCCGCAAAATGGTGTGGGCACGGTAGAGCTGCTCCACGAAGAAGAGCCGCACCATCTGGTGGTTGAACGTCATCCTTGAGAGCGACATGCGCTGAGACACAGCATCATATACCTCTTTGGAAAAGCCGAAGGCACCGCCTATAACGAAGGCGAGGGTACGTGTGCCGGCGTTCATCCAGCGTTGCAGGGCGTCGGCAAACTCGACCGAGCCGTATTCGCGCCCGTGCTCGTCGAGCAGCACCGCCTGGTCAACCTTCTCCAACTGCTTCAGTATCAACTTCCCTTCCTGTTCCTTCACCTCCTCGGGGCTGGCCTTGCCCTGGTTCTTCAGGGCAGGCACCACCACCAACTCGAAGGGGCAGTAGTGCTTCAGGCGGGCCACATACTCGTCGATGCCCGTCTGCAGGTAAGGCACATCTGTTTTTGAGACCACTATCAACTTGATGTTCATAGGCTTGACTAACGGCTAACGAACCTCGAAAGCAACGGGTTGGCAAAGCGCGACACCTCGAAATAGGGCACCTGTCGGGCACCGAAGGAGCGGTAGAAATGCTCGATGCCATTGTCCATGCTGCCCTCGAAATCGAAAGCCTGCGTGCGCCCGTGCAACTCCTCCAGGAGGGTCCACACCAGAAGGGTCATGCTGTTGCGCAGGGCATCGGGCCGCATGGCGGAGAGGAGGGCATAGGCGCAACGGTCGTCATAGACCACAAAACGGGCCGCAACCAACTGACCGTCAGCGTTGCGCAGGCCGTAAATCAGGGCCTGGTTGCGAGCCATCGCTGTTGTAACCACGCGTAGCAGGAAGTCATGCGAAAGGAGGTCGCTGCCGGAGCGGCGTTCCCAATAGTCGCGGTGCAGGGCCACAAACTCCTCGGCACCCACCTGCCGGTCAAGCGTATAGGCCTCGCGGACGGACGCCAGCTGACGCTTGCGTCCACGGTCGGCCAGGGTGGCCAGCGTTGCAGGGTCGGGCAGCGGGTCGAAGCGGTAGGTGTAGCGGGTGGTCTGCTTGTAGCCATGCCAATAGAAAGGCAGCCAATCGGTTATCGTTGGCGAGAAGCGCTGCAGGTAGACGCTGAGGTGCAGCCTGTCGAGCTGCGACACCAGGTCCTCGGCCACATGGTGCTCAAACTCCACAGGGTCGCCCGTGCGCGGGTGGTGGTGGAACCAAGGGCCGCTGTATTGAGTGAGTTGCGGCTGTAGCACATAGTACATGCCGAACTTGGAGCCAAAGAGGAATGGCAACGCCCCGTCGATGAAGCCGTTGGCCTGGACGGAGAGCAGCACGTCCCACTGCTTGCCGTGGCAGACGGTCTCCATCCACCAATACTGCTGAAACAGAGGGATATTGGCACCCTCCGACTCGCAGAGGAGGCGGTAGCGTTCCTTATTGGTCACTGTATTTTAATGCTGACACGGTTGTTGAGGATGCGGCCCTCGCGGGTGTCGTTGTCACCGATGGGGTCGGCGTCACCCCTGGCCTCCACCTCGATGCGGCTCTCGTCGATGCCACGCTGCAGCAAGGCCTTCTTCACCTCCATAGCGCGCTGGCGCGACAGGCCCTTGCAGTAAGCTTCAGTACCTTGATTGTCAGCATATCCGCTGATGAGCACACCCTTGGCCTCGTTATCCTTGAGGTAGGCCGCCACGGTGTCGAGGTGGCTCTGCCACGACTCGAGGATGGTGGCGTCGTTGGGGAAGAAGCGGATGTCCTCGAAGGTGCGGCTGACGGTGTCGGGCGAGAAGATGGGTTTCTTCTTGGTGCCGAAATACATCAGCAGGCCCACATGTATCACAGGCTCAGCGGTCTGCTCGTTATAGTAGTAGGCACCCTTGAAGTAGCGATAGTCCACCTCGGCCACCTGGTACTGCACCTTGTTGCGCATCTGGCGTTTCACCTTCCAGGCGTCGAAGTCGTCCAGCGCCTGCTTGGCCTCGGTCTTGGCCTCGGCCACCAGCTTCTCGCGCTCCTTCGGGTCCTCAATGTTGGGGTTGACGGCAAAGATGGCGCACATCACCATCGTGGCGCGCGAGCTCTTTTCCAGGTAGTTGACCACCGGCCTGAAGCAGCCCCACTGCGGGTTGCGGTTGCTGACGAGCCCAAGCATGGCAGTATAGTCATAGGGGCTGTAATAGATGGCGGTATTCTTGGTGTTGAGGTTGGTGAACTGCCAGATGGTGTCGAAGTCGGTCTGGCGCACCTTCTGACGGCCCTCGATAAAGGGCGAGGCCGCCTTCTTGCCGCCCTTGGGCTTGGCCTGGGCCATCAGGTCGGCGCTGCCGCCCAGAAGCAGGGCGATGCTGAGGAGTGCGAATATACGTTTCATGATGCTGTGTTTATTCTTTTTGTGCTTTTACAACGTGTTTTCTTGCATTTTATTGCGCCTCGGTGTCGCGCAGGGTCCCCTCCTCGCACATCACCACGCGCGAGGGGAAACGGTCGATCATCATAAAGTCGTGGGTCGAGATGAGCATCGTGGTGTCCGTCTTTCGGCCCACATCCACAAGCAGTTGCATAATCTCAGCCGAGGTGACGGGGTCGAGGTTGCCCGTAGGCTCGTCGGCCAGGATGAGCTGCGGATTGTTGATGAGCGCGCGTGCAATGCCCACTCGCTGCTGCTCGCCCTCGCTCAGGCGGCTGGGCAGGGCCTGCGCCTTGTGAGCCACGCCCACAGAGGCCAGCGTCTTCTCAATCTGCTCCTTGCGCTCGGCGGCCTTCTTCCAGCCCGTGGCGCGCAGCACGAAGTCGAGGTTGGCATAGACGCTGCGGTCGTCCAGCAGACGGAAATTCTGGAACACAATGCCCATCCTGCGGCGCAGCTGGGGCACCTGACGACGGCGGAGGCCCGCCAGATCGATGCCACACACGCGCGCCGTACCGCCCGACAGCGGATGGTCGGCATACAGGCAGCGCAGCAGCGTGGTCTTCCCCACCCCGCTCTTGCCTATCAGATAGACAAATTCACCAGGCATGATGCGGAGGTCCACCCCTTTCAGCAGCGGCTCCTCATCATGACCAACCTCCACATTTTCAAGCAGTATCACAGGTTCCTGCACGGCAGTGTTCTCGTTGTTTTCCATAGTTCGGACCATACAAATTGCGGTGCAAAGATACGAAAAAAGTTAAAAATTAAAAATTAAAAGTCAAAAAATAATATGTCGTGCACGACATAAATAGGTAATCGGTGGCTGGTAGTCGGTGGTCGGTATTGACCAAAAACCGCCCCAAAACCGCCGTTTTACCGGCCACCGGCTACCGAACACCGGACACAAATCACCTAAAAACCACTGTTTCAGAGCACAATACCACGTATTGACATCGTATTGCCGCCCCACCCCCTCCGACTCTGCTCCGACTCATGTCCGACTCAAGTCCGACTGAACTCCGACCACAGTCGGACAAAACACGGTGTATCTACGATGCATCTACGATTATGTCGTGCACGATATAAATCCCTTTTTCCAACCTCACCGCCTGCGGAGAGGCATATCATAAAAAAAGTTAAAAAAAGAGGGGTGGTTGTAAGATTTCACCCCCTTTATGCGTTATTTATATATGAATGGCAAAAATAACATCAAAAATACAATTCTCATGAAAAAAGTACAGAAAATCGTCGCCTTGTTCCTTGTGGCGGCAGTGATGACCCTCGCAGGCTGCGAGAAGGATAACAACACGAACAACAACAGCAATCCCCAACCGCAGCCGCGTCCCGCAGGCATCAGCCTGGCCGGCACCTCATGGACAAGCGACGTCAACACCGAGTACTACCAGCAGGGTATCCAGATGCTTGTCAATGCACAGTTTATCATGGACATGAACGACGACGAGAACGGCGAAATGTTTGTCGACATGACAATAGAAGTCCCCGTCTATCCCCAGGCCAACCAACACGAGACCACGACCGAGCCGATGACCTACTACTTCTACAACAACACGCTGACTCTCACCTCGACGGGGGACGATGCCGTAGAGGGTGACGAAGGCACTATGATTTACCATCCCGAGGACACCACCTTCCACATGATTGTGGACGATGCCCAAGCCGCCGAGATACTTGGCGACGAGATAGTGTTCTACCTGACGCGCGGCACCATCAATTTCTAAGCACCCCGGAGCCATGAAGAAGATTATCGCAATTCTGTTGGCAGTTGCCGGATGGCAACTGTCGGTAGTCGCCGCTCCCGTGACGCCGCAACAGGCGGCCTCGGTGGCGCGCACCTTCTGGTCGCAGGCCCTGCAGGGCAAAGACGCCAGCCAGCTGGTCGACCGCACGGCCGAGTGGCCCTACAGCGCCGTCTACCTCTTCACCCACCCTGCGGGAGGCTTCGTGCTGGTGGCGGCCGACGACGCGGCGCGCCCCATCCTGGGCTACTCCGTCACCTCGACAATGGACCCCGCGCGGCTGCCCATCCAGCTGCAGGAGTGGCTGCAAGGCTATCAGGACCATATTGAGTGGCTAGGTGAGAACGACGGCCAGCCCTACGCCGCCGACGCCGACGCCTGGGCGATGCTGCTCAAGGGCGATTGTCCCTCTGGCGCGGGCACCAAGAGCGTGGCTCCCCTGCTGTCCACACAATGGGACCAGGACTACCCCTACAACATGCTGTGTCCGGGCACCACGGTGACCGGCTGCGCCGCCACCGCGCAGGCCCAGCTGATGAAGTTCTGGAACTACCCTGCCTTCGGCATGGGCAGCCACAGCTACACCCACGCCACCTACGGCGAACAGAGCGCCGACTTCGGCCACACCCTCTATGATTGGGAGCACATGCCCAACCAGATGGGATATTGGTCGAGCGCGCAGGAGTGTCAGGCGGTGGGCACACTGATGTACCACTGCGGCGTAAGCCTCGAGATGAACTACGGCACCGCCGCCCAAGGCGGCAGCGCCGCCCTCGGCTTGGCAGACATCGACGGGTACTTCACCATCAACAACGCGCTGAAGAACTATTTCGGCTACAGCCAAAACATGCAGGTGGAGTACAAGGACGCGGGCTATTTCGGCAATGGCTACACCAACGACCAATGGCGCGCCATGCTGATTGCCGAACTCGACCTGGGCCATCCCGTCCTCTATACGGGTTCGGCCACGCAAAGCGGCCACGGCTTCGTGTGCGACGGCTACGACAACCGGCAGTATCTGCACTTCAACTTCGGCTGGAGCGGCGTGGGCGACGGCTACTACCCCGTCGACTCCATCAGCCCGGGCGTGGGCGGCGCCGGCGGCAACGGCACCTATACCTTCAACATGAACAATGCAGCCCTCTTCGGCGCCGTGCCCGACTACCGCATACGGCTGAGCGACACGCTGTATAACTTCGACGGCGAGGCCGCTACCGACTCGGTACTCTTCGGCATCAACGAGGCTGTGAACACCACCTGGAGCGTCAGCAGCAACGCCTCGTGGCTGACGGTGGACAACGCCGCCTTCAGCCGTGCCGGCTGGGTACGCTTCCACGTGGCAGAGAGCAACGAGAGCGGCGAGCGCATCGGCACACTGACCTTCACGCAGGGCAACGAGACGCTGAAGGTGAGGGTGATACAGGTGAACTACAACACCGACGACCTCTGCCCGCTGACGGTGGTGATGGAAAGCACTCATGGCAGCGGCTGGCAGGGCGGCGCATACCTGTCGCTCGAGTCGGCCAACGGCTATGTGTTCGGCACGGCCAGCCTGCAGAGCGGCCAGCGCGACTCGGTGGTAATCAACGTGTCGGACCACGACATCTACTCGGTGTGGCACAGCGGCGGCGGCACGGACCGCTATATCAACTACTACGTCAAGAACCAATACGGCGAGACGGTGGTGGAGGCCGAGTATGCCTACAGCACGGGCGGCACCGATCTGCTGGTGTGGCCCTGCGCCCACCTGGGAGTGAGGGACGTACAGGCTTCCGACTTCCGCATCTATCCCAATCCGGCCAGCGAGCGGCTGCACATCGACGCCGAAGGGCTGCAGCAGGTGGAGATAGTCGACATGACGGGCCGCACTATTGGTACCTACAGGAACGCCGACATTGACATCAGACCGCTGCCGGCCGGCGCCTACTTTGTGCGCGTCACCACAGCCGACAGCACGGGAGTGAAACGGCTGGTGGTGCGCAAATAGCGTCCGGTGAAAAGTTAAAAATACACACTTTTTTTGCCATGTGCGAAAAAGTGTGTATTTTTGCATTTTAAAAGAGCGAAAAAAGATGACAGAAATTACACGTACTTTCGACCTGCTGGACCACCTGGTGGAGAACTTCCCCAAGGACGACATCCTGGCAGGCAAAGTGAACGGCGAGTGGGTGAAATACTCGTCGCACGACTACTATAAATATGCCCATTACCTTGCCTACGGACTGTGCGAAGTGGGCCTGAAAGAGGGTGACCGCGTGGTGACCATGAGCGCCAACTGTCCGGAGTGGAACTTCATCGACATGGCGCTGGCCATGAGCGGCATCATCCACGTGCCGATCTACCCCACCCTGTCGGCCGACAACTACCTGCACATCCTGAAACACAGCGAGGCCAACGCGGTGTTTGTCAGCACCAAAGTGCTGCTGGGCCGTCTGCGTCCTGCGCTGGACAAGATGGAGCAGCGGCCCCAGGTATTTACGCTGGCCAACATCGAGGGCGAGCGCCGCATGCTGGAGATACTGAAAGCCGGCATCGCCAACCGCGACAAATGGATGGAGGAGATTGAACGCCGCAAGCGCGAAATCAAGCCCGACGATTGGACCACCATGATCTACACCAGCGGCACCACAGGGCAGCCCAAGGGTGTGATGCTGAGCCACCGCAACCTGTGCAGCAACTTCCTGGCGCACGAGAAGGTGAACCCGATGGGCAGCGAGTGCAAGGTACTGAGTTTCCTGCCGCTGAACCACGTGTATGAGCGCAGCCTGAACTACCATTGGCAGACCAAGGGCGTGAGCATCTACTATGCCGAGAGCCTGGGCACGATTCAGCAGAACATGATGGAGATACACGGCGACGGCTTCTGCGCCGTGCCGCGTGTGCTGGAGATGGTGTACGACAAGCTGTATGCCGCCGGCAAAGACTTCACGGGTATCCGCAAACGCATCTACGATTGGGCATTCCGCCACGGGCAGCGCTACGACTACACGCTGCTGAAGAAGGCCAACATATTCTTCCAGATGTCGCAGTGGTTCCTGGACAAGGCGGTCTACAGCAAGTGGCGCGAGAAATTCGGCGGCCACCGGCTGACGGTCATCACGGGCTCGTCGTCAATCCAGCCTAAGATGGTGCGCCTCTTCGCTGCCGCCGGCATCAACATCTATGAAGGCTATGGCTTGAGCGAGACATCGCCCGTCATTGCCGTGAACGACCCCGCGCACCACATGGTGAAAATCGGCACCGTGGGGCCCGTCCTTTCGGGCGTGGAGATGCGCTTCGGCGACGACGGCGAGATATTGACCCGCGGACCGCACGTGATGTTGGGCTACTACAAAGACCCCGAATACACCGCTCAGGTGATAGACAAGGACGGCTGGTTCCACACGGGCGACATCGGCGAGCTGGTGAGCGGCCGCTACCTGAAGATTACCGACCGCAAGAAGGACATCTTCAAGTTGTCGGCAGGCAAGTATGTGGCGCCACAGCTGATTGAGAACATGCTGCGCGGCTCGGAATACATCGACCAGGTGATGGTCATTGGCGAGAACGAGAAGCAGGCTGCCGCCATTATCAGTCCCAACTTCAACACGCTGCACTATTGGGCGCTGAAGTACAAGCTGCACTACCGCGACAATGTGGAGTTGGTGACGCTGCCGCAGGTGCTGGACAAGATGCGCAAGGTGCTGGACGAGTACAACAAGAGTCTGGCTCCGCACGAGCAAATCAAGCAGTTCCGTCTGGTGACCGACGAATGGAACGCCACCAACGGGCTCCTCTCGCCCACCCTCAAACTGCGCCGCGGCCCTCTGATGGAGAAGTACAAAGACCTGGTGGCAGACATCTACGGCAAGGAAAAGACGACCTCCAGCGGTCTCTTCTCGGCCTTCAAGAGCGTAGAACTGCCTACCATGCCTTGGGTAAAAAAATAAATAATGAAAAGCAAGACATATATTCTGATTGCGGCAGTGCTGTTGCTGGTGGGTTGCCAGCAGCAGAAATACGCCTATCTGGAGAACGTCCCACGGCACCTGCAGATGCCCATCACCACGACCTACACCACCACCATCTTCCCTGGCGATGTGTTGTACATCTATGTCTACAGCCAGACTCCGGAAACGGCGGCCCCTTTCAATGAAGAGACCAACCGCACCGACTACACGAGGCAGTTGCAGTCCTACACAAATGCGAAGGCTTTCCAGCCGCGTGGCCATCTGGTGGGCAGCGACGGCTCTATCGTGTTCCCCCTGCTGGGCACGCTTTCCACCACGGAGAAAACTGCAGACAGCCTGGCACACGAAATTGAGCAACGCCTTATGGACGGTCATTATGTGGCGGACCCCATTGTCACCGTCAGCCTGATGAACTTCCGCGTGACGGTGATTGGCGAGGTGGCCAATCCGCAACAGCTACATGCGGATGGAAACCGAATGACCATCTTTGAGGCCATTGCCCAATGCGGTGATGTGACGATGGACGGCAAACGTGACCAGGTGGTGGTCGTGCGTTCACACGGCGGCAAAGAGACCATCGACACCGTCAACCTGACCTCACGGACCGTGCTGGAGTCTCCCTACTACTACCTGCAGCAGAACGACATTGTCTATGTGGTTCCCACCAAGAAGAAACAACGCACCGCCTACCGCAATGAAGAGTGGACACAATATCTCACCACAGGCCTGGAGGCTGTACGCTTCGCCTACACAACTATCTACCGATGGTTTATCAGTCCCACCACACGCACATATTTTAAATGAACAGATATAAAGAAAGCCCCGCAATATTGCGGGGCTTCTTTTGTTGTCCTACCTGGACTCGAACCAAGACAAACAGAACCAAAATCTGGTGTGCTACCATTACACCATAGGACAATCCCTTATCAAAAAGAGAGTGCAAAAATACTAACTTTTCCGCACTCGACCAAATTTATTTTCTTCCATACTCAATATCAAAACAATAACAGAGAGCAGGTAGCCGATAAAAAGCAGTCCCATCTGCCGCTCCAGCATGGATTCAAAGAGCAAGTTGAACATCACCACACCCTCCAGCATAAGTAGCAGGAAGAGGTTTGGACTCTTGCGTCGCCAAGCTAACCAGAGAGGATAGAACAGCCAAATCAGGAACGGTATGAGACCGATAACACCAACAGACAATAGTGTCTCAAGATACTGATTGTGTATATTTGCTGCCACATACCCATTGTTCTCTTTATCGCTTATTTCGGAGAATGACTGATAATAATCACCGGCACCATAGCCTACCACCGGCATCTCTTTTGCCGTATGCAGAGCCGATTTATATATTTGTATGCGAGCATCACCTTCACCACCACTTACGCTCTCCACCGTTTGTTCCACCCTATCGGTATGTCCAAGAAATTTCATGCCTAAAAGTACACCAGCAAACAACAAGGCGACCAACAATGCACATTTCCATTGTTTACAGAACAGTACCATATATAGAACATAGCCTATCACAACTATCCAGAGCGAAAGAACGCCAGCACGTGAATTGACAATCATCAAGTAGAACATGCAGACCGTCAGCGAAACTGCCATTAGTACCTTCTGCCATACCTTCATTTCGTTCCAACGGGTGCTCATTTCATGGAGCACAAAGACGATGGCTATGGTCATGTACAACGCTGTATACGTATGGTGGCGTGGGTCGAAGACGTAACTAACGGACACGGCAGCCCACGAAGCACCGCCTATCATGCCCACAACTGCTATGCCAAAAAAATAGAGGAACACGCCGCAAACCGATGCCAGCAGCGCATAGCCAAGACCGCGCAGATACTTTGCATTGAGATAGGATGTATCTGCCAGCAGGAAGCACAGCGGAAAGATAATCAACCCCGCTTTGCGACCCACCACCTGCCATGCAGACGCCGTATTGGCACTGAAGAGCACACTCACCACAATCATCAACCAATAGAGGATGATTGCATAGAGCGGTATCCTCAACCTCCAATCCAACGCCGAGTTCCAAATGCGACGCTCGGCCACCATCTTCACCACCGACACCGTTGCCAGCAACAGGGCCACATATAATCCAAAGCGCCAACTTATCGGCATGGCCGCTGCCATCAGCAACATGGTGCCATACTGCAACTTATTGTACCATTTATTCATCGTGCTGTTTCAAGTAAGGTTTGCAATTCTTTGATTTCGTCACGGAACGCCGCCGCCGCCATAAAATCAAGTTCTTTGGCGGCCAACTGCATCTTGCGTTGACGTTCCCGTATCTCCTTGCGCAACTGTTCCTTCGTCATCGCCAGAAACTTATCATCCATTTTCTTACCATACTCAGATTCCGCTTCGGCAGCCATCAGTGGCGGCTCCTCATAAGTCTCGTATGGGCGCGTCTCGGCCTTGCTGCCCCCAAGTTCTCGTTCCTCGGCAGCGCGTTCAATCACACTCGTGGTGCCCATAATAGCCTCGGTGCTCTTCACTATCTGGCGCGGCACTATTCCATGCTCCATATTGTATTTTATCTGCTTGTCGCGGTGACGGTTGGTGAGGTCAATGGCACGCTGCATGGAGCCGGTGATGGTATCGCCGTACAGAATAGCTTTGCTGTGCACATTACGTGCCGCACGGCCAATGGTCTGTATCAGTGCACGGTCGCTGCGCAGGAAACCCTCCTTATCAGCATCAAGAATGGCCACCAGGGACACCTCCGGCAAGTCCAAACCCTCGCGCAACAGGTTGACACCCACCAGAACATCGAACACCCCCATGCGCAAGTCACGCATAATCTCCACACGTTCCAGCGTGTCCACATCGCTATGAATATATTTGCTTCTGATACCCAAGTTAATCAGGTAACTTGTCATCTCCTCGGCCATACGCTTGGTGAGGGTGGTCACCAGCACGCGCTCACCCTTGCCGACCGTCTTCTCAATCTCATCCAGCAGGTCGTCCACCTGACTGACGGCAGGCCGCACCTCGACCACAGGGTCAAGCAGACCCGTGGGGCGTATCACCTGCTCCACCACCACACCCTCGGCCTCGCGCAACTCATAGTCAGCCGGCGTGGCACTAATGTAGATGGTCTGGCCTGTGAGGTTATAGAATTCCTCATACGTCAACGGCCTGTTGTCCAACGCTGAAGGCAAACGGAAACCATACTCAACAAGCGAGGTCTTACGGCTACGGTCGCCGCCGAACATGGCACCGATTTGCGGCACCGTGACGTGACTCTCGTCCACCACCAACAGGAAATCATCAGGGAAATAGTCAATCAAACAGAAGGGGCGGCTGCCTGGAGCACGGCCGTCAAAATAGCGGCTGTAATTCTCTATACCGGAACAATAGCCCAACTCCTGTATCATCTCAACATCGTAGTTCACACGTTCCTCCAGGCGCTTGGCTTCCAAATGCTTGTCTATGCTATTCAAGTAGTCGCGCCGTTCGTACATATCCCTCTGTATCTGCAACAAGGCGCTGCCCATATTCTCCTTGGAGGTAAGGAAGTTGCTGGCTGGATATATCACCACTTCATCGAAGCGCTCCAGACGCTGCCCACTAATGGGGTCAAAACTCTCAAGAGTCTCTATCTCATCGTCCCAAAAACTGACACGGTAACAGAAATCGGCAAACGAGGGGTAGACATCCACCGTGTCGCCTTTCACCCGGAAACGGCCGTTGGTGAACTCTATCTCATTCCTCACATACTGCGCCTCAAGCAACCGCATCAACATGTCGTCGCGCTTCATACGGTCACCCACCCTCAACGTCACCGTCCCCCTCTTGAACTCATCCGGATTGCCAATGCCATAGATACAGCTCACCGAACTGACCACAATAACATCGCGACGACCACTGAGCAGTGCACTCGAGGCTCTGAGTCTAAGCTTGTCCAACTCGTCGTTGATGGCCAAATCTTTCTCGATATAAGTATTGGTGGCGGGGATGTAAGCCTCGGGCTGGTAGTAGTCGTAGTAACTGACGAAATACTCCACCGCGTTGTTGGGAAAGAACTGCCGGAACTCGCCGTAAAGCTGTGCCGCAAGGGTCTTGTTGTGACTCATAACCAATGTAGGACGGTTCAGTTCCGCGATGACATTGGCCACCGTGAAGGTCTTGCCGCTTCCTGTAACACCCTGCAACACCTGAGCACGCTGACCCGAACGCACACCCTCCACCAGCTGGCGGATAGCCTCCGGCTGGTCGCCCATTGGCGCGAAGTCCGATTTCAGTTCGAAGTTCATCAAGTGTAAAACGATATTTATATCAACATATTGTGCAACAAGACAAAATAAAATGGCAAGCCTTGCGTTTTTATCCCGAGCAATGAGAACAATCAACATAGACTTGACTCCCGAGGAGTACCATGTGCCGAAGCTAATGCGAAAAGCAGTAGCACGCCAGATAGGGGGCTCGCTATCCAACCACGACAGCCTGCATGTCGTGCGTCGCACCCTCGACTGCCGTCGGCGCAATATTGTCTACCACACCGAGATAGAGATAGGAGCACCCGTTGAATCCTTGAGCCATCGGGAACCCCAAACACCCTCCCTTCCTGCCTCGGCACCTCACGTAATCATTGTAGGCGCAGGTCCAGCAGGCCTCTTTGCCGCACTGAGGGCCATCCAATTGGGCATCAAGCCCGTCATCGTGGAGCGCGGCAAACCCGTTGAAGAGCGCAAATACGACATTGCCAAGCTCGGACGGGAACAGATTGTCAACCCCAACAGCAATTGGTGCTTCGGCGAAGGTGGTGCGGGCACCTACAGCGACGGCAAACTCTACACCCGTTCCACCAAGCGGGGCGACGTTTCCGCAGTACTGCGTACTTTTGTGGCCCACGGTGCCGACCCCGACATCATGCTCGATGCACACGCCCACATTGGCACCGACCGCCTCAGCGGCATCATTGCCAACATGCGCCACACCATCGAAGAGGCAGGCGGCGAATACCACTTCAACACACGTGTTAGCGACCTCATTGTCAAGGACGGCCGGGTCTGCGGCGTCATCGACGCCGACGGCAACCACATCGAAGGCAAGGCGGTGATATTAGCCACCGGACATTCGGCACGCGACATCTACCACATGTTCCACCGCCACGGCTGGTTGCTCGAGGCCAAACCCTTCGCCCTCGGAGTGCGCGTGGAGCATCCGCAGCAACTCATCAACGAGATACAATACCACGGCAAAGGCTACAGCAAATACCTGCCGCCGGCAGCCTACAGCCTCACCACCCAAGTCGGCAACCACGGTGTCTTCAGTTTCTGTATGTGTCCAGGCGGCGTCATTGTGCCCGCCGCCACTGCCGAGGAGCAGCAGGTGGTCAACGGCATGAGCAATTCGCACCGCAACTCGCCCCACGCCAACAGCGGCATCGCCGTCACCGTAGGTCTGAATGACGTAGAAGGCACCGATGTATTCGCCCTGCTGCGCTTCCAGCAGGCTGTGGAGCAACGCATGTTCGCCGCCGGCAACGACAGCATCAGCGCCCCCACACAGCGGCTGGTCGACTTCCTGCAACGCAAGCCTTCCTCGCGCCTGAACAAGACCGGCTACATGGGACAGACCGTCAGCGCCCCGCTGCACGAGTTGCTGCCACCCTTCATCGTAGACTCACTGATACACGGTTTTAAGGATTTCGACTGCAAGATGCACGGTTTCATCACCGAAGAGGCATCACTGCTGGCTGTCGAAAGCCGCACCTCGTCGCCGGTGCGCATCCCCAGAGACAAAGAAACCCTGCAGCATCCACAGTTGCAGGGCCTATATCCTTGCGGCGAAGGAGCCGGCTACGCCGGCGGCATCGTCAGTTCCGCCCTCGACGGCATCCGCTGCATCGAAGCCTTCAACCTTCAAAGGTGAAGCTAAGCATAAAAGTACGGGTGCGGAGGTCGTCGTAGGTGCGTATATAAATGTCGGGATCTGGCACCTTGAGGTCCAGCAAGCCAAAGTTCATTTTCAGTTCGATAGCAAACTTTACATAGTGTAGGAAGACATCGAAGCCCACACCCATCGTATAGCGCAGGTCGCTCGACTGCAAGCGTATGATGCTCTGGTTGGTTTCATTGCGGTTCTTGCGCAAGGAGGCAAAGTCGAAACCATAGGAGGCGCCAGCCGTGACATAGGGACGGAAATTGCCGTAGCGCACCGAGCGGAACTTCAACTCCAACGGTATGTCACCATAGACCGACTCCACATTGCGACTACGCTCAAGCAGGTGATGGGCGGCAAGATAGTCGACTTCCCATGAATAGCTGATTTCGCGCGTTACCAATGTCACCCCTGGCAGAAGACGCAGGTTAATCCAACTGCCCACACGCATATCGCCCACCACAGCAATATGGAAACCAGGCGCATAGTAAGAGGTCGTGCCCTGCAAGGTCTGCCGCAACTCGGCATCCTCGCTGTAATGCAAGTCAAATTTGGACTGCGTGTAGCCCACCTGTATACCATAGTGCAACAGACGGCGGTCAAACTGTCCGAGGTTGCCCGTCTGCCCTTGGCCAAACAAAGAGAGAGGACTTATAAGTCCTATAAGTCCTATAAGTCCTATAAGTCCACTCTTCTTCATATCAGTTTTCTGTGATTTCTCCCCGGAGCGACATACCCAGACGGTCGCGCACATGCTGCTTGTCGTCGGGGAAGTTGCCGAGCAGGTACATCATCTTGGTGACGGCAGCCTCAATAGTGATGTCGCCACCGCCGATGACACCTATGCGGTCCATGTCGCAGCTGGCGGCATACTGACGCATGATGACGGAGCCCGCCTTGCACTGCGTGACATTGAGGATAATGATGCCGCGACGGATAGCATCGTCGAGGGCCGAGATAAACCATTCGTCGGTAGGGGCATTGCCCGAGCCGTAGGTTTCGATGACCACACCCTGCAGGTGGGGCGTATGGAGCACGGCGTTCACCACCTCGGGACCGATGCCAGGGAAGAGTTTAAGCACCGCCACACGGGTGTCGAACTGCTTGCGCACCTCCATCTTGCCCGTAGGCATGGGGCGGAACAGGTGTTCCTTGAAGGTGATATTGATGCCAGCCTTGGCCAGCGAGGGGTAGTTGTAGCTCTCGAAAGCGTCGAAATTCTCCGCACTGAGCTTGGTACTGCGGTTGCCACGGTAAAGGTGGCTCTCAAAGAAAATGCACACCTCGGGGATGGACACCAAGCGGGTGGAGGCTATCTCGAGGGCGCAGATAATGTTCTCGCGTCCGTCGCTGCGCAGCATGCCCAGCGGCAACTGACTGCCGGTGAGCACCACAGGCTTGCCCAGGTTCTTGAACATGAAGCTCAAGGCCGAGGCCGTGTAGGCCATCGTATCGGTGCCGTGCAGCACCACAAAGCCGTCGTAGCGGTCATACTCCCGCTCGATGATGTTGGCAATGTCCACCCACAGCGCGGGAGTCATGTTCGACGAGTCAATGATGTGGTCAAGCATCACCGAGTCGATGCCATAACTGCAGGCGCGCAACTGAGGCACTGCGTCATAGATGCGGTCAAGAGCAAAAGGATGCAACGACCCGTTCTCGTCCTGCACCATACCGATGGTGCCACCGGTATAGACAATCAAGACCCGATTATGCTTCATTTCGTCGAGACAACCAGGTAGTCAGTGTATTTCCAGAACTGCGTGGGGTTGAGGATACGCAGGTAGGCTGTCACGCCACTCTCCTCGGGATCAGCCACAAGTTCGTAACTATTTTCGGGGTGCTGAGTGATGAGAACGGCTTTCTTCTTGCCGATGGCGATGGTGGTCACCTTGGTGCGATCAATCTCGTTGAAGAGTTCGGTATTCATGTCGGCTACGGTGCCCTGCTTGCGGCCAATGCCGATAAAGCCACCGGTCTTGTTGACGATGCCCGACTCTTTCAGTTCGCTGTAGCTGCCCACGATATAGTAGGCACGGTTGGCATCGGCAATCTGGCGAGCGATGTAGCTGTCCTTCTCCTGATTCGAGGCCGTGAGGTCATCGACATTCTTGTTGAGGCCCTTGATTACCACCTTGCTGTTCTCCAGCTCGGTCAGCAGGTCGTTAATCTGCTGCTCCTGGGCGGCGGCGCGCTCCTCGAGGCGTTCGATATAGCCCTGCAGGTCGGCGTTCTTTTTGTTCAGGCTGCTCACCTGCGAGCTCAACTGCGCGATTTTCTTCTTGTTGGCAGCCATCATGTCCTCGATGGAGGTCATCTGCTCGGCAATCTGCTGCTTCTGGTTCACGTTGCCCTCGGTGGTGTTGCGACGCATCTCCTGTACGCTGGTGTACTTCGAGTTGATCATCGCCAAGTTGTCCTCAATTTCGTTAAGCATCTCAAACAGTCCGTCAATCTCAGCATCCTTCGAATCCACTACGCCTTGCAGCGAGTCAATCTTGGCCTGGCGGCTGTCCAATTCCTTCTGGTTGCAGGCAGTGAAGGCCAGGGCCACGGCTGCCATGCTGATGGTCAGGATGATTTTCTTCATGTTGTGTATCGTTTATTTGTTACTATTCAAAAACTTTTTCGCCTAATCGCGGTTGGTTACATAACGCTAATTGCCAATCAAAAGTATATACCCCTATCGTAAAATATGTTAAAAAGACCGCAATGAGTCCCACCCTTCAACAACAGTTCGACGGCAGTTCTTCAACAGTTCTTCGATTTTTTGTTGAAGAACTGTTGAAGAACTG
>JAFZKV010000041.1 GCA_017551765.1 Bacteroidales bacterium
TTCCGTGGCACGGAAAGGCTCCACCAGCGAGCGGCTGACAGTAAGCCCGTAGCGGCTGGCAATCTCATCCACAGCGCTGTTGGCATCGGCCAGCAGGCGCTCCATAGCCTCGTTGGTGAAGGCGCGGAGGGTGAACATCACCTCGCCGTGACCCGCCGAAGTGCCGAAGGCAGGCTCCCCTACCCGCACGCAAATAAGTGTGGATTGCCTGAATGTCTGATTGCTTGATTGTTTGAATGTATTGAACTGCGCAAAACGCTGAATAATCTCCGCCACCGCCAATCCTGGGTTAATACCCAATTCTGGCGTGGAGGCGTGGGTCTCGCGGCCATCGAGGTGGTAGACGACTCCCGTCGAGGCGGCGGCAAAAGTGTGTGGACAGAGCACTACGGTGCCCAGCGGGTAGCCCGGCAGGTTGTGCAAGGCATAGAAAGACTTGATGTTGTACTGCTGCAGGATGCCGCTCTCTATCACTGCCCTTGAACCCGTGCCGGTTTCCTCGGCGGGCTGCCAAAGGAGGAGGATATTTCGTGACTCATCACTCATCACTCCTCGTTCATCACTGTCAACCAATTCAGCGAGGCGGAGCAGGATGGTGGTGTGGCCGTCGTGGCCGCAACGATGGCCGATGGGCAGCGCGTCGGTGTCGGCACGGAACGCAATGGCAGGAGCGGATGTATTCTTGCCCCAGACGGCGATTACACCGTAACCGCCCACATGAGTATAGACCTTGTCGGGGTGCAACTGCTGCAGTTGCCTGATGATGGTATCGTGTGCATACTCCTCACATCCCGCCGTCTGCGGGTGCTCGTGGAGCATCTTCCTTATTTCCTTATAATCAATCATAACCTGATCTTTTCTCAATCAGAACAAAAAGAACTATCAGAAATTCTTTTGGTTCTTTTAGTTCTGATTGAGCTTTAATATCTGTTCTCTATAGAAATCGCCGCGGTGCTCGAAGTTCTTAAAGGCATCATAGCTGGCGGCGGCCGGCGACAGCAGCACGATGCCCCCCTGTGGCGTGTGCTCAGCGCACCACGGCACTATCTTGGTGTAGTCGTCTTCGACGAGAGTGGCTGAGTGGCCGAGTGGATGAGTGGATGAGTAAATCCGACGACCAGCCTGGCCGACAAAGACAACATTCTTCACTGGGTTCTCTTTCAGGAACTCTACCAGCGGCGAATAGTCGATGCCACGGTCGAAGCCTCCAAGGATGAGCGTATCCACATGCCCCAGCGCCTTCACAGCAGCGATGGCTGCTTCAGGGATGGTGCTGATACTGTCGTCGTACCACGTAATGCCACCATACTCACCCACCCTTTCAAGACGGTGACGCAAGCCTTTGAAAGTTGAAAGTGGAGCGCGGAAAGAGGACAGAGGCTGACGCAGGACAAGCGCCGCCACGCGGCAGGCCACCAAAGCGTTGCTGAGGTTATGCTCTCCCACCAACGGGCAAGCCTCCAACAGCGTGCGCTCTTCGTCCGAAATATCATTAAATGAATACGGATGCAGAGAACTCTGAATTCCCAACTCCGAACTCCGAACCATGTCGCATAGTTCTTCGTTGTCGGTGCAGTAGAAGAAGTGGCCTCCTTCGCGTTGCTTCAAGGCTATCTGCATCTTGGCCATCTTGTAGCCCATGTAGTTGTCGTAGTGGTCGAGGTGTTCCTGGAAGAGGTTTAGCAGTACGGCGATATGTGGCGCACGGTGCAGCACCTCGAGTTGGTGGCAACTGAGCTCGGCCACCACAATGCTGTTGTCGTTCAACTCGTCGAGAATGTCAAACAGCGGTATGCCGATGTTGCCCGCCAGGATGCTGCCCGGCAGCAGGTGGTGTATCAAGCTGGCTGTAGTGCTCTTGCCTTTGGTGCCGGTGACGCCAATCACTTTATCGCCATACACTTGAAGGAACAGGTCTGTCAACGACGAGCACTCCACACCGCCCATGATACGCATGGGTACACCTGGGCTCTTGATTATCAAGTCGTAGTCTTTTACTGCCTCGGCGGCAATCTGTTCGTTGCCGTCGGCAATCCGGTAGTTGGCATCCGGCACAAGACGTTTGATGAGGCGCTCGGCACTCTGACCCTCACGCCCATAGCCGGCAATCAGTATGCGCCTGCCGCTAAGCAGCGCTTTCAGTTGGTCTTCTCTGAACATGATAATATTGCTTGATTGCCTGATTGCTTGATTGCTTGAGTCAAAATCTGTCGCTCTTCGGCGGTGAGGTTGCCGTTTTTTTCTATATTTTCTATATTTTCCAGATTTATTATATGCTCTATATTTTCTATATTCTCTATGAGGGCTGGCCTGCGGCCTGTCTTGTACCAGCGACGGATGGTCATCGCCAGGGCTTGCCGCACTTCGCTGACGGTGCCCACACACTCGAAGGGCTTGGTCTCCGCCTCGCCAATCAGCTGCAGGAACTCATGTTCAAGCGTCAGGTCGTCGAGCAACGGCTTGCCGAATATCTGGTTGAGGCGCTCGGGAGCTATAAAAGGAGACAGTATGATGTAGGCGAAGAGGCACTTGGCACAGTGGCCACACCAGATGTCCTGTTTGCTGCCCACATTGCACGAACGGAAGACGTCGTGGTACTGCGTGAAGCGGCTGAAGAGCATGGCAATCTGCAGTTCGCTCAGGGGCCTCAAAAAACTGAAATAGCGGAAGTCTGGGGCGTAGGCGCGAAAGTCGTCCTCAAACTCGAGGCTCTTGGAGTATTGGTGGTTCACATACGACCCTGCCACCGTACTTTCATTGGCCGAGTTCTCGTTGCTGAGGGCCACATTGGGGACGCCACTCAACACCGACGCCAACCGTGTGTAGAAGGCCAGCATGGCCGAGAAGGGCGTGTGTCCGTTGAGGTAGCCCTGCTTATTAAGTTCCAGCAAAGTGGGGTCGATGGTGCGGCGGATAACCAGCACCTCTTCCATCGGGAAACCAGCCACACGGGCACATTCCACCGTAGCCCCGCGTGGGTTCATAATCAAAGGCCGTATACTCTTGCCGGCGCGCCGCAACAATTCAAGAGTAACGACGCTGTCCTTGCCCCCGCCGACGGGCACCAGGTAAGTTCCGAGGTCGGACGTCGGAGGTCGGAGTTGGCTGACGAAATCGTTAGTTCCGAACTCCGAACTCCGTGCTTTGCCGTCGGCTCGGACGACAACTCCGAACTGCATAAACGCCTCCGGCATTTCCGATATGCCGTTAGTGTAGTAGAACTCGCCGAGGCCGTTCCAATAGAGTTTCTTCCAGAAAGCTATCTGAGCCTCCGTGAGGCCGCCGCAGAGCACACGCACCGTGGGCGGACAGGCGCACTTCCAATAGCTGACCAATTCGACCATACCGATGTCGAACACCATGCGGTCGATGTCGGCACACTCCAAGGCAAGAAACGGGCGCCGCTCCACCAACGCCGTGGGGTGAAACTCCACGCCTCCCATGCGGAAATCGAACCACACCCGCAAGCCGTCGCCACACACCTCATGGTGATAGGCCACATACTCAAACACAGGGTATTGGGCACGCAAGGCGCGATACTTGTCACTGTTATTCATCATGTTCTTTTTAACGCTCACGTCACCAAAATATTGTATCGCTTCTTTCACATTTTTTCAAAATATTATACAATAAATATAAAATACAATCGTTATCAAATTTATCTTTAACTCATAGAATGAACAGAAAATGATACTATTAGACATCGCAAACGGCTGGAAGACAGCCATCATGATTGTGGCAATGATTGCCGTGTTCTATCTTTTCCTTATCAAGCCCCAGAGCGACAAGTCCAAGAAAGAGGCCGCCTACCGCGACAGCCTCAAGAATGGCGACCGCCTGATGACCGCTGGCGGCATTCACGTCACCTTCGTAAGCGCCGACCACGGTATGGCCACCGTCGAAGTGGCCCCCGGCACCCGCATCAAGGTGCTGACCACCACCCTCCAGCCCATCCCCGAGAGAAAAGCGAAAAGCGGAAAATGAAAAACGAAAGCAATATGAAACGACTATTCAGAACAACCCTCTGCGCCATTGCTCTTTTCGCTTTCCACTTTTCATCCCCCACTTCCGCACAGGCGCAAACCCTGCAGCTAAGCCTTGAACAGGCCCAGCAGTATGCCGTGGAGCACAACGCCGCCATGCAGAACGCCGACCTCGACGTCAAGAAGGCCGAGATGGAGCGCTGGAAGACCTTCAGCTCCATGCTGCCGCAAGTGAAGGCCGGCTTCGACTACCAGAACATGTGCGGCTACGAGATGGTGATGGGCAGCGGCCTGATGTCCATGCACATCCCTATGGACCCCAACGGAACCTTCAGCGTCACCGCCTCGGTGGCCCTCACCGGCGCCCAGATTGTGGGCTCCCTGCTACAAAATATCTCCGTGCAGATGACCGACATCACACGTCAGCAGACCGAACAGCAGACTCGCGCCAACGTGAAGAACGTCTACGTATCCATCCTCGTCATGGAGGAGACTGTCGGCCTCCTCGACTCCAGCCTGGCTAACCTTGAGCGCCTGGCCGCCACCTCGCAAGCCAGCGTCGACGTGGGCGCCGCCGAACAGGTGGATGCCGACAAACTGCAGGTACAGGTGGCCACCCTGAAAAGCAGCATCAACAGCACCAAACGGTCGCTGCAGGCATTGCGCAATTCACTGCTGCTGCAGCTGGGTGCCGACGTGAACGCCGACGTGCAGCTCACCACCGACTTGAACCAAATACTGAGCGTGGAACGCGCCACACAAGTGCTCGGCCAGGGGTTCGACATCACCAAGAACTACAATTACCAACTGCTGGAGCAGAGCGAGAAGCTGGCCAAGCGCAACGTCACAATGGCCTGGATGGACTTCACCCCCACCCTCTCTATCTACTACCAATACAGCAAGAAAGTCTATTTCGGCGAAGAAGGCATGAACATGACTCCGCCCAACATGGTGGGTGCCAGCGTCAGCCTGCCCCTCTTCAGCAGCGGCTCGCGCGCAGCCAACATCAAGAGCGCCAAGATAGCCCTACAGGAGACCGCCAACAGCCGCCGGCAAGCCGAAGACGGGCTACGCGTACAGTACAACCAGCTGTGCTACGACCTCGCTTCGGCCCTCGAGACCTACGACATCCAGCGCCGCAACCTCGACGTCACACAGCGCGTCTTCAACAACCTCACCGAGAAATACAACTACGGGCGCGCCAGCAGTCTCGAGGTCACCAACGCCTCCACCGACATCATCAGCGCCCAGAGCAGCTACATACAGGCCGTGATGAGCGTCGTCTCGGCACAGATAGCGCTCGAAAACCTCCTCAACATTGAATAAAAAAGACATCACCATGAATAGAACCATCCGTTTGGCAGCCATCGTGCTGGCCACCGTCGCCCTTGCAGCTTGTGGCGGCAACAACGGCGGCGGCAAAGGTGCCACCACCACCAAGAAAGAGGCCGAGAAAGTGAAAGTGCTCACCCTGCAGAGCGAGCGCATCGCCAAGAGCCTGGAACTCTCCTCCACCCTCGAAGGCTACGAAACCATGAACATCGCTCCCAGCATCACGGGCCATATCGAACATATCTACGTCGAGGTGGGCAGCCGCGTGCAGAAAGGCACCCTCCTGGTACGCATGGATCAGACGCAGCTCAACACCACCCGCATCAACCTCAACAGCACCCGCACCGAGTTCGACCGCGTCAGCGCCCTCAAGCAGAGCGGCAGCATCAGTCAGCAGGTCTACGACCAGACCAAGGCCGGATACGACCAGCTGGTGGAGACCGAGCGCTTCCAGGAAGAGAACACCTTCGTCAAAGCACAGTTCGCCGGCGTCATCAGCGCCAAGTACTATGAGGACGGCGAGATGTATGCCGGCCAACCCATCCTCACCCTCACGCAA
>JAFZKV010000042.1 GCA_017551765.1 Bacteroidales bacterium
GCTCGAGCATCATGCCGCATAAGAAGAACCCCGACGTCTTCGAACTCATCCGCGCCAAGTGCAACAAGATACAGTCGCTGCCGCAGCAGGTGATGCTCATCATGAACAACCTGCCCGTGGGCTATTTCCGCGACCTGCAGATCATCAAGGAAGTCTTCCTGCCCGCTTTCGACGAGCTCAAGGACTGCCTGCAGATGGCCGCCTACATCATCAACAAGATGGAGGTCGACGAGCATATCCTCGACAATCCCATGTACGACCCCATGTTCTCGGTCGAAGAGGTCAACCGCCTGGCTGCCAACGGAATGCCCTTCCGCGACGCCTACAAGACCGTGGGCCTGCAGATAGAGGCTGGCACCTTCCAAGCCGACCACCACATCCATCACACCCACGAGGGGAGCATCGGCAACCTCTGCAACGACCGCATCAGCGCACTCATGGACGACATTCTCACCCAGTTCCACTTCGAGCGTGTGGATGAGGCGGAACGCAAACTGCTGGGGATTTGACGATTATACGATTTCACCATTTCACGATTTTACCATTTCACGATTGATATGATGAAGAGGATTACCAAAATAGTCAAATTGTTCAATTGTAAAATTGTAAAATTGATTATCCCATGGATAATCTTCTCTTGTGGCGAAACCCAATACGAGTACAGTTCGCGTCGCAGCAATCTGGTGCTCGACAACGCGGTGCACCAGGACCCCACGCTCGCCTCGGCCATGACCCCCTATAGTGGCGTGTTCGTCGCCATCACCCTGAAGGACAAGGGTGGCGCACAGTATTTCCAGTTCACCAGCAACCAGGGGCAGACCACCGAATCCATCTTCAACGCCATCGACCAGCGGCGCACCATCCGACTCGGCATGAACGAAGGCCTCATTGTCGGCTACACCACGTGGAACGACCTCACCTTCTACGCTTACGACCGCGAATGCCCCAACTGCTTCAACCCCGATGCCATCCCCGTGCGCAGCAAAGCCCTCCAGATGTCCTCCACAGGCATCGCCACCTGCTCCTCCTGCCATCGCAAATACGACATGAACAGCGGCGGCATCATCGTCGAAGGCGACAAAGGCGACAAACTCGTCCGCTACCGTGCTGGCACCACCGGCCCCTTCGGAGTCCTCAACGTCAACTGAAAACATACCAAAAGGCGCCATCATCATTCGGCACTATCAGTATCAATTATTGGTACTGTTGCTATCAATCATCGATACTGATAGTACCAATAATTGATACAGAGCGTACCAATAATTGATACCAGGCCTTATCTGAAGTCATACGCCTCGCAATAGTGGTCGAAGGCGAGGTTTTCCGTATAGCCGTACTTGCGGAAAAGGTTGAGAATCCATTCCTGCTTCTCAGGATTGAGCAGCCGTTCACCGCTATTAAAGCGATAGAAGGCGCTATGCCCACCAAGGTAGGCCTCCACTTGGTTGTGCAGAGAGGTGTTGTCTTTCTGCTTCACTTCTTGGAAAAGCTGTTTGAATCCGTAAGCCATCCTCTTGACACGAGCCTCCTTGAAGTGGGGGCAAGCCTCATTCTTGTGGGCAGCCGGATAAATGGCGAGCCCCAATGTGAGATCATCGGGAGCGAGTTGGCCTGCCAAGAAGCGCAGGCATTCCCCATGACGGGGGCATTCTTCGCTAAAACATAATGGCCACTTGGGTGGCACGCTGGCGAAGTCGATTGGTTGTTGTATAGTCTTGTTGTTCATAGTTGCAAAGATACGAAAAAACGAGAGAAATGCAAAAGGAAAACATGTTTTTCTTTTCATTTACGAGTGCCATATAACTTCGGCGTAGCCAAAGGTACAAAATAATCTTTATAGAACACTAGATTATTATTTTTCTCACTTTTTTGTTCATTGTCAGCATTTTTTTCAAAACATTTTGTATATTTGTGCTGTGTTTCAAAAGAGATTCACTACATTTTGATTGATATACTTTTCTCTCAAATTACCAAGTAACAAGAGCGTCGGTGCATTTACATTATATCAAATTAGTGAGAAAGAAAAAATGAAAGTAAAGACAATCATCGGACAGATTTTGATTTCGGCTCTTATTTGTGCTGTTATCGTGCATTTTGCAACGCCTGTATATGTAAGAGACACGGTAAACGAAATGGAATGCGAAAAGGAAGACAGGCAGATAATTCAACAATTTGAACCATCTGCAATCTTTCCTTTATCTCACGAAGAACTTCATCAAAAACGCGAGGAGGTCTTAAAGAAATACTATCAACAGATAGAAGCCAAAAAGGAACAAGAATACCAAGGCGAGATCCTCAAAGAGGTATTAGGTGAGGTGCATATTATGTCAGAAGAGGAAATTGCAAAAGAAGCAGAAAGAATTCGACAACAAGAAAATAAATAGGATTATAGCTTACAAATGTAAAAATTGTGACAAGTTCGTTGCCAAGTCATTCATTTGTGCCGTTTCAAATATTTGCATCGCGGTTCACGCTTTAGTGTTTATTACGAGTCAAAACCATGTCCAGTTAATAATAAATAATGTAATGAAAACCTTGAAGTACTTTCTCGGGGTGTTGCTGATGGCTTGCATCCCGTTTGCTGCAAATGCACAATTTATGTTCGGAGGTGGGAACAGGCAGAACCAGGACAGCCTTCGCAAGATTGCCGCTGCCGACTATGCCGACATGCTGGCGAAGGTGGGGGTGGGGAAGCCTCGTGAAGGGCGCCAACCCAACAGCCCCGACGAGAGCAAGCATCCCAACTATGACGAGCTGACTGCCAATCCTTATCCTTTCTACCCCGACGTGCTGCTGACTGAGGGCGGCAAGAGGGTGACGAGCGCCAAGATGTGGTGGAAGGTGCGCCGCCCGGAGATAGTGCGTCTGTTTGAGGACAACGTGTATGGCCGCATTCCCGCGAATGTGCCTGGCGTGAAATGGGAGGTGACGAACGAGGAGAAGAGGGAATTCGCTGGCCAGCAGGTGGTGGTGCGCTACCTGAAGGGCGTGGTGGACAACTCGAGCTATCCCTCCATCAAGGTTGAGATTGAGGCCAACGTGGTGTATCCCGAAGGCAAGCAGAACCTGCCTGTGGTGGTTGAGTTCGGATTCGGAGGAGGCGACCCCTTGCGCACGTTTGGCAGAGGCGTGTCGTGGAAGCAGCTGGTCGTAGAACGTGGTTGGGCGGCAGCCACCATCAACCCCTCGTCCATTCAAGCCGATGCAGGGTCGGGATTGACGAACGGAATCATAGGACTCTGCAACAAGGGTGGACACCGCCAGCCCACTGACTGGGGCTCGCTCCGCGCTTGGGGATGGGGTCTTTCACGACTGATTGACTATCTGGAGACCGACAAGACGTTTGACGCCACCAAGTGCGCCATAGAGGGCGTGTCGCGCTATGGCAAGGCCTCGCTGGTGGCGATGGCTTTCGAGGAGCGCATTGCAGCCGGATTCATCGCCTCGTCGGGAAAGGGTGGTGCAGCAGGATGGCGTCGCGACTGCGGAGAGAGCATCGGCAACATCGTGGCTGACGGGGAATACCACTGGGTGTGCGGCAACCTCATCAAATATGGCACCGACCCGCTGACGGAGAACGACCTGCCTGTGGACCAGCACGAGCTGATAGCCCTGTGCGCCCCACGCGCCTGCTTCATCTCCACCGGCAGCTGGGACGGCGACAAATGGCAGGATGTGGTGGGCTCGTTCATATCGGCATCGAAGGCGTCGCCCGTATATGAGCTGCTGGGCTACAAGGGCGTGGGCACCGACCTCTTCCCGGGCATGGACAACGGATTGATGGAGGGTCGACTCACCTATAGGCAGCACCACGGAGGTCATGAGGCAGGACCCAACTGGCCCTTCTTCCTCGACTTCTTCGAGCGCGAGGTGGTGGGCAGGTGAGCGCTTTTTTCCTCGCTACATATTAAAAATAGTGAATTCCTTTGGAGATTCCGTTGGAATGCGCTATCTTTGCATGCGCTAACAAACCAACCCGAGGGAATCAGGCGGAAATAGCTCAGTTGGTAGAGCACAACCTTGCCAAGGTTGGGGTCGCGGGTCCGAGTCCCGTTTTCCGCTCAAAAAACATCAATGGGGCCGCAATGGTGGAATTGGTAGACACGAGGGACTTAAAATCCCTTGGCCAGTGATGGCTGTGCGGGTTCGAGTCCCGCTCGCGGCACTTTTCTAATAACTTTATCTTATGCGCAAAAATCTTATTCTTGCATTATCAGCATCAGCATTCATTCTCACTTCCTGTTCGAAGATGGGACCGCTGTCGGCTGACAACTTTGAAGTGACTCCGAATCCTCTTGAGACACAGGCCGGACAGGTGCCTGCCACCATCAACGGAAAGTTCCCTGAGAAGTACATGAAACGCAATGCCGTCGTGACGGTCATTCCCGAGCTGCGTTATGGCAACGGGAAGGTGGCTCGTGGCGAGGGTGCTACCTTCCAGGGCGAAAAGGTGATGGGCAACGACCAGAC
>JAFZKV010000043.1 GCA_017551765.1 Bacteroidales bacterium
ATCAATGTAGGCCTTGCGCACCTCGTCCATCAGCGTGTCCATGCGCTGGCTCACCATCATCAGGCTCTGCACCCACACCACGTCGCTGCCCCCGAAATACTCCAGCAGGCTCACTTTGGAGGCCGGTGGCTGGTGGTCGGTAGCCGGTAGCTGGTGGTCGGTGGCCGTTGAACCCTCCGACAACCGATTACCGACTACCGACGACCGGTCACTCAAGTTCGGCACAATGTCCACGCGGTCCAGCTGCTTGACGCTCAGCTGGCTCACAGGGTCGTAGGTGCGCAGCGAGTCTATCTTGTCGTCGAAGAACTCGATGCGGTAGGGCAGGTCCGAGGCAAAGGAAAAGACATCCACGATGCCGCCACGCACGGCGTACTGCCCAGGCTCGACCACGAAGTCTTCGCGCTCGAAACCAAGCTCTTGCAGCTGGTCGGCCACCTCCCACAGGTCGTGCATGCCGCCTCGGTCCAGGCGCAGCGTGTTGGCCGCCAGCACACCCGTCGACACCACCTTCTCGCTGAGGGCCTCGGGGTAGGTGACCACCGTCACGGGGCTGCCGCTCGCCAACTCCTTCACCACCTCGCTCCGCATCAGCACGTTGGCGTTCTCGGTCTCCTCCGCGTCATAGTTGTACGCCTTGCGGTAGCTCGTCGGGAACAGCATCACCTTCAGCCCTTCACCTTGAAGCAGTGCTTCCATGTCGTTGCACAGGTAGAAGGCCTCCTCCTTGTTGGGGGTAATAATCAATTGGTTTACAGTGCTTAGTCGGATGGCTACGGAGGCCGCCATCACGGAGGGCAGCGAGCCCCGCATGCCGTCGACGTGCAGGCGCGCGCCGCGTCCACGCAGCCGCTCCACGAGGCTGTCCACCAGCCTACTGTTCTGGTACTGTTCGGTTAAGAGCATTTGCAGTGCTAAAAAAGTCGCTGCAAATATACAAAAAAAATATCACTCATCACTTATCACTCATCACTAAAAAATAGGTCGTGCACGACATAAATAGGTAATCGGTGGCCGGTAGCCGGTGGTCGGAATTGACCCTAAACCGCCCTCCAACCGCCGTTTTACCGTCCACCGGCTACCGGTTACCGACCACCAATCACCTAAAAACCACTGTTTCAGCGCACAATACCCATGTTGGCATCGCTTTGCCGTCGCACCCACTCCGACTCTGGTCCGACTCATGTCCGACTCAACTCCGACTGAAGTCCGACTGCAGTCGGACAAAACACGGTGCATCTACGGTGTCGCTACGAATAGGTCGTGCACGACATAAATACCTTTTTTTAACACACTCCTCCACATCCGCTTCGCGGCGGTCCCCAGCCACCACACAGGGCTTTGCCCGAAATGCCACAGGCATTTCTCTTCCTAACTAAAGGGAGGAGCAAGATAGTACCAGCTGCTCCCCTGACCTTCCCAGCTGCTCCCCTAAGTTAGGGGAGCTGTCACGCAGTGACTGAGGAGTGTGTCCTACGACTGAGGAGTGTGTTATAAGATTTATGGATTACGCCGCAGGCGGGAGATATAAAACCGGCGGGAGAAAAAAAGAACTCCGCGTAGATACCAAAAGGCCCGTTTTGCCGTTATGTAGTTGAAGGGAAACCGTAAAACCTAAACTGTAAACCGTAAAACATAAAACATATATTATGGAAGTGACAATTCTTTGGGCCGACGATGAAATTGATCTGTTGAAACCGCATATCCTTTTCCTCAAGGAGAAGGGCTACAGTGTGGTGCCCGTGCAGTCGGGTCGCGACGCCCTCGACGAGCTGGAGGCCGGCGGCCAGGTGGACCTGGTGTTCCTCGACGAGCAGATGCCCGGCTTGAGCGGCATCGACACGCTGCGCGCCATCAAGCAGCGCTGGCCGCAGCTGCCGGTGGTGATGATTACCAAGAGCGAGGAGGAGCACATCATGGAGGACGCCCTCGGCGGCAAAATCAGCGACTACCTCATCAAGCCCGTCAATCCCAACCAGATACTGCTGACGGTGAAGAAGCACACCGAGTTGCGCCGCCTACAGAGCGAGCGCAGCACGATGGACTACCAGCAGCAGTTTCGCGAGATTGGCATGCAGCTGGGCGACCGCATGGATGCCGAGGGGTGGAAGGAGATGTACCGCCGCCTGGTCTATTGGGACCTGGAGCTGGCCGGCACCGAGGACGACAATATCCACGAGATATTCCTCTCGCAGAAGCGCGAGGCCAATGCGCAGTTCTGCCGCTTCTATGAGGACCACTGCCTCGAGTGGCTGGGCGGCCGCGAGGAGAAGCCCGCCATGAGCCAGACGGTGCTGCAGCAGTGGCTCTTCCCCCTGCTGAAAGACAACAGGCCCACCTTCCTGATAGTCATCGACAATTTCCGCTACGACCAATGGAAGTTCGTGCAGCCGATGGTGGAGCAGTATTTCCGCGTGGAGCGCGACGAGATGTACTACACCATCCTGCCCACCACCACGCAGTTTGCCCGCAACGCCATGTTCGCGGGCCTGATGCCCAGCGAGATTGAACGCAAGTATCCGCAGTATTGGGTCAACGAGGACGAGGAGGGTTGGAAGAATCAATACGAGAACGAGCTGCTCGACGAGAACCTGCGCCGCCACGGCCTGGGGCTGAAGCACACCTACAACAAGGTGCTCAATGCGCAGTACGGCAAGAAGTTGGTCGACCGCCTGCCCGAGCTGATGCGGTCGCCGCTAAATGTCATCATCTACAACTTCATCGACATGCTGTCGCACGCCCGCACCGACAGCGACATCGTGCGCGAGCTGGCGGAGAACGAGCGGGCCTACCGTTCGCTGACCCTGTCGTGGCTCGAGCACTCGCCGCTGATGGAGATGTTGCAGGCGCTGAGCGAACAGGAGGTGAACGTGGTGATTACGACCGACCACGGCAGCGTGCGCATCGACAGGCCTGTGCGCGTCAAGGGCGACCGCGACATCAGCGTCAACCTGCGCTACAAGCAGGGCCGCCTGTTGGACTACAACCCCAAGGAGGTGTTCGAGGTGAAGGACCCCGCGCGCCTCTTCCTCCCCCGTCGCCACCTGACGAGTCCCTACATCTTCTGCCACCAGGGCGACTTCTTTGCCTACCCGAACAACTACAACGAGTATGTGAAGTACTACATGAACACCTTCCAGCACGGCGGCATCTCGATGGAGGAGTGCCTGGTGCCCTTCGCCGTCCTGAGGCCGAAAGGCAAGTGAAAAGGGAAAAGTGAAAAACGAAAAAGGGTTGACAAGTGACGTGCCAACCCTTTTTCGTTTTTCACTTTTCCCTTTTCGTTTTATTTGATAAACTTGTAGCCGACGCCGAGCATGACGATGCCGCGCTGGCCGGTGTTGCCGTTATATTCGCCCAGCAGGTCGTCGTCGCCGAAGAAGTTGACACCGATGTTGTCGCGCAACGACATGCTGACGAAGAAGTTCTCGTTGAAGAAGTACTTGCACTGCAGGAGCGTGCTGACGCCCATGTCGAAGTCGAAGATGTTTATGCCACCCTTCAAGGTCTCGCGGCTTTCGGGCACCTCGGTCTCGGTGCCTTTGAGCACTTTGTATTTCTCGCCCGAGATGCCGTAGACGATGCCTGAATAGACACCGGCGGCAAGCTGCAGCTCGATGTTGTCGTTGAGCCAATAGGAGAAGGAGAGGCGAAGGTCGAGCTGGCCGTCCCACCAATTCACGTTGGCGATTTGGGTCATGGCCGGTTCGGTGGTGGTGGCCTCTATGTCAGTCTGGTAGCCGTAGCCGAGGGAGAGGTAGCTGGCCTCAACCTGGTAGCCCCAGGAGAGCTTTTCGCTGATGTTCTTGTCGCCTTCGTAGCGGAAGGAGGCAGCGATGCCGGGAGACACCGAGATGTCGTGGCTGGCCTCGCCGAAGTTGCGCGGCACGATGCTGAAGTCGGTACCCACGTTGAGGCTGTAGGCCTTGTTGCCGTCCCACGGAGTGTAGGAGTAATAGTAGTACTGTGCATTGGCGACGCCGCAGAGAATGACTGCTGCAAGGAGGAAAAATACTTTTTTCATTGTGTGTTGATTTTGCTATAATTTATTGATTGAATTAACTCTAAACAGGTGTGTTTGCTGAATAAGTGCATTGCAAATATACAAAAATTTCTCTAATTCAATTATTTTTCGTAATTTTGCACCCTGTTTTTACTTATAATATAACAATAAAATATAAT
This sequence comes from Bacteroidales bacterium, assembly GCA_017551765.1. Lineage (GTDB taxonomy): Bacteria > Bacteroidota > Bacteroidia > Bacteroidales > P3 > Colimorpha. Next base: position 4,183 of record JAFZKV010000043.1, read on the forward strand.
GAAAATAAAGAGAATGACATTGTGCTTGCTGGCCTTGATGCTGGCAGCTGGCGTGAACGCCCAGGTGGGCGAGATGGAAAGCTACAAGCAGGGCAAGGGCCTCGCCAAGACCTTCGAGCCGCAGTTTATCGGCAGCGACGGTCAGCAGGCGGTGTTTGTGCAGATGGCAGGCCGCACGAAGAAGAAGGCTGAGTTGGTGAGTTACAATATGGACCAGAAGGAGTTGGGTCGTGTGCGCCTGACCGAGAACGACGACCTGCGCTGCTATGGCGGCTACCTTAACGCCTCGGGTATCGACCTGCTGATGGCCGAGTGGAAGGGTGACGACATGAAGGTCTATCGCGACCGTCGCGACAAGGCTACGCTGCAGCCGCAGGGCGAGCCTTTGGTGCTGTCGGAATATCATGGCTCCAAGGGCGACAAGATGGCCTTCACCATACAGCCCTCGGCCAACGAGGAGCTGCTGGCCGGCATCTACATCATCGGCCGCGAAGGGCAGCCGGTGGAGATGCAGGTGGGCCTCTACAGCCGCGAGCTGGAGGAGTATTGGAAGATGGACACGCGCTGCCGCAAGCTCGACTTTGTATATGTGACCGACAGTGGCGAGGTGCTCATTGGCGGCTACAATAACCCTGGCAAGTTCACCGTAACCGTGCTGGATGGCGAGAACGAGACAAACTACGACTTTGAGGAGAACTTCGGAACCATTTCCGAGGCCCGCATCGCCCGCTATGCCAAAGGCAAGATATATATTGTGCTGGCCCATTCGGGACGTACTAAAAACGAAATCCATCCGATGGTCGACTATATCGCCTCGCTGTGCTACGATACCAAACGCCAGGAGAACACGGTGGATAAGCATGTAATCACAAAGGTGGAGTATAACCGCTTGAACAACAACTTCAAGGATGATTCCAAGGTGAAGAATGTCATGAGCAATAAAAAGGACGACTACCGCGTGGTGTTCTTCAGCCTCAATCAGGTGATGCCCGATAAGGACGGCTGCTATGCTATGTTCGACCAATCTTGGCGTGTCACCGTCAACGGCACGCCCTCGGAGTGGAACCGCTACGGTATGATGGTGGCCCGCATTGGCAACGACGGCAAGTTTGAATGGGTGAATACCTTCCGCATTTATGGCCCGTCGGTTTGGTCTTCCCGCTCAATGTCGGGCTACCGTTGGGTGCGTACCGCCAACGGTCCGATGTTGGTGTGGGCCGAAGCCAAGAACAAGAAAGAGATACCTGATGACGAGCAGGTCAAGGTGTACACTCCTATGAACAGTGCCGGTATGCTGACGGCGGCCTTGCTGGACAGCGATGGCTCGATGGTGCGCCAGCACTTCGAGATGCCTGCCAAGCAGAGTTTGATGGGCCATCCCCACAAGCTGGACAACGGTGACTATCTGCTCTTTATACGTGGTAAGAGCCAGGGGTATTTTGCTAAACTGAAACTGAAATAAGACGAGACCAGATGAAAAAGACCATTGTAATGGCGTTGATGCTGACCGTGGCGGGGACCGCCATGTGCCAGCTGAAGAGCGTGGGTGCCGTGCCGGCCGACTTGAAGATGAGCGCCGACGAAATCTATCAGGCCGACCTGAAGCGTGCCGAAGTGTACACCGGCGGCAAGGTGAAGGACAAGGAACGTGCACGCTTGCGCGAGGCCTCCTACTCGGTGGGCAAGATGATGGCCGGCGGCAAGATATTGTATGGCGACCCCGTGAGCCGCATGCTGAGCCGGATTGCCGACACGCTGCTGGTGAGCTATCCCGAGCTGCGCAAGGAACTGCGCTTCTACACGGTGAAGAGCCCCGAGGTGAACGCCTACACCACGGGACAGGGCATGATATTCGTGAACGCCGGCCTGGTGGCGCAGGTGGAGAACGAGGCCCAGCTGGCCTTCATCCTCAGCCACGAGATTATCCACTACTACCGCAACCACAGCATGGAGGAGATCGTGGGCCGTCATGAGGGCGGCAAGAAGTCGGGCAAAGAGGACGTGAAAGGCGACGACGTGGAGCTGGTCGAGTTCCTGCGCAAGCACTGCCGCAGCCACGAGATGGAAAACGAGTCCGACTCGCTCGGCATCGCCATGTTCTACCTGCGCAGCCCCTACGACAAGAATGTCACCGAGGGCGTGTTCGACGTGCTGCAGTACAGCGCGCTGCCCTTCGACGACGTGAAGTTCGACACCACCTACTTCAACACCCCCTACTACCAGCTGACAGGCTGCTGGCTGGACACCACGGCCGACATCACCAGCCGCGACAACTACGACGACAGCCGCAGCTCGCACCCCAACATCCTGAGCCGTCGCCGCAACACCGCCGCCGCCCTGGATGGCTACTACGGCGGCGAGCAGTATGTGGTGACCACCAAAGCGGAGTTTGAACGGGTGCGCCAGCTGGCCCGCCAGGAGTGCGTGCGCCAGGAGCTCATCTACGGCGAGTACTCCAGGGCCTTCTACAACGCCTGGCTGATGAAAGACGAAGCCGCAATGGCCCAGGCCCTCTACAGCATCGCCGTCAGCAAGATACACAACGGCACCAACTCGGTCACCGGCGACTACCGCAAGGTCGAGGGCGAGAGCCAGCAGGTCTACTACGCCATGCGCCGCATGGGCAACGAGCAGGCAGCCTTGGCCGCCCTCCACATGGTCTGGCAGCTCCACCGCAGCCACCCCGACAACACCGTCTACGCCGAGATGTGCGACGACCTCATGGAGGAACTGCACTCCTCGCTCAAAATGTCCACCATCGACCTGGTCTTCACCCCCCCCGTGGACGACACCCTGCAAAAAAACGAAAACACCGTGACCGACCACAAGCCCATGACCAAATACGAGCGCATCAAGCAGAAACGCCAGGCACAGTCGGAGCGCAGCCCCTACGGCCTCGCGCTGACCGACCTGCTCTCCTCCGACAGCCTCTTCTGCAACACCCTGCGCCACTACCTGAAAGGCAACCACAAGAGCGGCCACGAAGAGAAAACGGCCGAAGACACAGCCGCCATGATAGTCTACAGCCCCTCCTACCGCGTCGTCAACGGCCACACCGACGACCTCAAAGTCGACAAAAGCAACCGCATGGAGAAAGACCTCACCGCCCGCGTCATGAAAGCCGGCAAACAATTGGGACGCAGCAGCGTCGACTTCTCGGACGAGAGCCTGCGCGCCCTGCAAAACGACGACGAATACAACGACTTCGTGCTCCTCAACGAATGGGTCAACGAATTTTGGCAAAACAAAGGACAGTTCGACCTCCACCGCCTGACCCAACCCGAAATGGACAACCTCATGGAACGCTACGACGCCAGCACCATCTGCATGACCGCCGTGCTCAACCAAGAGAACCTCGACGCCGAGATGTCGCCCGGCTACCTCTGGCTCCTCCCCCTGGCCCCCGTCATCGCCTACAACTGCTTCGCCGGCACCGAGCGCACCCAGATGGTCATGATGCTCATCGACGCCCGTCGGGGCAAAGTGCTCTCGCGTCAGTACTACGACTACAACGTGGCCGACCACAGCGCCCTCCTCGACGCCATGATATACGACTCCTACGTGCGCATCAAAGACGACAAGAAAAACCCCGTGGGCTTCATGGGTCACCGCTTCGTGCTCGCGGGCGGCGCCAACCTGGGCTTCGCCGGTCAGCAGACCTTCAGCATCGGCCACACCTTCAGCCTCACCCCCTGGGCCACCGTCGAATTCGCCGCCTCGCGCAAATGGACCATCGCCGCCACCTGGAGCTACCAGCCAGCCTTCGACCAGCTCAACAGCTTCACCCGCTCAGAAGACCAATACAACTCAAGCGGATGGTACATCGGACAGCACGACGTACACTACACCAACATGGACTACTCCAAGAACATGACCACCTGGAGCCTCACCGCCCGCAACTACAGCAACACCGACTTCGCTCCCCTGGGACCCTACGGCGGCTTCGGCCTCCACGCCGTCACCTACACCAACCCAAGCGACGGCAGCAACGCCGACTTCCTCTCCTTCGGCGTCCACGCCACCGCAGGCCGCAACTACATCCTCTTCCAGCGCCTCGTCCTCAACATCGAAGCCCGCTACGGCGTCACACTCTCCAACGGCGCTCTCTTCAAACATTGGTCCGACAAACTGCCCGCCAACGAATACTCACGCCTCGACGGCATGATGCACAACCTGCTCCTCCTCAAAGTCGGCATCGGATTTATCCCCTTCTAACCGAATAAATAATCACAAAACATAAAACACATGAAACGTACAATTATCCTCCTCCTCCTGGCTGTCAGCGGCAGCCTCGCCGCTCAGCAAGCCATAGTGGCCCGTGGCAGTGAAACCAAGAATGTGGCCCCCGAGAACCTTGCTTCCGCCATCTATGTCGGCTTCCACGACAACGCCGACTGCTGGATTTTCGAGGGCAAGAAGAATGTCAAGCAGTTTGTTGTGGCCAACCAGAACCTCGAGCCCTTGCGCCTCGTCGAGTTGCCCGACAGCCGCCACGCCAACATCCTCACCACGGCCATCGCTGGCAATACGGCCACAGTCATTGTGACCGACGACAGCAAGAAAGAGCGCACCCTTGTGCTGCGTCATACGATCGACCTCACCACCGGTACCGTCGGCGCCATCCCCGACACCTTGCAGAACCTCACCTACGGTCGCAAAGACGAGTGTATGGTGTGGGGTGCCAAGTCGCCCGACGGCAACCTCTTGGGCTTGGTTTCCATTGTGGTCTATACCCAGCAGAAACAGTACCACACCGTCATCAGCCTTCTCAGTGCCAGCGGCGACCAGCTCTGGGAGAAGGAGTTCGCCCTGGGCAGCATGTCCAACCTCTTTGTCACCAATGAGGGACGCATCGTCACCCTTGGCATGGAGCCAGAAGGAGAGGAAACTCACTTTATCTTCAACGTTCTCAGCCAATACAAGGAGGCAGCCTACTCTGTCGCCGTCAAGTGCGACCCTGTGCGCGAGGTGAAGTTGGTCAACGTCATTGGCAGCCACGCCCTCGCCCTCGGCACCTTCAATCCGCCCGACAAGGACCCCGAAAAGAATTTCACCGGTGGCACCCTTGGCCTCTCCTTTAATATCGACTCCGCGTCGCTCACCGGCTTCTTCATGCGCCCCTTGCAGAATGAAGACATGAACATCCTCTACAACAAGAAGACCAAGAAGATGCAGCGCGACCAATATGCCGACCGTGTGGAGCCTTTGGCCTTCACACCCACTCCCTTCGGAGCTGCTATGGTTGTGAGCCGTTGCTTCTCAGAGACCATCACCGATGATGCCGGCGACCTCGTCGAGGCCCGCAAGTCTGTCGGTCTCCACCTGGTGGCCATCGACACCCTCGGCAAAGTCAAGTGGATACGCAACTTCCGCCGCAACGATATGTCCAAAGGCACCGATTACCTCCTCGGCATCGGCCTGACCACCACCAACAAGGGTCTTGCCCTCGTCAAAGCCGAGCACCCCAAGTATCCCGCCAACTACGACATTGCCAACGATGCCAAGAAGTATGTCTCTGGCGACAAGTCCAACCTGGTGGTTTATACCATTGCCGACAATGGCGATGTCTCCAAACTGATTGTTGAGTCTAAAACCAAGCAGACCCACATGCGCACCCTCAAGCGCCCCGACGGCGCTCTTCTGTTCCTCTCCGCTCGCGGAAAGAAGGTGCGTACCGCTACCCTTAAGTTTGTGGATTAGTGTCTGATATAGTCATCCACGGCGCCCGCGCCAACAACTTGAAAAACATCGACCTTGAGCTGCCCCAGGGCAAGCTCATTGTCGTTACCGGCCTCAGCGGCAGCGGCAAGTCGTCGCTGGCCTTCGACACCCTCTTTGCCGAAGGGCAGCGCCGCTATGTGGAGAGTATGAGTTCCTATGCTCGTCAGTTCCTCGGCCGCATGAGCAAGCCCGATGTGGACTACATCCACGGCCTGGCGCCCGCTGTGGCCATCGAGCAGAAGGTCAACACCTCCAATCCCCGCTCTACCGTGGGCACGCAGACCGAGGTTTATGAGTATCTCAAGCTCCTCTATGCCCGCATCGGCCGCACCTATTCGCCCATTAGCGGCGTGGAGGTACGGCGCCACTCAGTCAGCGATGTGGTGGACCATATCCTGCAGATGCCTGAGGGTGACAGAGTGCTCATCCTGGCACCCTTGGAGGACAGCAAGGAGCGGCCCCTGCGGTCGCAACTCGACATCCTCCGTCAGGAGGGTTACCAGCGCGTCATGGTCAAAGGCACCATTGTGCGCCTGGATGACCTTGCAGGTGTGCAACTCGACGGCGACGTGTATCTGGTCATCGACCGCATCGAACTGCATAGCGACGACGACGGTCAGCCCGCCCGCATCGCCGAAAGCGTGCAGAGCGCTTTCTTTGAAGGCCGCGGCACCTGTGTGATATCAACGCTCAATTCTCAATTCTCAACTTTCTCCAATCGCTTCGAAGCCGACGGCATCACCTTTGAGAAGCCCAACCCCAACTTCTTCTCCTTCAACAACCCCTACGGCGCTTGTCCCACCTGCCAGGGTTACGGCAGCATCATAGGCATCGACGAGAACCTGGTGGTGCCCAACAAGAGCCGCTCCATCTATGAGAACGCCGTGGTCTGTTGGAGTGGCGACAAGATGCAGGAGGTCAAGCGCGAGTTCATACGCCACGCCGCCGTCATCGACTTTCCCATCCACACGCCCTACTACCAGCTCACTCCCGAGCAGAAAGACATCCTCTGGCACGGCGACGGCACCTGGGAAGGCATCGACGGCTTTTTCCGCTGGGTCGAGACGCAGGCCTACAAGATACAATACCGTGTCATGCTGGCCCGCTACCGTGGCCGCACCGTCTGCCCCGATTGTCATGGGCACCGCCTGCGCAAGGATGCCAACTATGTGAAGGTGAACGGCAAGAGCATCAGCGACCTGGTCGATATGCCTGTGTCCAAGCTGGTCGAGTGGTTTGCCGACCTCGACAACCACCTCACCGACACCGAACTGCAGACTACCGACCGTCTGCGCACCGAGTTGCGCAACCGCCTCGGTTACCTGGTCGACGTGGGCCTCGGCTACCTCACCCTCAGCCGTGAGAGCCGCAGCCTCAGCGGTGGCGAAAGCCAGCGCATCAACCTCGCCACCTCGCTCGGCAGCTCCCTCGTGGGCTCCATGTACATCCTTGACGAACCCTCCATAGGTCTCCATAGCCGCGACACGGCTCGCCTCATCCACGTCCTCAAGCGCTTGCGCGACCTCGGCAACACCGTTATAGTGGTTGAGCACGACGAGGACATCATCCGCGCGGCCGACTACTTGGTCGACATTGGACCCTTTGCCGGCCGTCTCGGCGGCGAGGTGGTCTTCAGTGGGCCGCCCGCACAACTCAAGAAGGCCAAGAACTCGCTCACGGCCGATTACTTGCTGGGCCGCCAGAGCATCCCCGTGCCCGTCACCCGTCGCCCCTGGCGCGACCGCATCACCATCCGCGGCGCCTACGCCAACAACCTGAAGAATATCGACGTGGACATACCTCTCGGAGTGCTGACGGTCGTCACCGGTGTCAGCGGCTCGGGCAAGTCCACCCTCATCCGCCGCATCCTCTACGACGTTATGCAGCGTCGCATGGAGGGCAATACCGACTATGTGGGCGACTGCCTTGCCGTCGAGGGCGACCTGGGCCGTATCACAGCCGTTGAGCTCGTCGACCAGAACCCCATCGGACGCTCTTCACGCTCCAACCCCGCCACCTACATGAAGGTCTTCGACGAGGTGCGCGCCCTCTATGCCGCCCAGCCGCTGTCCAAGGCCCGTGGCTACAAGAGCGGTTTCTTCTCCTTCAACGTCGAAGGGGGCCGCTGCGATGCCTGCGAGGGCGAGGGCTACGTCACCGTCTCGATGCAGTTCATGTCCGACGTACACCTGCTCTGCGAGGAGTGCCACGGCAGCCGTTACAAGGAGGAAGCCCTCGAGGTGCTCTATAACGGTAAGAATATCAGCGAAGTGCTCGATATGACCGTCGACCAGGCCTGCGACTTCTTCAACACCGACCAGACCCGTTCCGTCTATACCCGCCTCAAACCCCTGCAGGACGTGGGCCTCGGCTACCTCAAGCTCGGACAGTCTTCCTCGTCGCTTTCCGGCGGCGAGGCGCAGCGCATCAAGCTGGCTTCCTATCTCGTTCATGGCGAGGCGGCCGACCGTCCCATGCTCTTCATCTTCGACGAGCCCTCCACCGGACTCCACTTCCACGACATACGCAAGTTGCTCGCCTCGTTCGACCGCCTTATCGAACGCGGCCATTCCATTATCGTCATCGAGCACCATCACGATATCATCAAGTCGGCCGACTGGGTAATCGACCTCGGACCCGAGGGCGGCGACCAAGGGGGTAGGGTGGTCTTCACCGGCACCCCCGAGGCACTTCTCGGCTGCCCCGACTCATACACGGCCAAATATCTCAAATTGAACACTTAAAACTACCTACCATGTCCGACCCTTGTCCGACTCATGTCCGACTGAACTCCGACTCATCTCCGACCGCCGTCGGAGAAAACACGTGCATGACACGTCCGTCGGACGGCACCATTGCGGCGGTATCCACTCCTGTCGGGGTGGGGGGCATTGCTGTGGTGCGGATCAGTGGTCCGGATGCGCTCCAGGTGGTGTTGAGACACCTGTCGGTCAGTGCATTGCAGCCGCGGCACGCCACCTATTGCCGTTTTGACGAGTTGGACGACTTGGTGGCCGTCTATTTCCCTACAGGCTACAGCGGCGAGCCGACCGTGGAGTTGTCGTGTCATGGGTCGCAATATGTACAACAGACACTGCTGCAGGTGCTTGTGGACGATGGGGTCCGACTTGCAGCCCCTGGTGAGTTCACCCTCCGGGCTTTCCGTCACGGTCGCCTCAACTTGTCGCAGGCCGAGGCGGTGGCCGACCTCATCGACGCCGTTACTCCGGCCCAACACCGCTTGGCAGTCAGTCAGTTGAGGGGTGGCTACGCCGAGCAGTTGCGTACCCTCAGGCAGCGGCTGCTTGACCTTACTTCGTTGCTCGAATTGGAGTTGGATTTCAGCCAGGAGGATGTCGAGTTCGCCGACCGTCAGGAGCTATGCGACTTGCTTAAAACGCTAAACTCACAGCTTGCCACACTGATAGGCTCGTTCCGCATGGGAAATGCACTCAAACGGGGGCTGCCGGTGGCTATCGTTGGGCTGCCAAACGCCGGTAAGTCTTCGCTACTCAATGCGTTGCTCGACGACGACCGTGCCATTGTGAGCGACATCCCAGGCACCACGCGCGACACTGTGGAGGAGTTGATGACCCTCGGCGGCGTCAGCTTCCGCTTTATCGACACCGCCGGTTTGCACCACACGTCCGATGCTGTGGAGAGCCTCGGCATCGAACGAAGCCTGCGCGCGGTGACCGACGCACGGCTGGTTCTCTATGTGCATGACGCCACGACAGCCTGGCGGCCGCCCGAATTGGAATTGGCTGACAAGCGTGTGATTGTGGTGATGAACAAGGTGGATTTGGAGGGGTGTCGGTCGCCGGTGGTCGGTGGCCGGTGGCCGGTGGTCAAGGTCTCCGCCAAGCGCGGCGACGGCATCGACGCCCTCAAGCAGGCCATGCTCGAGGCCGTGCAGGAGGATATGCCGGCCGATGGCGACGTGTTGCTCTCCAATGCACGCCATTACGAGGCTTTGCAACGGGTGCAGCAGGCGCTTGCCCATGTCGCCAAGGGTCTTGTCGACGGCACTCCGGCCGACCTGCTGGCGGTGGACCTGCGCGATGCGCTCTATCACCTCGGCGCCGTTACCGGCGAGGTGTCTTCCGGCGAGGTGCTTGGCAATATTTTCAGTCGCTTTTGCGTGGGCAAATAGTTAAAGTATGTTAATGTTTGGGCAGAAAACAAGGGGTTGCACGTCTATAGGGCGAAAACAATAATTAAATGTTCTTTGCGTTATGGGGAGAAAAGCAATGATGATGAAACGTGTGCTGTTGGTTGTTCTGGGGCTGCTGCTGCCGCTGGTGCCGGCGGCGGCGAGGTCGGGCTATAGGTTCACGTTGCAGATTGACGGCAACGGCGACAGTTCGATGATTCTGGGCTATTATTATGCTCAGCATCTGTTCATCCTCGACACGGCGTTCAACAACGGCCACGGGCGGTTTGTCTTCGAGGGCTCGCGCGAGCTGCCGCCGGGGCTCTATTATTTCTCGGACAATAAGGGGCGCTTTGTGGATTTTGTGGTCTACGGCGAGAAGCCCAACTTCAAGTTCCGCACCGACCAGCGCAATTGGAACCTGAACATGACGGTCGTCGGCTCGAAGCAGAACACGCTGTTCTACAACTTCAACCGCGCCACCAACGGGCTGTATGAGGAGCTGGAGGCGGCGCGCGGGCAGCTGGACTCGGCGGCCTTTGCCGCTTTCCGCGCACGGCAGCTGCGCCGCATCGACAGCCTGCGGCTGCAGCTCATCGAGGAGCACCCCGAGGCGATGGTGAGCCGCATGATGCTGGCCACCAAGGACCCCGCGGCGCCGCCCGACTCGCTCCAGGGCAACGACCGCTATTTTTACATGATGCACCACTTCTTCGACAATGTGCCGCTCGACGACGACTTTATTGTGCGCACGCCCAAGTCGGTCTTCTACCAGCGTGTGACGGAGTATGTGGACAAGCGCATGGAGGGGCTGCCGCCGTCGATGGCCATACCGCTGCTCGACAGCCTGATTGACCGCTCGGAGCCCGCCCCCGAGGTGTTCAAGTGGCTGGTGCTCACGCTGACGGAGAAGTACCTGCAGAGCAATATCATGGTCTACGACGAGATTTATGTGCACCTGGTGCAGCGCTATTTCGCCACCGGCAAGGTGACGTGGCTGGCGCCGAGCACCATCGACGAGCAGGTGGAGCGCGCCGGCAGGTGGGAGCGCCTGCTGGTGGGCCGCGAGGCTCCCGAGCTGATACTGTTCGACACCACGCGCCGCGTCTATTCGCTGCACCACATGCCGGGCCGCTACACGCTGCTGCTCTTCTGGAGCCCCACCTGCGGCCACTGCCGCGATATCATTCCCGCCATCTACAAGGTGTTCGACCGCGTGGCCGACTCGCTCGACATGAGCGCCTTCGCCATCCTCACCGAGCCCGACGAGGCCACGCTCAAGAAGTGGAAGCGCTTCCTTGAGGAGCACCACATGGACAACCGGCGGTGGGTGAACCTCAACGGCGGCGAGGCCAATGTGGATTGGCGCGAGGTGTACGACGTGCAGACCACCCCGCAGATTTACCTCATCGAGAACAAGGAGCACAAGTTCGTGGCCAAGAAGCTGAACGCGCAGTTGCTGGAACAGATTGTCAAACAAATGAAATAAATAATGAAAAAAGGTCTATTCATTGCCGCCGCGGCCGTGTTGCTGCTGGCAGGCTGCAAAAACAAGAACAACGACATGGAAAATCCCTTCTTCAGCGAGTGGAACACTCCGTATGAGATTCCCAACTTCTACAGCATCAGTACCGAGCACTACATGCCTGCCTTCGAGGAGGGCATGCGCAGGCAGAAGGCCGAGATTGACAGCATTGTGAACAATCCCGAGGCGCCGACCTTCGAGAACACTGTGCTGGCCCTCGAGTACAGCGGCCGGCTGCTCAACGAGGTGAGCGCCGTGTTCTTCAACCTCAGCGAGTGCGAGAACAGCCCCGAGATGGAGGCCATTGCCGAGGAGGTGACGCCGTTGCTGTCGGCCCACGGTGACGACATCGCCCTCAACGCCCGGCTTTTCGCCCGCATCAAGGCCGTCTACGACCAGCGCGAAAGCCTGGGTCTCAACGCCGAGCAGATGCGCCTGGTGGAGAAGCACTACAAGGACTTTGTGCGCGGCGGTGCCAATGTGCCCGAGGAGAAGCAGGCCCGCTTCCGCGAACTGAACGAGCAGATTGCCTCGCTGACCCTCCGCTTCGCCCAGAACGTGCTCAAGGCCACCAACGCCTACACCAAGAAGCTCGACGACGGCACCGAGGTGGGCCTCTCGCTGCCTTCGTGGGAGCCCTTCATGCAGACTTGCGCCGACCGCAAGCTGCGCGAGGAACTGTGGCACGCCTACACCGATAGATGTAAGGAGGGAGAGTTCGACAACACCAAGATTATCGACACGCTGGTGAACCTGCGCCTCGAGCGCGCCAACATCCTCGGCTTCCCGACCCACGCCGACTATGTGCTCGACAACTGCCTGGCCAAGACGCCGCAGGCCGTCATGCACTGCCTTGAAGACATCTGGACCCCCGCCCTCAAGGTGGCCAAACAGGAGCGCGACATCTATCAGCAGATGCTCGAGAAGGACGAGCCGGGTGCCAAACTGCAACCCTGGGATTGGCGCTACTACGCCGAGAAATACCGCGTGGAGAAATACGCCCTCGACGACGCCGAGGTGCGCCCCTACTTCTGCCTCGACAGCGTGCGTGAAGGCGCCTTCATGGTGGCTAACCGCCTGTACGGCATCACCTTCACCGAACGCCCCGACCTGCCCACCTACGACCGCGAGGCCCGCTGCTTCGAGGTGAAGGATGGCGAGGAGACCATCGGCATCCTCTACATGGACTTCCACCCCCGTGCCAGCAAGCGCAGCGGTGCCTGGATGACCGAGTTCCGCGGCCAGCACCGCGACCTCGAGGGCAACAACGTCATCCCCATCATCCAGGTGGTCTGCAACTTCACCAATCCCACCGCCGACAAGCCGTCGCTGCTCAACTTCGACGAGAGCGAGACCCTCTTCCACGAGTTCGGCCACGCCCTCCACGGCTTGCTCAGCAAGTGCACCTATCCGTCGCTGGCCGGCACTAACGTGCCGCGCGACTTCGTCGAGCTGCCTTCGCAGGTGATGGAGAATTGGTGCCGCCATCCGCAGGTGATGAAGCAGTATGCCAAGCACTACCAGACCGGCGAGGCCATCCCCGACGCCCTCATTGAGCGCATCGCCGCCGCCCAGACCTACGGTCAGGGCTTTATGACCACCGAGTTGCTGGCCGCTTCGATACTCGACATGCGCTATCATACAGTTAGTGCTCCGCAGCACATCGACCCGCTGCAGTTCGAGGAGCAGGCCATGAACGCCATCGGCCTCATCCCCGAGATTATCAGCCGCTACCGTAGCCCCTACTTCCAACACATCTTCACCACGGGCTATGATGCCGGCTATTACAGCTATACTTGGACCGCCATCCTCGATGCCGACGCCTTCGAGGCCTTTGCCGAAAGCGGCGACCTCTTCAACCCCGAGTTGGCCGCCAAGTTCCGCCACCTGCTCGAGAGCGGCAACACCGTGGAGCCGATGGAACTCTACCGCGCCTTCCGTGGCAAAGACCCCAGCCCCAAAGCATTGTTGAAACGTAAAGGGATGCTGTAAGAAAGGTTTAAAGTTTAAAGATATGGATAACAACAGCTATCGTCGTTTGATGCGTAGCACCACCGACCGCCGCATTGCCGGCGTGTGTGGTGGCATCGCCAAATATCTGAATGTCGACCCCACCGTGGTGCGCATTATCTTCCTCGTCGCCTTGCTCTG